>NZ_JBHUEP010000006.1:274293-458402 GCF_042680925.1 Ottowia beijingensis
GATGCCGCGACTCGCCACGCCGGCCGCTTGATCGCGGGCAAGCCCGCTCCCACACAGCGGATGCGGCCCGCGCGTAATCCAAGATTTCTTGATCTTTAAAATAAAAAGATAGCTGCTTGCGCACACTGCAAAAGGGTTTCAGATATAAATCGATATGAAACCGGCTTTCACAGGGCGTCAGCAGCTATCTTTTTTATGAAAGCGCTTCCTCAGCGCCCCGCCAGCAGCCCCGAAATCCGCCGGGCCGCCTGCAGCAGCGGCGGCAGGATGTCGGTCTGCATGGCGCGCGCGTTGGTGCGGTTGGCCTGGCCGCTGACGTTGATGGCGGCCAGCACCTGGCCGGCGCGGCCGGTGATGGGCGCGGCCACCGAGATCAGGCCTTCTTCCAGCTCCTGGTCTACCAGCGCCCAGCCCTGCGCGCGCACCTGCGCGATCACGGCCATGAGCGCCGTCAGGTCGGTGATCGTGCGGCGCGTGTGCGCGGCGATGGGGCTGGCCTGCAGCAGGGCCCGCGCCTCGCCCTCGGGCAGCGCGGCCAGCAGCACGCGGCCCATCGAGGTGCACCAGGCCGGCAGGCGCGAGCCGGGCACCAGGCTCACGCTCATGATCTTGTGCGTGGCCACGCGCTGCACGTAAACCACGTCGGTGCCTTCCAGCACGGCGATGGAGCTGGACTCCTGCACCTGGGTCGACAGGTCCTCCATCACCGGCTCGGCCAGGTTCCAGATCGGCATCGACGACAGGTAGGCAAAGCCCAGGTCCAGGATGCGCGGCGTCAGGCGGAACAGTTTGCCGTCGCTGTGCACATAGCCCAGCGTTTGCAGCGTGAGCAGGATGCGCCGCGCACCCGCACGCGTGAGGCCGGTGCGCGCGGCCACTTCCGACAGCGTCTGCTGCGGCGCGCTGGCGTTGAAGGAGCGGATCACCTCCAGCCCGCGCGCGAAGGACTGCACGTAGCTGTCGCCGGGGCGCGGCGCCTCCGTCGCGGGCGCGACAGCGTGCGCCGGGTGGCCGGGGGATTCGGTGGGGTGGGCGGGCTTCACAAAAGGCCTCCAGACCTCTACAATTCATTCATTATACGAACAAGTGTTCGTAATAAGAACAAATTTCGAGATCGAGTTTGCCTTGGCCGGCGTGGATGCCGGCGCAGCTCGATCGTCCGACGTGTTTCGGCGGGCGCGCTGGGCATCTGCCAGCGCACCGCCTGTCCCAGGAGACCTTTCCATGATCAACAAGATCGCCGCCTCGGTGGCCGAGGCACTGGCCGATGTCAAGGATGGCTCGACCGTGCTCGTCGGCGGTTTCGGCACCGCCGGCCTGCCCAACGAACTGGTCGACGGCCTGATCGAACAGGGCGCCACCGACCTCACCATCGTCTGCAACAACGCCGGCAACGGCGACCACGGCATCGCCGCGCTGCTCAAGGCCGGGCGCGTGCGTAAGGTCATCTGCAGCTTTCCGCGCCAGGCCGACAGCTACGTGTTCGACGAGCTGTACCGTGCCAAAAAAGTGGAGTTGGAACTGGTGCCGCAGGGCAACCTGGCCGAGCGCATGCGCGCTGCCGGCGCCGGCGTGGGTGCCTTCTTCACGCCCACCGGCTACGGCACCGAACTGGCGCTGAACGCCGACGGCAGCCCCAAGGAAACGCGCCGCATCAACGGCCGCGACTACGTGCTCGAGTACCCCATCCACGGCGACGTGGCGCTGGTCAAGGCCGAGCGCGGCGACCGCTGGGGCAACCTGAATTACCGCATGGCCGCGCGCAACTTCGGCCCCGTGGTGGCCATGGCGGCCCAATTCACCGTGGCCAGCGTGCACGAGGTGGTGGAGCTGGGCCAGCTGGACCCCGAGAGCGTCGTCACGCCCGGCATCTTCGTCAGCAAGATCGTCAAGGTGCCGCGCCAGGCGACGATGGCGGGCGGCTTCAAGGCCGCGGCCTGATCGGCATCCGGCGCAAGGAGAACAAGCGTGAAAAGCTATCAGAAACGAAGCAAAGACGAGCTGGCCCGGCGCGTGGCGCAGGACATCGAAGACGGCTCGTACGTCAACCTCGGCATTGGCCAGCCCACCCTGGTCGCCAACCACATCCCTGAAGGGCGCGAGGTCATCCTGCACAGCGAGAACGGCATCCTGGGCATGGGCCCGGCGCCGGCGGCGGGCAGCGAGGACTACGACCTCATCAACGCCGGCAAGCAGCCCGTCACGCTGCTGCCGGGCGGCGTGTTCTTTCACCACGCCGACAGCTTTGCCATGATGCGCGGCGGCCACCTGGACGTGTGCGTGCTGGGCGCGTTTCAGGTCTCGGTCACGGGTGACCTGGCCAACTGGAGCACCGGCGAGCCCGGTGCCATCCCCGCGGTGGGCGGCGCCATGGACCTGGCCGTGGGCGCCCGGCAGACCTGGGTGATGATGGACCTGCTGACCAAGAAGGGCGAGAGCAAGATCGTCGCCCAGTGCACCTACCCGCTGACGGCCATCGCCTGCGTCAAGCGCATTTACACTGATTTGGCGACCTTCGAATGCACGCCGCAGGGGCTGCGCCTGATCGATGCCGTGGACGGCCTGCCGTTCGACGAACTGCAGCGCCTGGTCGGCCAGCCCATCGCCCGGTAAACCGTTTTTTCTTCAGGAGACACCATGAAACAAGCCTTCATCGTCGACGCCATCCGCACGCCCATCGGGCGTTACGGCGGCGCCCTCAGCAGCGTGCGCACCGACGACCTGGGCGCCGTCCCGCTCAAGGCGCTGATAGCACGCAACCCCAAGGTCGACTGGGGTGCGCTCACCGACGTGCTCTACGGCTGCGCCAACCAGGCCGGCGAGGACAACCGCAACGTGGCCCACATGAGCAGCCTGCTGGCCGGCCTGCCGGTGGAAGTGCCGGGCGCCACCATCAACCGCCTGTGCGGCTCCGGTCTGGATGCCCTGGGCACCGCAGCGCGCGCCATCAAAGCGGAAGAAGCTACTCTGATGATAGCGGGCGGCGTGGAGAGCATGAGCCGCGCCCCCTTCGTGATGCCCAAAGCCGAAAGCGCCTTCAGCCGCGCCAACGCTGTGTACGACACCACCATCGGCTGGCGCTTCATCAACAAGCTGATGAAGGAAAAGTACGGCGTCGACTCGATGCCCGAGACGGCCGAGAACGTGGCCGTGGATTACAAGATCGAGCGTGAGGCGCAAGACAGGATGGCCCTGTCCAGCCAGCTCAAGGCCGTGGCGGCGCAGAAGGCCGGCCACCTGGCGCGCGAGATCACGCCGGTGACGATTCCGCAGCGCAAGGGTGATCCGGTGGTGGTCGACACCGACGAGCACCCGCGCGAGACCAGCCTGGAAAAGCTGGCCTCGCTCAAGGGCGTGGTCAAGCCCGATGGCACGGTGACGGCCGGCAACGCCAGCGGCGTGAACGACGGCTCGTGCGCGCTGCTGCTGGCCGACGAGGCCACCGCCGGCAAGTACGGCCTGACGCCGAAGGCGCGCGTGGTCGGCATGGCCACCGCCGGCGTGCCGCCGCGCGTGATGGGCATCGGCCCCGCGCCTGCCACCGAGAAGGTGCTGCAGCTGACCGGCCTCAAGCTCGATCAGATCGACGTCATCGAACTCAACGAAGCCTTTGCCGCGCAAGGCCTGGCCGTGTTGCGCATGCTGGGTCTGAAGGACGACGACGAGCGCGTCAACGCCTGGGGCGGCGCCATCGCACTGGGCCACCCGCTGGGTGCCAGCGGCGCCCGCCTGGCCACCACGGCGGTCAACCGTCTGCACGCCACGGGCGGCCGCTATGCGCTGTGCACCATGTGCATCGGCGTGGGGCAGGGTATCGCGCTGATTCTGGAAAAGGTCTGATCGCCGGATGACGACACCCGAGCGCGTGCTCATCACCGGCGGCGCCAGCGGCATCGGCGCGGCCACGGCCGCGCGCTGCCGCGCCGAGGGCTGGGAGCCGGTCATCATTGATCGCGTGGGCAACGGCATTCGTGCCGACCTGTCCAGCCCCGACGACACCGCCCGCGCACTGGCCGAGGCCTTGGCCGGCGGCCCCATCACGCGCCTCGTTAACAACGTCGGTGTGGTGGTGCCCAATGATGCCGAGCACCAGACGCTGGCCGAGTTCGACCTCGCGCTGTCGCTCAACCTGCGCTGTGCCTTCCAGTGCATGCAGGCGTTGCTTCCGGGCATGAAGGCGGCGGGCTTTGGGCGCATTGTCAACATGTCCTCGCGCGCCGCGCTGGGCAAGGAACTGCGCACCGCCTACAGCGCCACCAAGGCCGGCCTGATCGGCATGACCCGCGTATGGGCGCTGGAGTTGGGCGCGCACGGCATCACCGCCAACGCCATCGGCCCGGGGCCGATCCGCACCGAACTGTTCGACAAGGCCAACCCGCCCGGCGCGCCGCGCACGCAGGCCATCATCGATGCCGTGCCCGTGAAGCGCGTGGGCACGCCCGAGGACGTGGCGCACGCCGCGGCCTTCCTGCTCGACGCACGCAGCGGCTTCGTCACCGGGCAGGTGCTGTACGTGTGCGGCGGCATGACCGTGGGCGTGGCCGGTGTTTGAGAAATTTGCTCACTTATGAATAGCTTCCAGCGCCCGACCCATAAGCGCTGGAGCCTGTTTTGGCTTGAAATTTTTTCGTCGCAACCGCTGAACCTGAAAGGAACCGACATGACCTCCACCAACTTCCCCCGCCGCCGCGCACTGGCCGTGGCCGCCACCCTGGCTGTGGCCGCCACACTGCCCGGCATGGCGCTGGCCCAGGCCTACCCCACCAAGGCCATCACCATGGTCGTGCCGTTCTCGGCCGGCGGCACCACCGACATCCTGGCGCGCATCGTCGGCAAGGCGCTGGAGGGCGAACTGGGCCAGCCCGTGGTGATCGACAACAAGGCCGGCGCCGGCGGCAACATCGGCGCGCAGCAGGCCGCCCGCGCCAAGCCCGACGGCTACACGCTGTTCATGGGCACGGTGGGCACGCACGGCATCAACGAGTCGCTCTACAGGAAGCTGCCCTACAGCCCGCTGGGCGACTTCCAGCCCATCACGCGCGTGGCCATGGTGCCCAACCTGCTGGTGGCGCACCCCTCGCGCCCCTACAAGACGGTGAAGGAGCTGATCGACTACGCGCAGAAGAACCCGGGCAAGGTGAACTACGCCTCATCGGGCAGCGGCACCTCGATCCACCTGTCGGGCGAGCTGTTCAAGAGCATGGCCAAGGTGGACATGATGCACGTGCCCTACAAGGGCAGCGCACCCGCCGTGGCCGACCTGCTGGGCGGCCAGACCGACATCATGTTCGACAACATGCCCTCGGCCTTCCAGCACGTGAAGGCGGGCAAGCTGCGCGCCATCGCCGTCACCACCGACAAGCGCTACCCCGAACTGCCCGACGTGCCCACCATCGCCGAAGCCGGCGTGCCGGGCTACAACGCCACCTCGTGGTTCGGCCTGTTCACCAACCGCAAGGTGCCGGCCGACGTGCTGGCCAAGCTGAACGACGCCATGGTGAAGATCCTGGCCAAGCCCGAAGTGATCAAGCAGATGGCCGAGCAGGGCGCCGTGGCGCACCCTGAGAAGCCGGCCGAGTTCGAGGCCTTCATCAAGGCCGAGACCGCCAAGTGGGGCCCGGTGGTCAAGCAGTCGGGCGCCACGGTCGACTGAGGCGGCGCGCGGGCGGGGCGCTCAGCCGTTGCGCCAGTCGGGCAGCCGCCAGTCGAACTTCAGCGCCAGCAGGCGCAGGCCCGTGGTGGTGGCGATGCTGGCCAGCGCCACCACCCAGCCGGCCCAGTCCAGCCATTCGCCGAAGATGTACATCCAGCCGCCCATGAAGCCGCACACGGCGTAGGGGCGGTGGTCGGCAAAGGCGGTGGGCATCTCGTTGCAGGCGATGTCGCGCATCACGCCGCCGAACACGCCGGTCACCACGCCCATCATCACCGCCACCACCACCGGCAGCTGCGCCACCAGCGCCGACTGCACGCCGCTGGCCACGAACAGGCCCAGCCCCAGCGCGTCGGCCAGCTGGATGGCCTTGTCGCCCACGTGCAGGCGGCCCAGCCGCAGCAGCACCAGTGACACCGCGCACAGGGCGATCACCAGCCACAGCATCTCGACCTCGGCCACCCAGAAGAAGGGGCGGCGGTCCAGCAGCACGTCGCGCAGCGTGCCGCCGCCGAAGGCGGCCAGAAAGCCCAGCACCGAGATGCCGAAAATGTCCATGCGCTTGCGCACGCCGGCCAGGATGCCCGACAGCGCGAAGGCCACCGTGCCGATCACTTCCACGGTGTAGCGCGCCGTGGGCCCCCAGGTCGAGAAGTCGTACATGCGGCAGATTATCGGCCCGGTGCGCCGCCGGCCGGCCCGCGCCCGGCAGCGCGGGCCCCGTTAAAGTGCCCGCTTTCACACGATGCCGCAGGCGTTGGCATGCATCCGGTTTGCTTCTATATTGATAGCTTGCAGCGTTTGATGGATAAGCGTTTCAGCGCGATTTGATCATGAACCCCATCACCGACTGGACGTTCTACGCCGTGGCCGTGCCAGCGGTGCTGCTGCTGGGCATCAGCAAGAGCGGCTTTGGCGCCGGCTTCGGCTCGCTGGCGGTACCGATGATGGCGCTGGTGGTCACAGTGCCGCAGGCCGCGGCCATCCTGATGCCGGTGCTGCTGGTGATGGACCTGCTGGGCATCGCCGCCTTCCGCAAGGATTTCGACCGCCGGCTGCTGGCGTTCCTGCTGCCCTGGGGCTTGCTGGGCATCGTGGTCGGCACGCTGTCATTCCGCCTGCTGCAGCCGCAGTGGGTGGCGGGCATCGTGGGCGTGTTCACGCTGCTGTTTCTGGCGCAGCGGCTGCTGTTTCCGCCGCGGGCCGACGGCGCGCCACCGCCGCGTTGGGTGGGTGCGCTGCTGACGGCCACCTCGGGCTTCACCAGCTTTGTGGCGCACGCGGGCGGGCCGCCCATCAATGCCTACGTGATTCCGCTGCGGCTGTCGCCGGTGGTGTTCACCGGCACCATGGCGTTCTTCTTCTTCGTCATCAACCTGGCCAAGTGGCTGCCCTACGCCTGGCTGGGCCTGCTGGACTGGCGCAACCTGGCCACCTCGCTGGTGCTGTTGCCGCTGGCGCCGCTGGGCGTGTGGATCGGCGTGCGCATCGCGCGGCGCATCGACCAGAAGCTGTTCTACCGCTTCATCTACGCGGGCATGCTGCTGACGGGGCTGAAGCTGGTGTGGGATGCGCTGGCGCTCTGAGTTGCTACCATAAAAATAGCTGCTTGCGCTTGCTGTGTAAGCGCTGGAGGCCGATTTTGCTCATATTTCGTGCGTCACCGCAGGCGGTCATGCACACCCGGTAACATCGGTGCCCGACACAACGCAGCTTGAAAGGATGACGTCATGCCGGTGGTGGTGATCGCGAACCCCAAGGGCGGCGTGGGCAAGTCCACGCTGGCCACCAACGTGGCGGGTTACTACGCCAGCCGCGGCCACGCCGTGATGCTGGGCGACGTCGATCGGCAGCAGTCGGCACGCCTGTGGCTGGGCCTGCGGCCCGAGGCCGCGCGCCCCATCAGCACCTGGGACGTGCAGCGCGACTTCATCGTGCGCCCGCCCAAGGGCACCACGCATGTCGTGCTCGACACGCCCGCCGGCCTGCACGGCAGCAAGCTGAAGGAGGTGCTGCGCATCGCCGACAAGGTGCTGGTGCCGCTGCAGCCCAGCATCTTCGACATCTACGCCACGCGCGAATTCGTCGACCACCTGGTGGAGGCCAAGGGCGCCGACAAGCGCGACATCGGCCTGGTCGGCATGCGGGTGGACGAGCGCACCATCGCCGCCGACCAGCTGCGCCAGTTCACCGAGGGGCTGGGCCTGCCGGTGCTGGCCACCCTGCGGCCGACGCAGAACTACGTCTATCTGGCGGCACGCGGGCTGACCATCTTCGACGTCGCGCCCGGCCGCGTGCAGCGCGACCTGGCGCAATGGCTGGGCATCTGCCAATGGCTCGAGCAGTGACATGACGCCAGTCACGCGGCGGACAGCCGTGCGCTGCCCGGCGCGCTAGATTGCGCGCATGAAAACCTTCGACACCCTCGACGAACTGGCGGCCCTGGCGGGCCAGGAAATCACCGTCACCGACTGGCACCAGGTGACGCAGCAGCACATCAACCAGTTTGCCGACGCCACCGGCGACCACCAGTGGATCCACGTCGATGCCGAACGCGCCAAGGCCGGGCCCTTCGGCGCCACCATCGCGCACGGCTACCTCACGCTGTCGCTGCTGGCCGGCTTCTTCGACCGCGCGCTCAAGGTGAAGAACGTGCGCATGGGCATCAACTACGGGCTGAACAAGGTGCGCTTCATGGCGCCGGTGCCGGTGAACAGCCGGCTGCGCGTGCGCATCGAGCTGATGGAGGCCACGCCCATCGAGGGCGGCATGCAGATGGCCTGGAAGTGCACCATCGAGCGCGAGGGCGAAGCCAAGCCGGTGTGCGTGGCCGAATCGCTGTCGCGCTCCTATACCTGAAGCGCGCCGCGCCAGGCGCTCAGGTGGCGCGCTGCCTGGCGGGCAGCAGGCCGTCGAACAGCGGCGCCAGGCGCTCGACGCGGCGCATGGCCTCGGGCTGGCCGAATTCGTCGGCCACGGCCTGGTAGATCTCGGCCCGCAGCAGCCACAGCTGCATCACGCTGCTGGCGCCGTCCAGGTGGGCGCGCACGCGGCGCGCCACGCGCAGCTCGCAATCCAGCACCTGCTCGCCCATCACGCGGCGAATGCGCGCCAGATCGGCCAGCGTGGCCGGGCGCGGCCCGGTGAAGCGCCGGCCGACGTTCAACGCGGCCTGGGCCAGGGGACGAAGGGTCTGCATCATGGTTGGGGTGGTCGCATGGGGCGGCCTTGTGGGCCGCATCAGGAAACTGGAAGCGGCAGGGTGGCGCCGACACGGGTGTGCTTTTCAGTGTAGCGGCGTGTTACAAAAGATCAACCGCGGCCGCACCGCGCTGCAGCCAAAAAAGCACGCTTGGGCGCATCAGCTGCCGGCAAAGCCGTTCTGCCGCCAGGCTTCGAAGACCACCACCGCCACCGCGTTGGACAGGTTCAGGCTGCGCTGGCCGGCGCGCATGGCCAGGCGCAGCTGCTGCGCCGGCGGCACGTGCGCGCGCACGGCGGGCGGCAGGCCGCGCGTTTCGGCACCGAACACCAGCCAGTCGCCAGGCTGAAACGCCACGTTGTGCACGGCGCGCGTGCCACGCGTGGTGAGGGCGAACAGGCGCGCGGGCGCGGGGCATTCGGCCGTGATGAAGGCCGGCCAGCCGGCATGGCGGCGCAGCGTGGCGTACTCGTGGTAATCGAGCCCGGCGCGGCGCAGGTGCTTGTCGTCCATCGAAAAGCCCAGCGGCTCGATCAGGTGCAGCGTGCAGCCGGTGTTGGCCGCCAGGCGGATGACGTTGCCGGTGTTGGGCGGAATCTCGGGCTCGACCAGGACGATGTGGAACATGGGGCGCGATTGTGCGCGCGGTTGCGTGGTGTTTTGTGCGCGGTGTCAGTTTCGCGCCGGCTCGTCGGTGCGGGCCAGCACCAGCACGGTCACCTGCGCCGCGCCTGCCGCCCGCAAGGCCGCGGCCGCTTCACGCACGCTGGCGCCGGTGGTCATCACGTCGTCGACCAGCACCACGCGGCGGCCCTGCAGCGCCTGCGCGCGCAAGGGATCGACCTGGAACGCCCCGCGCACATTCTTCAGCCGCTGCGCGCGTGGCAGGCTGCGTTGCGGCGGCGTGTCGCGCGTGCGCAGCAACAGGTCGGCCCGCGTGCGGCTGCGCGCCAGGCGCCGCGCCAGCAGCAGCGCCGGGTTGTAGCCGCGCTGGCCCAGGCGCGCGGCAGACATCGGCATGGGGAGCACGTGCTCGGCGGCGTCGAGCGCATCGCGCACGCCGGGTGCGGCCAGCATCAGCCGCGCGAAGGGGCGGGTCAGACCCACGTCGCCCTCGAACTTCCAGTGACCCAGGCACATCGACCATGGCCAGGCGTAGGGCAGGGCGGCGAGGCACTGCGCCATGGGTGGCGGATCGCGCAGGCAGGCACCGCAGATGGGCACTCCCGGCGGCACGGGCAGCGCGCAGGTGGTGCAGCGCGGCACCATCGGCGCGAACCGTGTCACGCAGTCCGCGCACAGCGTGCTGGCCGGCCAGGCGCGGCACACCATGCACTGGCTGGGCCAGTGCGCCGCAGCTTGGTGCGGCCCAGAGGGGCGGTTCAGCAGGCGAGTGAACATGGGCTCGAACAAGCGATGGCGTGCGGGGCCCGGTAAATATACTGCCCGCTCATGGCCACCGACCGCAGCCACCTTCCGCCCAGCATCGACCCCGTGGCCGCCCGCCGCTGGGCCGGGCGCCCGCATGCCGCCTCGCCCTGGCTTCACGAGGAGGTGGCGCGCCGCATGGCCGAACGGCTGGGCGTGATCCGCCTGCCGGTGCAGGCCTGGGCGCACTGGGAGCCCGTGCGAGGTGGTCTGGCGGGGCACGATCTGGTGGCGGCGCATTACCCGGGTTCCAGGTGTTTTCGGGTGTTTGACGGCTTGCAGCAAGCGCCAGATGCTACAAAAAAAGAAGCAACCGGCTGGTGGCGCAAGCTGGTGGGGGCACGCGCCAGCGAAGAAGCCGTGGCGCGTCCGCCTGAGGCCTCGGTGCAACTGGTGTGGGCCAACATGCTGGCGCACCACGCGGCCGATCCGGCGGCGCTGCTGGCCGACTGGCACCGTGCGCTGGCGGTGGATGGCTTCGTGATGTTCTCCTGTCTCGGCCCGGACACGTTGAAGGAATTGCGTGGCCTGTACGCCCGCCTCGGCTGGCCGCCGCCGGCGCACGAATTCACCGACATGCACGATTGGGGCGACCAGCTGGTGGCGGCAGGCTTTGCCGAGCCGGTGATGGACATGGAACTCATCACGCTCACCTTCGCCTCGCCGCAGCGCCTGCTGGCCGAGCTGCGCGAGCTGGGCCGCAACCTGCACGTCGGCCGTTTTGGTGCCCTGCGCTCGCATGGCTGGCGCCAGCGGCTGGAGGCCGCGATGGACGAGCAACTGCGGGCGCCGGGCAGCGGCGAGCCGCTGTCGCTGAGCTTCGAGGTCATCTACGGCCACGCCGTGAAAGCGCCACCCAGGCACAGCGTGAAAGACGAAACCGCGATCGGACTCGACGAAATGCGGGCAACGTTGCGGCAACGCAATAGGAATCAGCGCTCTCTTTGAGGTTTATCAAAGACCTTCGCCCACTCGGGTAAACTGCCCCCCACTTGCGCGAGGCGTTGGTGCTTAGCGTAAATCCGGAGGGTGTTGCCTTGCAGGAAGCGTCAGCATATCGGCTGGCCCGCGTCAGCGATCAAGCGGTGGCGTGGCACCTCAGGCGCAACTGCAGTGTCACGCCGCGCCAGCTGGGCGGCATCTATGCAGGCCTGTGCCTGATGTCGCTCGGCATCGCGATCGGCTTCTGGTGGCTGGGCGCCAAGCTGGTGCTGGGGTTCGCAGGGCTGGAACTGCTGGCGGTCGGCGCCGCGTTTCTGGCCTATGCACGGCACGCGGCCGATGGCGAGACGGTATCGCTGCAAGGCGGCCGTCTGGTGGTGGAGAGGGAATACGCCGGCAGGCGTGAGAAGGTGGAGTTCGGCTGTGCGCATGTCCGCATCGCGCCGCTGACGAGCGAGCAGAACCTGATCGAGGTGATGGCGCACGGACAGCGGCTGGACATCGGGCGTCACGTGCGGCCGGAGTGGCGGCCAGTGCTGGCCGGGGAGATGCGCAGGGCCTTGGATGCGGCAGGTTCGCAACCACTGCGCTGATCGGGAAGTGAATATGGTTGAGGCGGTAAACAACGTGGGCACGATGAAAAGCATTGCAAACAAGCTGTCCGGCGTGCCGGGCCAGGTGGCCATCTGGAGTGCGGCGTGGATGGCTTCCACCGCGGCACACGCGGCCCGGGTGAACGATCTTCCGGGCGGGCCGGCGGTCAATCAGCTCAACCTTCATCCGCCGGTCACCAAGATCGCCGAAGCGCAGCACGGCCTGCACTGGATGCTGCTGATCATCTGCACCGTCATCTTCATCCTGGTCTTCGGGGTGATGTTCTATTCCATCTGGAAGCACCGCAAGTCGCAGGGTGCCAAGGCGGCCACCTTCCACGAATCGGTCGCGGTCGAGGTGGCCTGGACCGTGGTGCCGTTCCTGATCGTCATCGGCATGGCGCTGCCGGCCACCAAGGTGGTGGTGGCGCAGAAGGACACCACCAACGCCGATCTCACCATCAAGGCCACGGGCTACCAGTGGAAGTGGGGCTACGACTACATCAACGGCGAGGGCGCGGGCATCGGCTTTTTGTCCACACTGGATTCGTCGCAGCGCGCGCTGTCGGACGCCGGCATGCCCCAGGGCGACGACTACCTGCTGCGCGTCGACAACCCGCTGGTGGTGCCGGTCGGCAAGAAGATCCGCATCATCACCACGGCCAACGACGTGATCCACGCCTGGATGGTGCCGGCCTTCGGCGTCAAGCAGGACGCGATTCCGGGCTTCGTGCGCGACACCTGGTTCCGCGCCGAGCAGACCGGCGATTTCTACGGCCAGTGCGCCGAACTGTGCGGCAAGGAACACGCCTACATGCCCATCCACGTGAAGGTGCTGCCGCAGAATGAATACACCGCCTGGGTCGAGGAGCAGAACAAGCGCATGGCCGCGCTGGCCGACGACCCCAACAAGGTCTGGACCCTGCCTGAACTGGTCGCGAGGGGCCAGAAGGTGTATGCCGCCAACTGCGCTGCCTGCCACCTGGAAAACGGCAAGGGCGGCGGTGCCATCAAGCCGTTGGACGGCAGCCAGGTCGTGCTGCACGATCCTGCCGAGCAGATGCGCGTGCTGCTGAACGGCCGCCTGAACGGCGCCATGCCGTCGTGGAAGCAGCTGTCCGACGTCGAGCTGGCAGCGGTGGCCACCTACAGCAAGAACCACTGGACCAACCAGACCGGCAAGATGATCCAGCCGTCGGACTTCGCTGCGGCGCGCGCCGGCAAGTTCCCCGAAGGTGGCGGCACGGCGGCGACCGCGGCACCGGCGGCTGCGCCGGCTGCCTCGGCACCCACGACGGCGGCAGCGGCGCCCGCCGGCATGCCGTTCCAGGTGTTCTTCGCCACCGGCGAGAGCGCTCTCGACGGCGAGGCCAGCACCACGTTGAAGGCCGCGGTCGATTATCTGCAGGCCCATCCTGAAGTGAAGGTGGCGCTGTCCGGCTTCGTCGACTCGACCGGCAACGCGGACGTCAATGCCGAACTCGCCAAGAACCGTGCCCAGGCCGTGCGCGATGCGCTGCAGGCCGGCGGCATTGCGGCCGAGCGCATCGAGCTGCGCAAGCCCGAAGTGATCACCGCCGGCCAGGGCTCCGACCAGGCCGCCCGCCGCGTCGACATCGGCGCCGCCGGCTGAAGCCGCCCACCAAGTTCAGAGATTTATCCGGAGAGTCCTCCATGAGCGCCGTTCTTCCCACCCCCCACACCGGTCACGCCGACCACGCGCACGACGACCACCATCACCACGCGCCGACCGGCTGGCGCCGCTGGGTGTTCGCCACCAACCACAAGGACATCGGCACGCTGTACCTGCTGTTCTCGTTCACCATGTTGATGATCGGCGGCGTGCTGGCCCTGCTGATCCGGGCCGAGCTGTTCCAGCCCGGCCTGCAGCTGGTCAACCCCGAGCTGTTCAACCAGCTCACCACCATGCACGGGCTGATCATGGTGTTCGGCGCCATCATGCCGGCCTTCGTGGGCTTCGCCAACTGGATGATTCCGCTGCAGATCGGCGCCAGCGACATGGCCTTCGCGCGCATGAACAACTTCAGCTTCTGGCTGCTGATCCCGGCCGGCATCATGCTGGTGGGCTCGTTCTTCATGCCCGGTGGCGCGCCGGCCGCGGGCTGGACGCTGTACGCCCCGCTGACGCTGCAGATGGGCCTGTCGATGGACACCAGCATCTTCGCCATGCACATCATGGGCGCCAGCTCCATCATGGGCGCCATCAACATCATCGTCACCATCCTGAACATGCGCGCCCCCGGCATGACGCTGATGAAGATGCCCATGTTCTGCTGGACCTGGCTGATCACGGCCTATCTGCTGATCGCCGTCATGCCCGTGCTGGCCGGCGCCATCACCATGACGCTGACCGACCGCCACTTCGGCACCAGCTTCTTCAACCCCGCCGGCGGTGGCGACCCGATCATGTACCAGCACATCTTCTGGTTCTTCGGCCACCCCGAGGTCTACATCATGATCCTGCCGGCCTTCGGCATCATCAGCCAAGTGGTGCCGGCGTTCGCGCGCAAGAAGCTGTTCGGCTACGCCTCCATGGTGTATGCGGTGGCGGCCATCGCCATCCTGTCGTTCATCGTCTGGGCGCACCACATGTTCACCACCGGCATGCCGGTGACGGGCCAGCTGTTCTTCATGTACGCCACCATGCTGATCGCCGTGCCGACGGCCGTGAAGATCTTCAACTGGATCGCCACCATGTGGCGCGGCTCGATGACCTTCGAGACCCCGATGCTGTTCGCCGTTGGCTTCATCTTCGTGTTCGCCATCGGCGGCTTCACCGGCGTGATCCCTGCCGTGGCCCCGATCGACACCCAGATCCAGGACACCTACTACATCGTCGCCCACTTCCACTACGTGCTGGTGGCCGGCTCGCTGTTCGCGCTGTTCTCCGGTTTCTACTACTGGGCGCCCAAGTGGACCGGCGTGATGTACAACGAAGCGCGCGGCAAGATCCACTTCTGGTGGTCGATGATCGCGTTCAACGTGACCTTCTTCCCGATGCACTTCCTGGGCCTGGCGGGCATGCCGCGCCGTTACGCCGACTACCCCATGCAGTTCGCCGACTTCAACATGATCGCGTCGATCGGCTCGTTCTTCTTCGGCTTCGCGCAGGTGTATTTCTTCCTGTTCGTGGTGCTGCCCGCCATGCGCGGCCAGGGCCAGCCGGCGCCCCAGCGCCCGTGGGAAGGCGCCGAGGGCCTGGAATGGGAAGTGCCGTCGCCGGCGCCCTTCCATACCTACGAGAACCCGCCCAAGCTGGACGCCACGGCGACCCGCGTGATCGGCTGATGTGGTTCATGGTGCCAAGACGATGACCACTTCGGAACAACGCAAGCGCAACGTCCGTCTGGGGCTGATCCTGGGGTCGGTGGCGCTGGTGTTCTTCATCGGCTTCATCGTCCGCATGCTGGTGCTGGGCGGCTGAGGGGCAGGCGATGCGGTTGCGCACTGAAAACCTCAGGATGGTGGGCAAGCTCAGCGTGGTGGCGCTGGGCATGTTCGCCTTCGGCTACGCCATGATTCCGCTTTACCGCGCCATCTGCGAGGCCACCGGCATCAACATCCTGTCGTTGTCCGAGCGCCAGGTGCCCGGCGGCGGCAAGGCCGGCAAGGCGGCGCAGGTGCTGCTCAACAGCCAGGTCGACGAAAGCCGCACCATCACCGTCGAGTTCGATGCCAACGTGCGCGGGCCCTGGCACTTCAAGCCAGCGCAGCGGTCGATCCAGGTGCATCCGGGCGAACTGGCCACCGTGATGTACGAATTCCAGAACGTGCAGAACCGGCGCATGGCCGCGCAGGCCATTCCCAGCTATGCACCGCGCCAGGCCACGGCGCACTTCAACAAGCTGGAGTGCTTCTGCTTCAACCAGTACACGCTGGAGCCGGGCGAGAAGAAGGAGTGGCCGGTGGCGTTCGTGATCGATCCGCGCATCTCCAAGGATGTGACGACCATCACGCTGTCCTACACCTTCTTCGAGGTCGGCGGGCAGACGCCTGCGGCCCCCGAGACCCGTGCGGCCGCGACACCAGCTGGAGCCGGCGCATGACCGATCAGCGCCCCGCCGTGCCGACGCAGCCGCCCAGGAGTTCGTTCTGGCGTTCGATGCGCATCGTGGCCTGGGGCTTCCTGGGCATCCGCAAGCGCAGCGAATACCAGCAGGACCTGGCGCAGGTGAACCCGTTCCACATCGTCCTGGCGGGCATCGTGGGCGTGCTGTTGCTGGTGCTGCTGTTGCTGGGCATCGTCAACTGGGTGGTTTCCGGTGCCACGCCGGCGGTTTGAGAATTTTGAATGAAAATGGCCTTGAGGCCAATCCAGATAAGCGCGAAAAGCTACAAAATTGAGAGTACAGGAGTGAAGTGAACATGTCCAGCACGACCCACGGCCACACGCCGTATTACTTTGTTCCGGCGGAGTCGCGTCATCCGGTGATGGCGGCCATCGGGCTGTTCTTCCTGATCGTCGGTGCCGGCATGTGGATGAACGGCGCGGTGTGGGCGCCGTACGCCTTCTTCCTGGGGCTGGTCTGGTGGCTGTTTGTGCTCTACCAGTGGTTTGGCGATGCGATCCGCGAAAGCGAAGGCGGCCTGTACGGTCGCAAGATCGACTTGTCGTACCGCTGGAGCATGAGCTGGTTCATCTTCTCCGAGGTGATGTTCTTCGGCGCCTTCTTCACCGCGCTGTGGTGGGCGCGCGCGCACTCGGTGCCGGCGCTGGGCAGCCTCGACAACGCCCTGCTGTGGCCCGACTTCAAGGCCGTGTGGCCCAGCGTGGCCGCCGGCGCCACCGCGTCGCCCGCCGGCATCGTCGAGCCGTTCCAGACCATGGGGCCGTTCTGGCTGCCCACCATCAACACCGCGCTGCTGCTGACCTCGGGCGTGACGCTGACCATCGCCCACCACGCCCTGCTGGCCAACAACCGCGCCCGCTGCATCGCCTTCATGTGGATGACGGTGCTGCTGGGCCTGATCTTCCTGTTCGTGCAGGGCTACGAGTACATGCACGCCTACCGCGACCTGAACCTCAAGCTCAGCTCGGGCGTGTACGGCTCCACCTTCTTCATGCTGACGGGCTTTCACGGCTTCCACGTGCTGGTCGGGATGCTGATGCTGTTCTTCATCACGCTGCGCCTGATGAAGGGCCACTTCACGCCGCAGCGCCACTTCGGCTTCGAAGGGGCTGCGTGGTACTGGCACTTCGTGGACGTGGTGTGGCTGGGCCTGTATATCCTGGTGTACTGGATGTAAGGCGACACACCCGATCAAACAAAAAGAGCGCCCCTGGCGCTCTTTTTGCTGGTTCCCCCTCCCGCAGGCTCAGGGGCCCGAGGAAATCCCGGTCGGCTGGATGTAGCCCAGCTTCCACGCGATCAGCACACAGATGAACAGCACCACGGACAGCCCGACACGCAGCGCCAGCGCACGCATCATGCGGCCCGCGCGCGCCGGGTCGTCGGCGTCGCCCGGCTGGCGGGGTTTCATCATGAAGAACAGCGCAGAGGCCAGGCTGCCCAGAATGCCGAGGAACGCCACGCCGACGAGCACTTTTGTCATGGGGCGCATTATTCCGTGAAAAGCTGGCACACGGGTTGGCGCGCCATGGTGGTGCTGTTGGCCACCGTGGTCGGCGTGGCCACGACGTTCTCGCTCGGCCGCTGGCAGCTGTCGCGCGCCGCCGAGAAGCAGGCGCTGTTCGCCGCCGTCCAGCAACGCGAGCAGCTGCCCGCGCTCGACGGCGCCACGCTGGCCCGCCCGCTCGACGAGGCCGCCGCCGCCGAGCTGCTGCACCGCAGCGTCACGCTGCGCGGCGAATGGCTGGCCGACCACACCATCTTTCTCGACAACCGGCCGATGCTGCGGGCCACCGGCTTCTACGTGTTCACGCCGCTGCGGCTGGCGGGCACCCAGGCCGTGGTGCTGGTGCAGCGTGGCTGGGCGCCGCGCCACATCGCCGAGCGCACGGCCCTGCCGCCGGTGCAGACGCCGGCCGGCGAGGTGCAGATCAGTGGCCGCATGGCCGCGCACCCACCCAGGTTGTATGCGCTGGGCGAAGAGCAGGGCGGGCCGATCCGGCAGAATCTCGACCTGGACGCCTTCCGCGCTGAAACCGGCCTGCCGCTGGCGAACCTGATGGTGCTGCAGACCGGCGCGCCGTCCGAGGGCCTGCGCCGCGACTGGCCCGAGCCCACCACCGGGGTCGACAAGCACTACGGCTATGCCTTTCAGTGGTTCGGTCTGTGTGCATTGATCGCGCTGCTTTTTTTGTGGTTTCAAGTTGTCAGACCTTTCTACCGCTCCCGCCGCTCCTGACGCCAAGCACGGCGACCAGCCGCTCGGCCTGACCGTGCACACCATGCCGTCACTGGGCGATGCCGTGGCGCAGGATGCACGCCGCACACGCGCCGGGCGCTGGCAGATGCTGCTGCTGGCGCTGGTGTGCGCGGCGCCGGTGATCGCCTCGTACTTCAGCTACTACGTCGTGCGGCCCGAGGGACGGCGCAACTATGGCGAGCTGATCGATCCGCAGCGCCCCATTCCCGCCGCTGCCGCCACCGATCTGAGCGGTCGTCCGTTCGACCTGACCTCGCTCAAGGGCCAGTGGCTGCTGCTCAGCGTGGCCGGCGGCGCCTGCGACGAGGCCTGCCAGAGCAACCTGTACCTGCAGCGCCAGCTGCGCGAAAGCCTGGGGCGCGACAAGGACCGCCTGGACTGGGTCTGGCTGGTCAGCGACGACGCCCGCATCCCCGACACCCTGCGCCCGGCGCTGGGCCAGGCCACCGTGGTGCGCGTGCCGGCCGATGCGCTGGCGCAATGGCTGCAGCCCGCCGCGGGTGCGCAGCTGCCCGACCACCTGTACGTGGTCGACCCGATGGGCCACTGGATGATGCGTTTTCCGCCGCATCTGGACAAGGCGACGGCGTCCAAGGCCAAGACCGATCTGCTGCGCCTGATGCGCGCCTCGGCCAGCTGGGACGAGGCTGGGAGGTGATGCTGATGCGCCACCCTGGGTCGCCCTCCGCGGGCCATTCGATTCGACGCTGCGCTGGTGGCAGCGGCCTTGGCCGCGATGACCGCCTGTGCGAGAGCGGTTGCTGAGCCATGGACACCACGCCCCTGTACGACCTGAGCCCGGCCCTGCGCCTGATGGGCATGGGGCTGGTGGTCGCGCTGGGGCCGCTGGCCTGGCTGTGGCTGCGGCACCAGAGCGCCAGCCCGGCCCGGCGCCTGCAGGCGCTGACGCTGCTCACGCTGTTCCTCACCTTCGATCTGGTGCTGTTCGGCGCCTTCACGCGGCTTACCGATTCGGGCCTGGGCTGCCCCGACTGGCCCGGCTGCTACGGCAAGGCCAGCCCGGTGGGCGCCCGCGAGCACATTGCCGCCGCGCAAGAGGCCATGCCCACCGGCCCCGTCACCCACGGCAAGGCCTGGGTGGAGATGATCCACCGCTACCTGGCCACCGGCGTGGGCGTGCTGATCATCGTGCTGGCGCTGGCCACCTGGCTGCAGTGGCGGCGCGCGCGCGCGGCGGTGGGCGAAAGCGCGGCACCGGTGCACCCGGGCTGGCCGCTGTTCACGCTGGCGTGGGTGTGCGCGCAGGGCGCGTTCGGCGCGCTCACCGTCACCATGAAGCTGTTTCCCGCCATCGTCACCCTGCACCTGCTGGGCGGCGTGGGCCTGCTGGTGCTGCTGGCGGTGCAGGCCGAGCGCTACCGGCAGGCCGCCGGCGCGCCGGTCGAGCCCGTGGGCAGCGGCCTGCGCGCGCTGCTGTGGGCGGCGGCGCTCATGGTGGGCCTGCAGATCGCCCTGGGCGGCTGGGTGAGCACCAACTACGCCGTGCTGGTGTGCAACACCTTCCCGATGTGCCAGGGCAGCTGGTGGCCCGAGATGGATTTCGCGCAGGGCTTCGAGCTGTGGCGGCCGCTGGGCACCTCGGCCGACGGTTCGCCGCTGGCGTTCCATGCGCTCACGGCCATCCACTACACGCACCGGCTGTTCGCCTACGCCGTGTTCGTGGTGCTGGGCTTGCTGGCCTGGCGCCTGCACCAGCGCGGCCGGCTGGCGCGGCAGCGCCGCTGGATCGTCGGCCTGGCGGCGCTGCAACTGGTCACAGGCCTGTCGAACGTGATCCTCGACTGGCCGCTGCTGGCCGCCGTGCTGCACACCGGCGGCGCCGCGGCGCTGATGACGGTGCTGGCCTGGGCGCTGTGCGCCAGCCGCCGCGCCGCGGTGCCCGTGACGGCCGAGACGCGGGCGGCGCGCGAGGTGGCCGCATGAGCGCCCAGCCCGCCACGCCCACCGTCACCCTGTCGGCCATGCCGGTCTGGCGCCAGTACTACGTGCTGACCAAGCCGCGCGTGGTGCAGCTCATCGTGTTCTGCGCGCTCATCGGCATGGTGCTGGCGGTGCCGGGCCTGCCCAGCGGCGCGGCGCTGCGGCGCATGCTGATCGCCTGCGCCGGCATCTGGCTGGTGGCCGGCGCGGCAGCGGCGTTCAACTGCCTGATCGAGAAAACCATCGACGCCAAGATGCGCCGCACCGCCTGGCGCCCCACGGCGCGCGGGCAGCTCAGCGACACGCAGGCGCTGGCCTTCTCGGCCCTGCTGTGCGCCCTCGGCTCGGCCATCCTGTACGTGTGGGTCAATCCGCTCACGATGTGGCTGACATTCGCCACCTTCGTCGGCTATGCGGTCATCTACACCGTGATCCTGAAGCCGCTGACGCCGCAGAACATCGTCATCGGCGGCGCCAGCGGCGCCATGCCGCCGCTGCTGGGCTGGACGGCGATGACCAACCACGTCGCGCCCGAGGCGCTGATCCTGGTGCTGATCATCTTCCTGTGGACGCCGCCGCACTTCTGGGCGCTGGCGCTGTACCGCGTGGAGGACTACCGCAAGAGCGGCCTGCCCATGCTGCCTGTGACGCACGGCAACGAGTTCACGCGCCTGCAGATTCTGCTCTACACCTTCATCCTGCTGGCGGCCTGCCTGCTGCCCTTCATCTACCGCCTCAGCGGCTGGATCTACCTGGCGGCGGCGCTGGTGCTCAACGCGGGCTTCATCTGGCACGCCTTCAAGCTGTGGCGCAGCTACTCCGACGCGCAGGCGCGCAAGACCTTCCGCTTCTCGCTGATCCACCTGTCGCTGCTGTTCGCGGCGCTGCTGCTGGACCACTACCTGCTATGAATCCACGTCGAATTGCTATTAAACAAATAGCTGCTGGCGCCCTGCTGGCAGGCGCTGCGGCCGTTTTGACTGCCTGCCAGCCCGGCAAGCCGCAGTTTCGCGGCATCGACATCACCGGTGCCGATTACGCCAAGGACTTCGCGCTCACCGACTTCAACGGCCGCCCGCGCACCCTGCAGGATTTCAAGGGCAAGGCGGTGGTGATGTTCTTCGGCTTCACGCAATGCCCCGACGTGTGCCCCACCACCATGACCGAGATGGCGCAGGTCAAGCAACTGCTGGGGCCGGATGGCGACAAGCTGCAGGTGCTGTTCGTCAGCATTGACCCCGAGCGCGACACGCCCGAGGTGCTGAAGGCCTACATGGGCAGCTTCGACCCCGGCTTCCTGGGCCTGTACGCCGCATCGCCCGAGGCGCTGGCCGCGCTGGCCAAGGACTACAAGATCTACTTCAAGAAGGTCGACGGCAAGACCCCCACCAGCTACAGCATGGACCACAGCGCGCAGAGCTACATCTACGATCCGCAGGGCCGGCTGCGCCTGTACAGCCGCTACGGCAGCGATCCGAAGCTGGTGGCCGAAGACATCAAGCTGCTGCTGGGTGGGGCCTGATCAATAAAGATAGCTGCTTGCGCTTGGTATACAAGGGTTTCAGATATAAAATCATCTGAAATCAAGACGTAGCAGGCGCAAGCAGCTCACTTTATTGAAGCGCCTCATTCCGCCTTGATGCCCTGCGTGCGGATGATGCCGCCCAGCACCTGCGCGTCGCTGCGGATGCGGTTGGCCAGCCCCTCGGGCGACGAGCCCACGGCCTGCCAACCCTGTTGGAACAGGCGCTGGCGCATCTCGGGCGCACGCACGATGGCGCTGACGGCCGCGGCCAGCTTCTCGACATGCGCCTTCGGCATGCTGGCCGGCGCGGCCACGGCGTTCCAGATCTCCAGGTTGAAATCCTTCACGCCGGCTTCGGCCAGGCTGGGCAGGTCGGGCACCAGCGTGCTGCGCCCGCTGGAGGTGACGCCGATGCCGCGCAGCTTGCCGGCCTTGATCTGCGTGTTGGCCAGCGCCGGTGGCAGCATCGACAGCTGCAGGTCGCCCCCCACCATGGCGTTGAACACCTGCGGGTAGCCGGGGTAGGGCACGTGCACCGGCGCGATGCCAGCGCGGCTTTTCAGCAGCTCCATGCCGATGTGGCCCACCGTGCCCACGCCGGGCGAGCCGTAGCTCCACTTGTCGCCGGCGGCGCGCGCGGCGTCGAAGAAGGCCCGCGCATCACCGCCCGCGGCGCTGGCCGGGGCGGTGAGCACCAGCGGCGCCACGCCGACCAGGCTGACCGGCGCCAGGTCCTTCAGCGGGTCGTAGCGCACGGCGGGGTTCAGCAGCCGGGCGATGGTCATGTTGCCGTTGATCATCAGGCCGATGGTGTGGCCGTCGGTGGCCTTGGCCACCGCGTCGGCGCCGATGTTGCCGCCGGCACCGGCGCGGTTGTCGACGATGACGGGCTGGCCCAGCGCCTTCTCCAGCGGGTCGGCCAGCGCGCGCGCCGTCAGGTCGGGCGACGAGCCGGCCGGAAAGCCGACGATGATGCGCAGCGGCTTGGCAGGCCAGGCCGCGGCCTGTGCGAAGGCCGGCGTGGCGGCGCCGATGGCAGCGAGCAGGGCGGCGCCGGCGATCAGCGCGCGGCGGGAGAGCGGGGCAATGGGCATGGTGGTGTCGTGAATGGGCGAGGGGCGCGGCCCGCGGTGGCGGCCGCTGAAAAACGCGATGTTAGCCGGCGCCGGGCGCGCCTCAGCCCAGCACGCGCACCCGGTCTTCGGCCGGCCCCATGCGGCCGGCGCGCGCGGCGCCCAGCATCCAGCGCAGCACGGCAGCGCCGTTGAGCGGCTTTCTCGGCAGCATGGCCACGCTCACGCGCAGGTCGAGCGCGTCGCCCTTGGCCAGCAGCGCGGAGTCGCGCGCGCCCTCGTCGACGATGCGGAGCGCTCGCGCGATGGCGTCGTGCCGCGTGGTGGGTGCTTCCAGCAGCACGGCGAAGTCGGCCTCGCTCACGCGCGCGGCCAGGTCCACCTCGCCGGCGATGCGGCGCAGGCGCGAGGCCGTGAGTACCAGCGCGCGCTCGGCGGCCTGCAGGCCGTGCGCGGCGGCAATGTCCTTCCAGTTGGCCACGTGCACCACCAGCACGGCAAAGCTGCTGCCCTGCTTGTCGGCGCGCGCCAGGGCGCCGTCCAGGCGCGGCGTCAGCACCCGCAGGTTGGCCAGGCCGGTGAGCGCGTCGGTGGTGGCCGAGGCCGCGGCGCGCACGCGCGCTTCGCGCCGGCTGGCCACGCCGGTGGCGATGGCGTATAGCAGGATCGGCATCTCCAGCGCCGCGCCGATGGCCAGGCCGTAGCGCGTCAGCCCGCTGGTGGCGATGAGCCCCAGCGTGCGCGCCAGCGGAAACAGCGCCAGCAGCAGCATGGGCATGAAACCGAGGATGGCCAGGCGCAGGTGCCGGTCGGGGCTGCGCCGCCACGCCAGCGCCATGCACACGGCGACCAGTGCCAGCAGCAGCAGCAACACGTCGCCGATCAGCCGGTAGGTGGCGCCCAGCGGCACGGCGATGTCGACCAGCACCAGCGTGGTGGTGAGCGCGGCCACGGCCAGCACCGCGCGGTCCAGCCAGACCGAGCTGCGCGCCGGCTCGGTCAGCATGCGGATGAACAGCAGGCCGACGACTGCCGACAGCGATGGCGCGACGAAGGTGGACAGGCGGTTCCACCAGTCCCAGTACGGCCACACGTACTGCGCGCCGGTGCCCAGCTGGGCCAGCTGGGTGATGCCGACCGAGGCCACGTAGGCCGCGTAGCCGATCATCAGACGGTCGCGCCAGGCGATGGACAGCGCCAGCGCCATCATCAGCACCATGGCCAGCAGGCCGAAGTAGCCCCCGAGCAGGAACTGCTCCTGATCGCGCGACACGGCCAGCGGCGTGCCGCTGATGAGGCGGATGGGCGCCGAGTAGGCCACGCGCGCGTGCTCGACGCGCAACCAGTAATCCACCGGCGTCTCGGTCTTGGTGGTGAGCGAAAAGGTGGGCAGGCGCCCCGGCACCGGCCAGTGCGGCACGGGCACGGCGTCGCCGGCTTCCTGCCGGTGCCAGGCGCCGTCGCCGCTGCGCTGGTACAGCACGGCGCGGTCGATGCCGGAATCCATCAGCTCGATGAACCAGCGCTGGGGCGCCGACTGCTGGTGCGCGCGAAAGCGGAACCACAGCACCTGCCCGTCCAGCGGGTAGCGCGCCTCGTCCAGCACGGGGCGCCAGTCCAGCGCGTCACCCTGGCGCGCCACGGCGTCGATGTCGAGCTGGCCGCCGCTGTCGATCCAGAACTGCGCATGCCCTGGCAGCGGCACCACCGGCCGCACCCGGGCATCGAGCTCGATCACCGCCGGTGGCGGGCCGGCTAGCGCGGCGCTGCCCAGCGCCAGCAACACCAGCGCCAGGCCATGGCGCGCACGGCCCGGCAGGCGAAGAAACCAGTGAAGCAAGGCAACGACGGCAGGCACGCCGAACTTTTAAGCCAGTTCGTTACATGCCTGGCTTACAAACGGGCAAGAAAAACCCGGGCAAGCCCGGGTTCCGTGAAGTTTTTCTGCGCTTGCCCGCCGCGTGGGGCGTCAGGCGTATTCGGCCAGCGCCGTGCGCATCTTCTTCATGGCCGCCACCTCGATCTGGCGGATGCGCTCGGCGCTCACGCCGTACTCGGCGGCCAGCTCGTGCAGCGTCATGCCGCCCGAGCCGTCGTCGTTCACGTTCAGCCAGCGCTCGGTCACGATGCGGCGGCTGCGCTCGTCCAGGCTCTTCAGCGCCGTGGCAATGCCCTCGGTGGCCAGCACGTCGCGCTGGGCCGATTCGATCATCGCCGTCGGCTCGTGGCCGGCGTCCGACAGGTAGGCGATGGGGCCGAAGGCTTGCTCGCCGTCGTCCGAGGGCGCCGGATCCAGCAGGATGTCGCCGCCGGACAGGCGCGTTTCCATCTCGCGCACTTCTTCCGGCTTCACGTTCAGTTCGCGCGCCACCACGTCGATCTGCGCGTCGGTCAGCGCGTCGCGGTGCGTGATGTCATCGGCCGCGTCCTCGACCTTGAAGCCCTGCTTCATCGAGCGCAGGTTGAAGAACAGCTTGCGCTGCGCCTTGGTGGTGGCCACCTTGACCAGGCGCCAGTTCTTCAGGATGTATTCGTGGATCTCGGCCTTGATCCAGTGCAGCGCGTAGCTCACCAGGCGCACGCCCTGGTCGGGGTCGAAGCGCTTGACGGCTTTCATCAGGCCCACGTTGCCTTCCTGGATCAGGTCGGCGTGCGGCAGGCCGTAGCCCAGGTACTGGCGCGAAGTGCTGACCACCAGCCGCAGGTGCGATAGCACCAGCTTGCCGGCCGCCTCGATGTCGCCGCTGTCGCGCAACTCGCGCGCAAAGCGCTGCTCTTCCTCCTGCGTCAGCATGGGCAGGCGGTTGACGGCCGTGATGTAGGCGTCCAGATTGCCCAGCGGCGGTACAACAGCCCACGGGTTGGCCAGCGCCACGGCGTTTGCTGAAGTGGTTGCCGAATGGGTCATCGTCGAATGTCCTTTCATGTTGCTCAGGTATTCTAGCACTCTCTTCGATTGAGTGCTAAGGGCAAAGTTCAATCCCTTGCCTGCATTCTGCGGCACGGCCGGTGCTCTGGACGTAGGCTGAAGGCGATGCCCTGTGTCGGGTGCGGTTTCTGGCAGGAAAAAATGAATGAAAAATGGCTTTTGCGCCCACCAGGAAAGCGCGAGTAGCTATAAAAACAATATCAACATGGCGCGTCCAGGCGTTCATGGGCCAGGGCGCGCACCAAAGCCAGCACGGCCTGCTGCGTGCCGGTGGTGGGGCGCAGGCTGCTGACGGCGGTGTAGAGCGGGATGCGCAGCCGTGCCCCGGTGGCGGTGACGATGGGGCAGGCCTGGAAGGCGGCAGCTTGCGCGGCGCCGGCCAGGGCGTGGCGCGACAGGATGGCGCAGCCGGCGCCATCCTGCACCAGGTCCAGGATGGCGGCCACGCCGTCGATCTCCAGCGCCACCTCGGGGCGGCAACCCGCCCGCGCCATTTCCGCTTCGATGTGCATGCGGATGGCGTTGGGCCGGGTGGGGATGACCAGCGGCAGGCGGGCGACTTCGGGCAGCGTCATCTCCGCGTCTGGGGCGGCGTGCCCCGCTTCTTCGGCGCGGCGCACCAGCAGCAGCGCGTCGCTGGCCAGCGGGGCGATTTCGAGGCCCGGCACGGGCTGCGCGTTGTAGAGCACGGCGATGTCGAGGCGGCCGCTGGCCACCTGCTCCTGCATGCCGGTTGACAGCGCCTCGGTGATCGACAGGCGCGCATCCGGCAGTTGCTGACGAAAGCCCTGCAGCAGCGGCACGGCCAGCGCACGTGCCACGGACGGCGGCAGCCCCAGCGTGACGCGCCCCGCCAGGCCGCCGCGCAGGCGGGCCAGTTCCTCACGCGCACGGTCTACCTGGTGCAGGATGCCGCGCGCATGCTCCAGCAGCACCTGGCCGGCCTCGGTGGGGACGGCGCCGCGGCCGTTGCGCGCCAGCAGGGTCTGGCGCAGTTCCACCTCCAGCAGGCGCACCTGGCGGCTCAGGGCCGGCTGGGCCACGCCCAGCGCAATCGCGGCGCGGGTGAAGCCGCCCAGTTCGGCCACGCGCACGAAGTATTCAAGTTGGCGCAGGTCCATGGCGATATTTAAATTTGAGCATAACTTTAAATCAGCGATGCCCTATTGGCATATCTGATAGTGCCGCCTACCGGTAGCGCTGGGAAGGTCGGCATCGCACAATGGCTCATCCCCCACCAGAAGCATCCGAGGAGCCCATGAGCCAAGCCAATCCGCTCATCATCGACTGCCACGGCCACTACACCACCGCCCCCAAGGCGCTGGAGCACTGGCGCAACCAGCAGATTGCCGGCATCGCCGACCCCGCAGCCAAGCCCAAGGTCAGCGATCTGAAGATTTCCGACGACGAACTGCGCGAGTCGATCGAGACCAACCAGCTCAAGCTGATGAAGGAGCGCGGCAGCGATCTGACCATCTTCAGCCCGCGCGCCAGCTTCATGGCGCACCACATCGGCGACTTCGCCGTGAGCAGCACCTGGGCGGCGATCTGCAACGAGCTGTGCTACCGCGTCAGCCAGCTGTTCCCCGACCACTTCATCGGCGCCGCCATGCTGCCGCAGTCGCCGGGTGTCGATCCGGCCACCTGCATCCCCGAACTGGAAAAGTGCGTCAAGGACTACGGCTTCGTCGGCATCAACCTGAACCCGGACCCCTCCGGCGGCCACTGGACCAGCCCGCCGCTGACCGACCGCCACTGGTACCCCATCTACGAGAAGATGGTCGAGTACGACATCCCGGCCATGGTGCACGTCAGCACCTCGTGCAATGCGTGCTTCCACACCACCGGCGCGCATTACCTGAACGCCGACACCACGGCCTTCATGCAGTGCCTGCAGGGTGATCTGTTCAAGGATTTCCCCAGCCTGAAGTTCATCATCCCGCACGGCGGCGGCGCGGTGCCCTACCACTGGGGGCGCTTTCGCGGCCTGGCGCAGGAGATGAAGAAGCCGCTGCTGCAGGACCATCTGCTGAACAACATCTTCTTCGACACCTGCGTGTACCACCAGCCGGGCATCGACCTGCTGACCAAGGTGATCCCCGTCGACAACATCCTGTTCGCCAGCGAGATGATCGGCGCCGTGCGCGGCATCGACCCCGAGACCGGCCACTACTACGACGACACCAAGCGCTACGTGCAGGCCACCGACAATCTGACGGATGAGCAGCGCTACAAGGTCTACGAAGGCAACGCGCGGCGCGTGTTTCCGCGGCTCGACGCAGCACTCAAGAAGAAGGGGAAATAAGCCATGTACGAACTCGGCGTCGTCTACCGCCATATCACTCGCACCGATGCGGCCACGGCCGACGCGCTGGCCCAATACGGCAGCGCCACCGTGCACGAGGCCATGGGCCGCGTCGGCTTGCTCAAGCCCTACATGCGGCCCATCTACCCCGGCGCGCAGGTCAGCGGCACGGCCGTCACCGTGCTGCTGCACCCCGGCGACAACTGGATGATGCACGTGGTGGCCGAGCAGATTCAGCCGGGCGACATCGTGGTCGCCGCCATCACCGCAGAGTGCACCGACGGCTACTTCGGCGACCTGCTGGCTACCAGTTTCCAGGCGCGTGGCGCGCGGGCGCTGGTCATCGACGCCGGCGTGCGCGACGTGAAGACGCTGAAGGAAATGAGCTTCCCGGTCTGGAGCAAGGCGATCTCGTCCAAGGGCACGATCAAGGCCACGCTGGGCAGCGTCAACATCCCCGTGGTGTGCGCCGGCATGGTGGTCAACCCGGGTGACGTGATCGTGGCGGACGACGACGGCGTGGTCTGCGTGCCGCGCGCCATGGCGGCCAAGACGCTGGAAGCCGCCGCCGCACGCGAAGCCAACGAAGGCGCCAAGCGCGAGCAGCTCGCCAGCGGCGTGCTCGGCGTCGACATGTACAAGATGCGCGAGCCGCTGGCCAAGGCGGGGCTGCGCTACATCGACTGACGCTAGAACAGCCAAACAGCCAAACAGCCGGACGCAGAGGACGCAGAGATTGCGCAGAGGACGCAAAAGAAACAACCAAAATAAAAGGTTTTCTTTCTTGCGTTCTCTGCGAATCCTCTGCGTCCGGTATTCAGGATTTCCAAGCCCACCATGACCAAACCCACCACCGGCGATTTCGAGAAAACCAAGGGCTGGCTCGACTGGTACGAAGGCCCGAGCAAGCCGCGCTTTGCGCTGCCGCCTGGCAGCGTCGACGCGCACTGCCACGTGTTCGGCCCCGGCGCCGAATTTCCCTACGCGCCCGAGCGCAAGTACACGCCCTGTGATGCCAGCAAGGCGCAGCTGTTCGCGCTGCGCGACCACCTGGGCTTCGCGCGCAACGTCATCGTGCAGGCCACCTGCCACGGCGCCGACAACCGCGCCATGGTCGATGCCTGCATCGCCAGCAACGGCAAGGCGCGCGGCGTGGCCACCGTGCGGCGCGACATCAGCGACGAAGAGCTGCAGCGCCTGCACGATGCCGGCGTGCGCGGCGTGCGCTTCAACTTCGTCAAGCGCCTGGTCGACTTCACCCCGCGCGACGAACTGATGGAAATCGCCGGCCGCATCGCCAAACTGGGCTGGCACGTGGTCATCTACTTCGAGGCGGTCGATCTGCCCGAGCTCTGGGACTTCTTCACCAGCCTGCCGACCACGGTGGTGGTCGACCACATGGGCCGCCCCGACGTGACCCAGCCGGTGGATGGCCCCGAGTTCGAGCTGTTCGTGAGGTTCATGCGCGAGCACCCCAACGTGTGGAGCAAGGTGAGCTGCCCCGAGCGCCTGTCGGTCAGCGGCCCCAAGGCGTTGGATGGCGAGCAGGCCGCCTACCGCGACGTCGTGCCCTTCGCGCGCCGCATCGTCGAAACCTTCCCCGACCGCGTGCTGTGGGGCACCGACTGGCCGCACCCCAACCTGAAGGACCACATGCCCGACGATGGGCTGCTGGTCGATTTCATCCCCCACATCGCGCCCACGGCCGAACTGCAGCGCAAGCTGCTGGTCGACAATCCCATGCGCCTGTATTGGCCTGAAGAAGTGAAGTAAACGAGGAGACACACCATGGCACTCGACAAACCCTATCTCGACGTCCCCGGCACGACCATCTTCGATGCCGACCAGAGCCGCAAGGGCTACTGGCTCAACCAGTTCTGCATGAGCCTTATGAAGGACGAAAACCGCAAACGCTTCAAGGCTGACGAGGATGCCTACCTGGCCGAATGGCCCATGACCGACGAGCAGCGTGCGGCCGTGCGTGCGCGCGACCTGAACTGGATGATGCGCACCGGCGGCAACATCTATTTCTTGAGCAAGCTGGGCGCCACCGATGGCCTGAGCTTTCAGCAGATGGCCGGCAGCATGACCGGCATGACCGAGCAGCAGTACCGCGACATGATGGTAGCCGGCGGCCGCACGCCCGAGGGCAACCGCGTGGTGGGCGAGGGTGGCAATGCGCAGGGCCCCATGGCCCGCTCCGATGCCTGGCAGGCGTGGGAAGAAAAAGCACAGAAAGAGCTCGCAGACGCCGTGCAGCAGGCGCAGGAAGCTCCTAGAACAGGAGCAAACGGCAACGCCCGTATCACCGCGTCGGTCTACAGCTCGCACGTGCCGGCCATCGGCGCCGCCATCGACCACGGCAAGACCGAGGAGCCGTACTGGGTACCCATGTTCAAGGGCTTCGAGTTCAGCAAGCAGTGGATGAAGGAGAACACGCCCGACGTGATCTTCCTCGTCTACAACGACCATGCCACCAACTTCGACCTGGGCGTGATCCCGACCTTTGCCATCGGCACCGCGGCCGAGTTCGAGCCGGCCGACGAAGGCTACGGCCCGCGCCCCGTGCCGGTGGTCAAGGGCCATCCCAAGCTGGCCTCGCACATCGCGCAGTCGGTGATCCAGCAGGACTTCGACCTCACCATCGTCAACGACCTGAAGGTGGATCACGGCCTGACGGTGCCGATGAACCTGATGTTCGGCAGCCCGGCTGAATGGCCCTGCAAGGTGATCCCGTTCCACGTCAACGTGGTGCAGTACCCCGTGCCGTCGGGCAAGCGCTGCTTTGCGCTGGGCCAGGCCATCCGCCGCGCCATCGAGAGCTACGACGAGCCGCTGAAGGTGCAGATCTGGGGCACGGGCGGCATGAGCCACCAGCTGCAGGGCCCGCGCGCCGGCCTGATCAACGCCGAATGGGACAACCGCTTCCTCGACCGCCTGATCGCCGACCCGGCCGATCTGTCCACCATGCCGCACATCGACTACGTGCGCGAGGCGGGCAGCGAAGGCATCGAGCTGGTGATGTGGCTGATCGCCCGCGGCGCGATGAGCGACGTGGCCGGCAGCGGCCAGGCGCCGAAGGTGGCGCACCGCTTCTTCCATGTGCCGGCGTCGAACACGGCCGTGGGGCACCTTATTCTGGAGAACCAAGTCTGAGGCTTTTAACGCCGTCCATACGCAGAGGACGCAGAAAATTCAAACTGTGTTCTGAGCCTTCGGTATCTTCTGCGTCCTCTGCGGAACCTCCGCGTCCTCTGCGTCCGGCTGTTTCGGCAGCGTTTCTACACACACAGGAATCACCATGACCCAACCCATCAAAGTCGCGCTGGCCGGTGCCGGCGCCTTCGGCATCAAGCACCTGGACGGCATTAAGAACATCGACGGCGTCGAGGTCGTGTCCCTCATCGGCCGCCGCAGGGAGCCGACGCAGGAAGTGGCCGACAAGTACGGCATCCCGCACGTGGCGACCGACCTGGCCGAAAGCCTGGCGCTGCCCGAGGTCGATGCCGTCATCCTGTGCACGCCCACGCAGATGCACGCCGAGCAGTCCATCCAGTGCCTGCAGGCCGGCAAGCACGTGCAGGTCGAGATTCCGCTGTGCGACAACCTGGCCGATGGCCAGCGCGTGGCCGAAGTGCAGAAGAAGACCGGCCTGGTGGCCATGTGCGGCCACACGCGCCGCTTCAACCCCAGCCACCAGTACGTGCACAAGAAGATCAAGGCCGGCGAATTCAACATCCAGCAGATGGATGTGCAGACCTACTTCTTCCGCCGCAGCAACATCAACGCCGCCGGCCAGCCGCGCAGCTGGACGGACCACCTGCTGTGGCACCACGCCGCCCACACGGTGGACCTGTTCGCCTACCAGGCCGGCAGCCCCATCGTGCAGGCCAACGCCATCCAGGGCCCGATCCACCCCGATCTGGGCATCGCCATGGACATGAGCATCCAGCTCAAGGCGGCCAACGGCGCCATCTGCACGCTGTCCCTGAGCTTCAACAACGACGGCCCGCTGGGCACCTTCTTCCGCTACATCGGCGACACGGCGACCTACATCGCGCGCTACGACGATTTGTTCACCGGCAAGGAGGAGAAGATCGATGTGTCGAAGGTCGATGTCAGCATGAACGGCATCGAGCTGCAGGACCGCGAGTTCTTCGCCGCCATCCGCGAAGGCCGCGAGCCCAACGCCAGCGTGGCGCAGGTGCTGCCCTGCTACCAGGTCCTGCACGATCTGGAGCAACAGCTGAACGCTTCTTGATTAATAGCTGCCTGCGCCTGATACATAAGGATTTCAGATTGTTTTATGCATGAAATCATTGATTGACAGGCGCAAGCAGCTCCCATTGTAGGAGCGGCGGAAGCCGCGAACGCACTCCCACAAGCCCCAGCCATGCCCCCACGCGCCCTCGGCCCCTTCACCGTCAGCCCCATCGGCCTGGGCTGCATGAACATCTGCCACGCCTACGGCGTGGCGCCGCCGCCCGAGCAGGCCGAGGCGCTGCTGCTGGCCGCGCTCGATGCCGGCGTGACGCACTTCGACACCGCCGCGCTGTACGGCTTCGGCGCCAGCGAGTCCATCGTCGGCCAGGTGCTGGCGCCGCACCGCAGCCGCTTCACGCTGGCCAGCAAGTGCGGCCTCACGCACGAGACGGGCGACGGCACGGTCAAGCCCGGCCGCGTCATCGACGGCCGGCCCGAGACCATCCGCGCCACCTGCGAAGGCTCGCTGCGGCGGCTGAAGACCGACGTCATCGACCTGTACTACCTGCACCGCTGGGACAAGGCCGTGCCCATCGAGGACAGCGTGGGCGCGCTGGCCGAGCTGGTGCGCGCGGGCAAGATCCGCGCCATCGGCCTGTCGGAAGTCTCGGCCGACACGCTGCGCCGCGCGCACGCCGTGCACCCCATCGCCGCGTTGCAGACCGAGTATTCGCTGTGGACGCGCAACCCCGAGATTGCCGTGCTGCAAGCCTGCCGCGACCTGGGCGTGAGCTTCGTCGCCTTCAGCCCGGTCGGCCGTGGCTTTCTGGCGGGCGCGCTGCCCGATGTGGCCGCTGTCCAGGCGCTGCCCGAGAAGGACATCCGCCGCCCCATGCCGCGCTTTGCGCCCGAGCATTTCGCGCGCAACCTGCCGCTGCTGGCCGACTACCGCCGCCTGGCCGCCGATGCCGGTTGCACCCCGGCGCAACTGGCGCTGGCCTGGCTGCTGCAACAGGGCGACGACATCCTGCCCATCCCTGGCACGCGCACGGTCGAGCACCTGCATGAGAACCTGGGCGCGGCCGACGTGCGCCTTTCTGCAGACGTGCTGGCCGAGCTTGACGCCCTCATCAACCCCGCCACCGTCAGCGGCCATCGCTATGCCGAGCAGGCGCGGCGTGAAGTCGACACCGAAGACTTCGCTGAAAAATAACGAAACACAGCGATACCGCGCCGAGAAGACGCGGCGCCGCCCGCGCGGCACCATGACGGTCATGTTCAACACGCCTCATTGAAAGGCACCGTCATGAAAACCTGGATCAAACGCAGTCTCTTCGCCCTGGCCAGCGCCGGCATCGTGCTGGGCAGCCTCACCGCCTGCGGCCACCGCATGCACCACGGCGGCTGGCGCGCCGACGCCACGCCCGAGCAATCGGCCGAATGGCGCGGCCGCATGGTCGAACGCGTGGCGGGCAAGCTGGACCTAAACGCCGAGCAGAAGGCCAAGCTCACCGTGCTGTCCGACAAGCTGCACGCCCAGCGCCTTGCTGTGCGCGGCAGCACTGACCCGCGCGCCGAGGTGCAGTCGCTGGTGGCCGGCGCCACCTTCGACCGCGCCAAGGCGCAGGCCCTGGTGCAGCAGAAGACCGACGCCGTGCGCACCGGCAGCCCCGAGGTGATCGCGGCCATGGGCGACTTCTACGACAGCCTGAACCCCGCGCAGCAGCAGCAGGTGCGTGACTTCATGCAGAAGCGCCGCGGCTGGCGGCGTGGTGGTTGAGGCGTCCAAGGGCGCCAGCACCATGCGCGCAGACGCGAACGCATTGGCGGCCCGGCGGACCCTGGTGGACCTGGCCCGTGCCCGCGGGTCGGCCCTGTTGGCACGTCAGGCCGAGCCGCACGATGAGTTGCTCTCGCTGCTCTGGTGCGTGCGCTTCGATCGCGCCCATGCCTTGCGCCTGATCGCCCAGGCCGATGCGCAGCAGCGTGCGCACCTGAGCGGTGATCTCCTCGCTGCCGCGGATCTGTTCGATCACCTGGATGGCGCGTCGCAGGCGCACCTGCGCAGCCTGGTGGCGCGCCATGGGCGCCTGGCGCACGCGCCACAATGATCGGCATGGTCAACGTCCTGCTGATCGACGACGACGAACACCTGGGCCCGCCGCTGGCGCAGTATTTCGAGCGCTTCGGCCTGCGGCTGGCGCAGGCGCTGACGCCCAGCGACGGGCTGGCGCGGTTGCGGGCCGGCGGCTTCGACGCCGCCATCCTCGACGTCATGCTGCCCGAGATGGACGGCTTCGCGCTGTGCCGCACCATCCGCAAGGACAGCGACCTGCCGATCCTGATGCTCACCGCGCGCGGCGAGGTGATGGACCGCGTGGTGGGGCTGGAACTGGGCGCCGACGACTACCTGCCCAAGCCGTTCGAGCCGCGCGAGCTGGTGGCGCGCGTGCAGACCATCCTGCGCCGGCGCGTGGCCGCACCAACGCCCGACGCGCCGCTGCGCTTCGATGGCCTGACGCTTGACCCGGTCACGCGCAGCGTGCAGCGCGGCGGCGAGCCGGTCGAGCTGACCAGCACCGAGTTCGATCTGCTGCACCTGCTGGCGCGCGCGCCGGGCAAGGTGTTCAGCCGCGACGACATCCTGGCCGCGCTGCGCGGGCACGAGGCCGAGCTGTACACGCGCGCCGTGGACATCGTGGTCAGCCGCCTGCGCAAGAAGCTGGAGCCGCTGGACGCCATCAAGACGCTGCGCAATGCCGGCTACACGCTGGCCCTGCCGCGTGAGTTGCCATGAGCGAGGCCGTGCGGCCATCCTGGTGGCGCCGCGCTCGCCATTCCCTGCGCGTGCGGCTGGTGCTGCTGTTTCTGCTGCTGGCGGTGGCCATGAGCGCCGTGTTCCTGGGCGGCATCGGGAAGGCGTTTTCCAGCGGCTGGCGGGGCGCGGTCGATCCGTTGATCGGCGACTATGCCGACCGGCTGGTGGCCGAGATCGGCTCGCCACCGAGCGTCGAGCGCGCGCAGGCCATCGCGGCGCACCTGCCGGTGGTGGTGCACATCAGCGGGCCGCAGGTGAACTGGGCCTCGGGCGCGCGGCCGCAGCGCGGCCCGCCGTGGGCGCGCGAGGATCGGCCCGACCGCGCCGCGGTGCTTCGCCAGACCGCCGACGGCCACCGCATCGAGCTGTCGTTGAGCGCGCGGCCGGCGCAGGGCGCGCAACGCTTCGTCTGGATTACGCTGGCCCTGCTGCTGGCGCTGACGGCGGCGGCCTACGCGCTGGTGCACCGCATGCTGCGACCCATCCGCGCCATTGGCGAGGGCCCGCGCCGCTTCGGTGCCGGGCAGTTCGAGCCGCCGATTCCGGTGCAGCACGCACGGCACCCCGACGAACTGAGCGAACTGGCCCAGACCGTGAACCACATGGCCGGCGACATCCGCCAGATGCTGGACGCCAAGCGCACGCTGCTGCTGGCCATGAGCCACGAGCTGCGCAGCCCCCTCACGCGCGCGCGCCTGAACGCCGAGCTGCTGCCCGAGGACGCTGCCACCCAGCCCACGCGCGATGCCCTGCTGCGCGACCTGGGGCAGATGCGCGAGCTGATCGCCGATCTGCTGGAAAGCGAGCGCCTGGCCAGCCCGCACGCCGCGCTGCAGCGCACGCCGACCGACCTGCCGGCGCTGGCGCGCGCGCTGATCGACGAACTGGCCGTGGCCAACCCGCTGGCTGCCAGCGTGCGCCTGCAGGCCGATGCCGCGCTGGCCGCGCCGCTGTCGCTGGATGCCGGCCGCCTGCGCCTGCTGCTGCGCAACCTGCTCGACAACGCGCTGCGCCACACACCGGCCGGTGCGCCGCCGCCCGAGCTGCACCTGCGCCGCAGCGCCGAGGGCGTGCTGATCGAGCTGCGCGACCACGGCCCCGGCGTGCCGCCCGAGCAGCTGGCGCAGCTGGCCGAGCCGTTCTACCGCCCCGACGGCGCGCGCCAGCGCGGCACCGGCGGCGTGGGGCTGGGGCTGTACCTGGCGCGCATGGTGGCGCAGGCGCATGGCGGGCGGCTGCTGCTGCGCAACGCCGAGCCGGGGCTGCTGGCGCAGGTGGTGCTGCCGGCGCATTCTGACTTGCAATCAAATCAATAGCTGTTGGCGCCCGTCAAATGGCGCTTTCAGCCTGAAAATGTTTGAAACCGCTCCCGGCGCCCGTCACGGCAGCGCCAGCGCCGGCCCCTCGTCCGCCACGCCGCCATCGCGCTGCTTCTGCTGCTGCCGCACGGCGCGCATCACGTCGTCGGCCATGTTCTGCAGCAGCATCACGTCGCGCGGCGACAGGGTGCGCGGTTGCGTGTCGAGCAGGCACAGCGTGCCCAGCACCTGCCCCTCGCGCGTGCGCAGCGGCGCGCCGGCGTAGAAGCGGATGCCGCGCTCCTTCAGCACCGGGTTGGCGGCAAAGCGCGGGTCGCGCGCCACGTCGGGCACCACCAGCGGCTCGCCGTCGGCCACCACATGGCCGCACAGCGACAGCGCACGCGGCGTGCCTTGCTCCGGCGCGCCGTCATCGGGCCGGCCGGCGGCGCTGGCGTCGCCGTGGGTGAGCTGCCATTGCTCGTCGACCAGCGACACCTGCGCCATGGCGCAGTCGAAGGTGTCGGCCGCGCGCTTGGCGATGGCGTCGAGCCGCCCGCGCAGCGCCGGTGCCAGCACGCCGCTATCGCGCAGCGCCTGCAGGCGCTCGGCTTCGTTGCCCGGCAGCGGTGCCGGGGTGTAGGGCGCGTCGTCGGCGGTGTTGACGAGCCGGCTCTGTGCCTGCGCCACCAGCTCGTCGAACGAGGTGACCAGCGCGTCGGCGCCCACCAGCGTGGCGATGTCGGCCTCCGGGTGGTCGGGCAGGTAGTTCAGGGCCGCCAGGATCACCTGCACGTCGGGCCAGCGGCGGCGCAGGCGGCGCACGAAGTACTTGGCCAGCGTGGTCGGGTCGTGCGTGAGGTAGCACAGCACCAGCACCTCGGCATCCTGCAGGTCGAGCTGGGCGAAGTAGTCGGCCGACATCACGCTGACCTGCACCGCGCGGCTGCCGATGCCTTCCAGCGCCAGCGTGTGCGCGGCCATGTCGGCGGCCAGCGCGTCCACCGCCCAGCGCCCGCCTAGGCAGGCCACGCGCACCGGCAGCTCGGGCGGCGGGGGGTGCTGGTCGCGCAGTTCGTCGATCACTTGGTCCATGCCCGAGATCACGCGGTGCCGGTGCTCGGCCGTGGCCACCGTGCCGTGCGCGCTGGTGGCCAGGCGCAGCGCGCCCAGGCCGACCTCGTCGTAGAAGTGCCGGGGCGATTCGGCGTCGGCGTGCTGGATCGCCAGGTCGACGGCTTCCTCCACGTCGCCCGCCAGCAGGCGCTGGTGCAGGCGCGTGGGCTCGTCCAGCGCGCGTTCGCTGCCCAGCAGCACCTCCAGGAACTGCAGTTGCGGCAGGTGGTGGCCCAGCACCAGCAGCACCACGGTGATCGGCGTCGACAGGATCAGGCCGATCGGCCCCCAGATGGCGGTCCAGAACATCGCCGCCAGGATCAGCGACAGCGTGGACAGGCCGGTGGTGGCGCCGTACAGCCAGGGTTCGATGACGTTGTTGCTGATGACTTCCAGCGTCACGATCAGCGCCAGCGCCCACAGCACCATGTCCCAGCCGGGGTCAACCGCGAAGGCCAGCGTGAGCGGGAACACCGCGCCGATGATCGGCCCCACGTAGGGCACGAAGCGCAGCATCGCCGCCAGCAGGCCCCACACCAGCGCGCCCGGCACGCCGATCAGCAGCAGCCCCAGCGCCATCGGAATGCCGTAGGTGGCGTTCACGATCAGCTGCATGCCCAGGTACTTGCTCACGCGGCGCGCCGCCTCGTTCAGCGCGTCGGTGGTGCGGTGCAGGTTGCTGCCCAATAGCCGCAGCGCGCGGTCGCGCAGGTCGCCCTTGTCCAGCAGGATCAGGAACACGAACACGATGACGATGCCGATCATCACCACCGGCGTGGCAAAGCTGTCGACCCAGCGCTTCACCCGCTCGGCCGGGCGCACGCTCTGGCCGACGATCTCCACGCGCTGCGGCCGCTCGGCGGCGGGCTTGGGCGGCTCGGCCTGGCGCTGCGCCTGGTCGATCTCGCGCTCGACCTTGGTGACCACGCGCGAATACTGGTCCAGCAGGCCGGGCTGGCGCATCATGTCGCCGAAGTTGCGCAGCTTGCGGTTGATGGTCTGCTCGTAGCTCGGCAGGTTGTTGCCCAGCTGGCGCAGCTGCCCGACGATGAAGAAGGCGGTGCCGGCCAGCAGTACCAGCGTGGTGGCCATGACGATGAACACCGCCAGCGCCCGCGGCACGCCGCGGCGCTTCAACCACGACACCAGCGGATCGAGCACGAAGCCGACCAGGATCGACAACGCCAGCGGCACCAGCAGATCGCGCCCGAAGTACAGCGCGGCGACGATGACGGCCCCGCTCACCAGCCCGTTGACCAGCGGCTGGCGCGACAGCGCCTCGGCCGTCTGCGAGGCGACGTCGAGGGTGGCGCGGTCGCGCTCCGGCCCCGGCGCGGCCGGCACGTCCGTCGTCTGCGTGGTGGATGCGGGGGTGGTCACGAGCCGCTGTTCTCCCTGAAGCCCTGATGCACTTTCCGGCCCTGGCGAGAGGGCGCTGCGGCACGGCTGCACTGCATGGCGTGACGCGATTGTTGGGCCGCCCCGCGCAGGCGGCTGTAGGACGAGTGCGCGACGCCGGGTGCGGCGCCGGTGCGACCTGCGCTTGGCCCACAATGCGCCCATGTCTACCGATCCTGATCGCTCCCTCAAGCTCGCCGGTGCCAGCAACTTCCGCGACCTGGGCGGCTACACCGGCGCCGACGCGCGCCCGGTGCGCTGGCGGCGGCTGTTCCGCTCCGACCACCTGGCGGCCCTGACGCCCCAGGATGCCGAGGTGTTCACGTCGCTCGGCGTCACGCGCGTGTTCGACTTTCGCGGCCGCGACGAGCGCGCCGCCGTGCCCTACGAGCTGCCCGGCGTGGCCCAGCATCCGCTGCCCATCGAGCCCACGGTGGTGCAGCGCATGAAGGACCTGCTGGACGCCGGCAAGGCCGTGACGCCCGCGCACACGGTGGAGCTGATGCAGGAGACCTACCGCGCCTTCGTGCACGACAACGCGGCGCGCTTTGCCGCGCTGTTCCAGCACCTGCTGGACAGCGACGCGCCGCTGGTGTTTCACTGCACCGCCGGCAAGGACCGCACCGGCTTCGCCGCCGCGCTGATCCTGCTGGCGCTGGACGTGCCGCGCGACGTGGTGATGCAGGACTACCTGCTCACCAACGACCTGTACCGCATGCCGGCGCTGCCCGACGCCCGCGCGCCGCGCGAGGTGCTGCACGTGCTGTGGCGCGTGCAGCAGGAGTTCCTCGACGCCGCGCTGCACGCCGTGGACGCCGACTACGGCGGCGTGCAGCCCTACCTGTCGCGCGCGCTGGGCGTGGGCGAGGCCGAGCGCGCGCAGCTCAAGCGCTGGTATCTGCAGCACGATTGAGCGGTTGTGAGGGCGGGCCGCCGGCCTGGTGGGCTGTGCGGCTTCCATTCACTGCGGCGCGTCGAGCTGCTGGTGGGAAGGGGCTTGCCCGCGATGACAGCGCCTGCTGTTCAGACGCGCCGCATCGCGGGCAAGCCCGGACCCAAAGTGGGTCTACGGCGCTGAGGCAACAGATACTCCCCCATATGCAATCCACCAGCGCCCGTCTGGCGGGCGCTAGAGGTGCATACTCCCCTTGGGAAGTTCAGTTGCGGGCCTCAGTCCCGCGCGGCGAACTGCAAACCCCATGGCGTCTTCTGCCACGCCACCACTTCCTCGCGCAGCAGGTGGGCCGACTGCGGCCAGGCCTCGGCCCAGCCGGGGCGGCAGCTCAGGGTGAAGCCGCGCGCCGGCTCGGCGTCGGGGCTGACCTGGATGTCGACGCAGTCCGGGTCCTGCCGCGCATGGCACAGGATGACGGCCAGCCGCAGCGCCAGCAGCTGGCGCATGAACAGCGGCTGGCCGAAGCGCGCCTCCAGCTTGCGCAGCTTGCCACGGTGGCCCAGCACCAGTTGGCTCAGGTCGTGCAGCTCGTGCATGGCGAAGCCCGAGACGTCGGCGTGGTCGAGGATGTAGGCGCCGTGCTTGTGGTAGTCGGCGTGCGAGATGCGCGAGCCGATCTCGTGCAGGCGCGCGGCCCATTCGATCTGGCGCTCGGCCTCGGGGCGCTGCTTTTTCTTCAGCCCCACCGCCAGCTGGTTGAACAGGTGCAGCGCGGTGCGCGCCACGCGCTCGGCCTGCGTCTTGTCGGCGCTGAACTTGGCGGCCAGCGCCTCGATGGCGGCGGCGCGCACGTCGGTCTTCTGGTGCTGGCGGTCCAGCATGTCGTACAGCGCGCCGTGGCGCAGCGCGCCGTAGGCGTACTGCAGGCGCTCGATGCCCAGCAAGTCGAACAGCGCACGCAGCACCGCCAGGCCGCCGCCGATGACGGCCTTGCGCTCGTCCTTGATGCCTTCGAGCTTGATGGCGTCGAAGCGGCCGGCCTTGATCAGCTTGTCGCGCAGCCAGTCGAGGCCCTCGCGCGTGATCAGGTAGCGCTCGGACGTGCGCCCGGCCAGCAGCAGCGTGTCGGCGATCGCGCCCACGGTGCCCGAGCAGCCGTAGGCCACGTCCCAGTGCTTGCGCCCGTGGGTGCTGATGGCGTCGTCGAGCACCGCCTTGGCGGCGATCTCGGCGCGCTCGAAGTTCTTGGCATTCAGCTGCTGGTCGGCAAAGTAGCGCATCGACCAGGCCACGCTGCCCACGCGGTACGACTCCATGGTGTGCGGCGTGTACTCGGTGCCGATGATCAGCTCGGTCGAGCGGCCGCCGATGTCCAGCACCAGGCGGCGCTCGTCCGACTGCGGCAGCATGTGCGCCACGCCCTGGTAGATCAGGCGCGCCTCCTCGCGGCCGGCGATGACGTCGATCGGAAAGCCCAGGATCTGCTGCGCGACGGTGAGAAATTCCTCGCGGTTGCGCGCCTCGCGCAGCGTTTGCGTGGCCACCGCGCGCACCTGGTTGGGCGCAAAGCCGGCCAGCCGCTCGGCAAAACGGGCCAGGCAGTTCCAGCCGCGTTGCATCGCGTCCTGCGACAGGCAACGGTCGGCGTCCAGCCCCGCGCCCTGGCGCACGGTCTCCTTGTGGTATTCCATGCGCTGGAGCTGTCCCAGCTCCAGGCGGGCGATTTCGAGACGGAAGCTGTTGGAGCCCAGGTCCACAGCCGCAAGACGGGTGCCGGATTGCATAGATGAGGCTGGCGCCTGGTGGCGCCGCAAAGAAGTCGCTGCCGATTGTGGCGCATTCCACGGGGCACGCTGGCGCCGTCGCGTGCTTGTGTGATGTCACGAAGTTGTCACATTGGCTAAATACAGTCGCCCTGTCTGCCTTAACCCCTACCAAGGATTTTTTCCATGAAACGTACCTTCCTCAAGGCCCTGGCCGTCACGGCGCTGGGCGCCTTCGTCAGCACCGCGGCCTTAGCGGCCGATATCACGGGCGCCGGCGCGACCTTTCCGTACCCGATCTACGCCAAGTGGGCCGAGGCCTACAAGAAGGAAACCGGCACCGGCCTGAACTACCAGTCGATCGGCTCGTCCGGCGGCATTCGCCAGATCCGTGCCAAGACTGTGGCATTTGGTGCCACCGATGCCCCGCTCAAAGGCGAAGAACTGGATAAAGACGGCTTGGTGCAGTTTCCGGCCATCATTGGCGGAACCGTTCCGGTCATCAACCTCGATGGTTTCAAGCCGGGCGAGCTGCGCATCACCGGCCCCGTGCTTGCCGACATGTTCCTGGGCAATATCACGAAATGGAACGACCCCAAAATCGCCGCCCTCAACCCCGGCAAGAACCTGCCAGACCAAGTCATCACCGTGGTGCATCGTGCTGACGGATCGGGCACCACGTTCAACTGGACCGACTACCTGAGCACGGTGAGCAAGGATTTCGCCGACAAAGTGGGCAGGGGTGCCGCGGTCAAATGGCCCGCCCCGACGTCGGTCGGCGGCAAGGGCAACGAGGGCGTGGCCGCCAACGTCAACCGCATCAAGGGTTCTGTCGGTTATGTGGAGTACGCCTACGCTAAAAAGAACAACATGAACTTCATGCAGCTGCAGAACAAGGCTGGCAAGTACGTGAGCCCCGACGATGAGGCGTTCGCGTCGGCAGCAGCGGGCGTGGACTGGTTCAGCGTGCCGGGCATGGGCGTGTCGATGGTGGATGCCAAGGGCGACAAGTCCTGGCCGGTGTCGACGGCGTCCTTCATCCTGATGTACAAGCAGCCGACCGACAAGGCTCAGTCCGCCGAAGTGCTGAAGTTCTTCGACTGGGCGTTCAAGAACGGCAAGCAGATGGCGGCCGAGCTGGACTATGTTGCGCTGCCCGACAGTCTGACGAACGATATTCGCTCCAAGGTCTGGTCGCAGATCGCCAAGTAACGCCTGGTTCAGAGCGCGGCCCGGCAGGCGCAGCCAGTGCCTGCCGGGCCGATTTCAAGCCGCACAAACCATAATGAGCGTGATGAGGACTGTATGAGCGTGGGAATGACGTCCATCAACAATCTGCCGCATTCGCCAGACAAGGCAACCAGCCTGATCGCCCCCCGCATGGTGGCCATCGCGCGCCGCCAGCGTTGGCAGGACGTGCTTTTTCATCGCGGCACGCAGGCTTTCTCGCTGCTCGTGCTGGCGGCGCTGCTTGGGATTATCGTATCCCTGTTCCTGAACGCATGGCCGACCTTCAAGACATTCGGCCTGAAGTTTCTTTGGACAGCCGAATGGGACATCATCAACGAGCAGTTTGGTGCTGCCATTGCGGTCGTGGGCACGGTGTTGAGTGCCAGCATCGCATTGTTCATCGCGGTGCCTCTAGCGTTTGGCATCGCGTTATTTCTAACTGAAAACTGCCCGACGTGGCTGCGGCGTCCCCTGGGTACGGCCATTGAACTGCTGGCGGCAGTGCCTTCGATCATCTATGGCATGTTCGGCCTGTTCGTGTTCGCGCCGATCTTTGCCGACTTCATCCAGACACCGCTGCAGAGCCTGCTGGGCGGCATGCCGCTGATCGGCTGGATGTTCGGCGGCGCCATCAATGGCATGGGCATCCTGGCCGCCGGCATCGTGCTGGCATTCATGATCCTGCCCTACATCGCTGCCGTGATGCGCGACGTGTTCGAGATCGTGCCGCCGATTCTGCGTGAATCCGCCTACGGTCTGGGCTGCACAACTTGGGAGGTTGTGCGCAGGGTGGTGCTGCCCTACACGCAGAAGGGCGTCATCGGCGGCATCATGCTGGGGCTGGGCCGCGCCCTTGGCGAGACCATGGCCGTCACCTTTGTGATCGGTAATGCCAACCGTATGCCGACGTCGCTTTTCTCGCCTGGCACATCGATTGCCTCGGTGCTCGCCAACGAGTTTGGCGAGGCAGCCGACTTGCATCTGTCGACGCTGTTTGCACTGGGCTTTCTACTGTTCGTTATCACGTTCGTCGTACTGGCGCTGGCCAAGATCATGATATTGCGCGCCGAGCGCGCCAAGGGGACCTGAGATGGCGACGATTAAACTGGAAAGCGCGCTCTACAAGAAGCGCAAGTCCGCCAACGCCATTGGGCTTGCACTTTCGATGGCGGCCATGGCGTTGGGCCTTGTTGTGCTCTTGTGGATCTTGTTCGTGCTGCTCAGCAAGGGCCTTGCAGCGGTCGACTGGAACATGTTCACGCGCGACACGCCGGCTCCGGGCTCCGAAGGCGGTGGCCTGCGCAACGCCATCGTCGGCAGCCTGATGATGCTGGGCCTGACGGTGCTGGTGTCCACCCCGGTCGGCATCCTGGCCGGCATCTACCTGGCCGAATACGGCGACGAGAGCAAGACCGCCGAGTTCACCCGCTTCGTCACCGACATCATGCTGTCGGCGCCGTCCATCGTGCTGGGCCTGTTCGTCTACGCCATCCTGGTGGCGCCGATGGGCCAGTTCTCGGGCTTTGCCGGTTCGCTGGCGCTGTCGCTGATCGCCATTCCGGTGGTGGTGCGCACGACCGAAAACATGCTGCGCCTGGTGCCCGGCAGCCTGCGCGAGGCGGCCGCCGCCCTGGGCGCGCCGCGCTGGAAGGTGTCGCTCATGATCACGCTGCGCGCAGCCAAGAGCGGCGTCATCACCGGCCTGCTGCTGGCGATTGCGCGCGTCAGCGGCGAAACCGCGCCGCTGCTGTTCACCGCGCTGAACAACCAGTTCTTCAGCACCAACATGAGCCAGCCCATGGCCAACCTGCCGGTGGTGATCTTCCAGTTCGCCATGAGCCCGTACGACAACTGGATTCGCCTGGCCTGGGGCGGCGCGCTGCTGATCACGCTGACGGTGCTGATCATCAACATCGTGGCGCGGGTGTTCTTCCGCGAAAAATCGGCCGGCCACTGAGCGCCCGCCCGTATCGCCTAAAAAATTCAACAAGGATTCATCATGGAAGTTGCGACCCGCGTCCCGCAAGCCAGCATTCGCGGCAATGGCGTCAGTTTTGACCAGGAGCGCCTGGCACTGGAAATCAAGAACCTCGACTTCTTCTACGGCAATGGATTCCAGGGCCTGAAGAACGTCAACCTGTCGATCCCGGAGCACAAGGCGACGGCGTTCATCGGCCCGTCGGGCTGCGGCAAGTCGACGCTGCTGCGCACGCTCAACCGCATGTACAGCCTGTACCCGGGCCAGCGCGCGGTGGGCGAGATCCTGCTGTACGGCAAAAACGTACTTGACCCCAGCGTTGACGTCAACCTGCTGCGCGCCCAGGTCGGCATGGTGTTTCAGAAGCCGACGCCGTTCCCGATGACCATCTACGACAACATCGCCTTCGGCGTGCGCCTGTACGAGAACCTGAACAAGGCCGACATGGACGAGCGCGTGGAGTGGGCGCTGTCGAAGGCCGCGCTGTGGAACGAGGTCAAGGACAAGCTGGGCCAGAATGGCCTGTCGCTGTCCGGCGGCCAGCAGCAGCGCCTGTGCATCGCGCGCAGCGTGGCCGTGAAGCCCTCGATCCTGCTGCTGGACGAGCCGACCTCGGCGCTCGACCCCATCTCCACCGGCAAGGTGGAAGAGCTGGTGCACGAACTGAAGCGCGACTACACCATCGCCATCGTCACGCACAACATGCAGCAGGCGGCGCGCGTGAGCGACTACACCGCCTACATGTACCTGGGCGAGCTGATCGAATTCGGGGCCACGGAAGAGCTGTTCTTCAAGCCCAAACGCAAAGAGACCGAAGACTACATCACGGGCCGCTTCGGCTGACAACACCAGGAGACGTGTCCATGTACGACAAGCATTTGTCCAGCCAGTTCGACAGCGAACTCAACAGCGTTTCGTCCAACGTGCTGGAACTGGGTGGCTTGGTCGAGATGCAGATCAGGCAGGCGATCTACGCGCTGTCCGAGTTCAGCGTCGAGGTGGCCGACCAGGTGGAAAAGGAGGAGGCGCGCGTGAACGCGCTGGAGCTGGAGATCGACCGCGCGCTGTCCAACATCATCGCGCGCCGCCAGCCCACGGCCATCGACCTGCGCCTGCTGCTGGCGATCTCCAAGACCACGGCCAACCTGGAGCGCGTGGGCGACGAGGCCGCAAAGATCGCGCGCATGGTCAAGCGCATCATCGATTCGGGCAAGGCGCGCGTGCTGCCCACGGCCGAACTGCGCCACGCCGCCGACCTGGCCGGCGAGCAGCTGCGCAAGGCGCTGGATGCCTTCGCGCGCCTGTCGGTGGATGACGCGGTGGCCATCATCCGCGACGACGATCACATCGACGAGGAGTTCGACGGCTTCGTGCGCAAGCTCATCACCTACATGATGGAAGACCCGCGCACCATATCGGCCAGCCTCGATCTGCTGACCCTGGCCAAGGCCATCGAACGCATCGGCGACCATGCCAAGAACATCGCCGAATTCATCATCTACATCGTCAAGGGCACCGATGTGCGCCACAGCGCGCTGGAGCACGTGGAGTCGATCACGCAATGAGAACCATGCCACGCGTCCTCATCGTCGAGGATGAGGCGCCCATCGCAGAACTGATCGCCGTGAACCTGCGGCACAACGGCTTCCAGCCCACCTGGGCCATGGACAGCGAAGCCGCCCAGCGCGAGCTGGACGCCGTGCTGCCCGACGTCATCCTGCTCGACTGGATGCTGCCGGGCGAAAGCGGCCTGTCGCTGGCCAAGAAATGGCGCAAGGACCCGCGCACCAAGGCCGTACCCATCCTGATGCTGACCGCGCGCGGCGACGAGGCCGACCGCGTGGCCGGGCTGGATGCCGGCGCCGACGACTACATCATCAAGCCCTTCTCCACCAAGGAGATGCTGGCGCGCATCCGCGCCGTGCTGCGCCGCCGCGCGCCCGAGCAGGTGGGCGGCTCGGTGGCCATCGGGCCGCTGCTGCTGGATGCGTCCACGCACCGCGTCTCGTACGACGGCCAGATGCTGAGGATGGGCCCGACCGAGTTCAAGCTGCTGCACTACTTCATGAAGAACGCCGAGCGCGTGCACAGCCGCGGCCAGCTGCTCGACAAGGTGTGGGGCGACCACGTCTTCATCGAGGAGCGCACGGTGGACGTGCATGTCAAGCGCCTGCGCGAGGCGCTGGGCGTGGCCGGCGTGCTGATCGAAACCGTGCGCGGCGCCGGCTACCGCCTGACGGCGCAGCCGCTGGCACAACTGCAGGGCGCGCAGGCGGCCACCTCTTCCTGATATCGTGGGGCCCGCGTTGCGCACGCGGTCCTCATCATGGCCCTCCGGATTCTTTCCTTCATCCTGACGCTGCTGGTCCTCGGCGGGATCGGCGGGGGGTGGCTCGGCTGGCCGGGCGCGCTGGCCGGCGTGGTGCTGGGCGCGGCCATCGTCTGGGGCGTGGATTCGGTGTGCGGCCGGCGCTTCATCGACTGGAGCCGCGAGCCCGATACCTCCGCACCGCCCGTGCTGCGCGGCCTGTGGGGCGAGGCGTCCTACCGCACGGCCCGGGCGCTGCGGGCCGAACAGCAGAAGGCGCGCGACAGCGCCCAGCGCCTCACCGATTTCCTGGCCGCCATCCAGGCCTCGCCCAATGGCGTGATCCTGCTGGACCCGGAAGGCCGCATCGAATGGTGCAACGACATCGCCGGGCTGCATTTCGGCATCCATCCGCAGCGCGACCTGCTGCAGCACGTGAGCAACCTGGTGCGCGAGCCGGCGTTCGCCGCCTACTACGCCAGCCGCAACTACGAGCGCGAGGTCAAGATGTTCGGCCGCGGCGGCACCGCCAGCCAGCCGGTCAAGCTGTCGGTGCAGCTGCACCCCTACGGCAGCGGCCACAAGCTGATGCTGTCGCGCGACATCACCGCGCTGGCGCAGGCCGACGCCATGCGGCGCGATTTCGTGGCCAACGTGTCGCACGAGATCCGCACCCCGCTGACGGTGCTGGCCGGCTTCGTCGAGACCATGCAGAGCCTGCCGCTGACCGAGCCGGAGCGCGCCAAGTACCTGGAGCTGATGGCCGCGCAGTCGGCGCGCATGCAGACACTGGTGAACGACCTGCTGCTGCTGTCGCGCCTCGAAGGCAGCCCCTTGCCCGGCGTCAACGAGGTGGTCGATCTGGGGGCGCTGATGGCCCAGTGCGAGAACGAGGCGCGCGGGCTGTCCGAGCTGCTGCATCCCGACGACGCACGGCCGCAGAGGCTGTACTTCGACGCGCCGCCGCCGTTCGAGCTGACCGGCGCCGCCAGCGAGCTGCGCAGCGCCGTCTCCAACCTGATCAACAACGCCGTGCGCTACACGCCGGCCGGCGGCACCATCGACGTGCACTGGGAGCGCCTGCCCGACGGCGGCGCGCGCCTGTCGGTCACCGACACCGGCCCCGGCATCGCGCCCGAGCACGTGCCGCGCCTGGGCGAGCGCTTCTACCGCGTCGACCGCAGCCGTTCGCGCGAATCCGGCGGCACCGGGCTGGGGTTGGCCATCACCAAGCACGTGGCGCAGCGCCATGGCGGTGAATTGCAGGTGAGCAGCCAGCTGGGCAAGGGCTCGACCTTCGCGCTGGTGTTTCCGCCGCCGCGCGTGCGCCCGCTGCCCGCAGGGGCCGCGGCCGTCAGCGCGCTGGCAGCCGCCGCGTGACGCGCACCAGCAGCGCCAGGAACAGCAGGGCCACCAGCCCGAGCGAGCCCGCGCTGGCCAGCCAGAAGGCGCCCGGATCGGCCCAGCGCGGCACGCCGCCCAGGCCGTGGAAGGCCCAGCGGTAGCCGCCCGTCAGCCCCAGGCCCCACAGGAACACGCCGTAGATCAGCAGCGGCGACAGCGTGATGCGGTAGCTGCGCAGCACGAACAGGCTCACGGCCTGCACCGCATCGCCCAGGTGGTACAGTGCCACCCACACCAGCAGGCCCGCCGCCACGGCGATGATGGCCGGCTGGCTGACGTACAGCGCCGCGATCGGGCGCGCCAGCAGGGCCAGCGCCGTGGCCATCACTGCCGCCAGCGCCATGGTGCTGCCCAGGCCCAGCCAGGTGGCGCGCCGCGCCAGCCCCGGCTGCCCGGCACCCAGCCAGTAGCTGGTGCGGGCGCTGGTGGCAATGCCCAGCGCCAACGGCACCATGTACAGCACGGCGGCCATGTTGGAGGCGATCTGGTGCCCCGCCGCTGCCGTGGTGCCCATGCGCGAGATGAACAGCGCCATGAAGGTGAACGACGACACCTCCACCAGCACCGCCAGCCCAGCCGGAATGCCCAGGCGCAGGAAGGCGCCGAGCTGCGGCCAGTCGGGCCGCTCCATGCGGCGCCACAGCGCGTAGGGGCGGTAGAAGCCCTGCGTGAGCAGCAGCCACAGCGCAAAGCCCAGCAGCGCGTAATTGACCACCAGCGTGGCCCAGGCGCAGCCGGCCGCGCCCTGCGCCGGCAGCCCGGCGCCGCCGAAGGTGAACCACACCGACAGCGGAATCTTCAGCCCCAGCGAGCCGATCTGCAGCGCCGACACCAGGCGCGGCTTGCCCAGGCTCTGGTTCAGCGTGCTGTAAAGGCGAAACAGCAGCGCCGGCGGCAGGGCCCAGGCCAGCACCGCCAGGTAGCGGCGCACTTCCACCTGCAGCTCGGCCGGCACGCCGGCGGCGTTGAGCAGCGGGCCGGGTGACAGCAGGGCCACCATGCCGACCACGATGGTGGCTGCGCACAGGTACAGCGACTGCCGCACCGACGGCCCCACGGCGGCGTTGCGCCGGCTGCCGTGCAGCTCGGCCCACACCGGCAGCAACGCCTGCAGGATGCCCATCAGGCCGACGTAGACGCTGATGTAGACGGCCGTGCCCACGGCCAGCGCGGCCAGCGCGGTTTCGGAATAGCGGCCCGCCACCACCGTGTCGGTGACGCCAAAGGCCATCACCGCCAGCTGGCCGACCAGCACCACGCCGGCATGGCTGCCGATGGTGCGCAGCTCGGCAGCGCGCGACGGCGGGAGCAGCGGCGATGCGCCGGTTTCAGGCATCAAATCGGGCTCCAGCGACCGTCTGGCAAGCGCAGGCAGCTATCAATAAAGGAGTTCACGGTGTCACCACGCGGCGGAACACCATCAGGCTCTCGTTGTCGTCGGTGGGGCGGCGCACGCGCTCTTCCAGGCGCCAGTGGGCCATGGTCACGGTGGCCGGCAGGCTGGCCTGCGCGTCCACGTCGACCAGCAGCCACGGGCACTGCACCGGTCCGCGTGCCGGCGTCGGCTGCCAGCCGCCGTGAAAGCGCACCGCCGCCACCTGCGGCGCGCCCAGGCCGTGCACTTCCACGCAGGGCGCATCGCCCACCAGCGCGCGCACCTCGCGCATCTGCGGCGCAAAGCTGCGGCCGTAATCCAGCGCCGGCAGCCACAGCGTCATCAGCAGCAGCCAGCACAGCGTGGCGCCGGCGGCGGGCAGCACCAGGCTCTTCCACAGCGCGGTGCGGTGGCGCCCGGTGCGCCAGCGTGCCAGGGCGATCCAGGCCAGCGTGCCGGCCATGGCGGCGACGAAGGCCGGCCACTGGAACACCGGCTCGAAGCCCGGCGCCAACCGCGCCACGTTGGCCGCCGGCTTGGCGGGCACGCCGGTTTCCATGGCCACCCACACCACCCAGATGACGATGGCCCAGCCGGTGAAGAACAGCACCGTGAACCAGTCGATCAGCGAGGCCACGCTGCGCTGGAACGTGGGCAGCGCCAGCGCCGCCAGCGCCGCCAGCGCCGGCAGCGCCAGCAGCAGGGCGCGGTCGCCGGCCAGCGTGGCCACCGTGGTCAGCACCGGCACGCTGGCGATGACCAGCGGCAAGCCCAGGTGGCGCTGCTGGCGCAGCGAGGCCAGCTGCCGGCGCCAGCGCCACAGCGTCCACAGCACCAGCGGCCAGGCGGGCCAGGTGAACCACAGGCCCAGCTGGAACAGCGAGCGCCATTCCGTCCACTGCGTGCGCCAGGGCGCCAGCTGCCAGCGGAACAGCTCGAGCGCCCAGCCCAGGCCCAGGCACAGCAGCAACAGGGCCAGCAGCGTGAGCAGGGCGCGCGCGCGCGCGCCGCCGCTGGCGTGCGTGGGGCCGGGCAGCGCCAGCGCGGTCAGGCTCAGGCCCAGGTAGATCAGCACGGTGAACGGCGCGCCCGACAGCGTGAGCCCCACGGTGCCCGCCAGCAGCCCCGCGGTGGCGCCCATCGTGCGCGTGGGCAGCGCCGCCAGCCCGTAGAACACCAGGGTGCCGAAGAACAGCTGCGCCAGCGCGGGCGTTGTCTCGTGCGAGAACTGCGCCAGCCCCAGCGTGGCGATCAGCGCCAGCAGGCTGCCGTCGGCCAGGGCGCGGGCGTAGTCCAGCGGTGCCGGCTCGCCGCCGAAGGCAAAGGCCACCGGCTGCGCGCTGGGGTGGCGCGCCAGGTGGAACACGGCGTACCACGTGGCCGCCAGGGTGCCGGCCAGCATCAGCACGTAGGGCACGCGCACGGCCAGTTCGGGCGCCATGCCCAGCGGCCCCAGCCACTGCATGGCCCAGGCGCCGAGCCAGTAGGGCAGCAGGGCACCGGTGTCTGGGGCCATGCCCATCATCGACGGCTGCAGCCACTCGCGCCAGTGGCCGGCGTCCAGCAGCGACAGCATGTAGCCAAAGCTGGCGATGTCGGCGTTCTTCCACGGCGCGCGGCCCACGTAGCCGGGCACGATGTACGCCACGCACAGCAGCAGCAGCGCCCAGCGCGGCAGGCGGCGCACGGCGTCCTGGGTGACGATGGCGGGGCTGGGCTTGTTCAAGGCGAGCGCAAGAGGATCACCGGCCGATTCTGCCGGAGGAGCGCGAAAAAAAAGCAGCACGAAACCGTGCTGCTTTCCTGCCAGGGCCCGGCTGGGGGCAGGGCGCCTGTGGCGTGCTTAGCGCGCGACCTTGCCGAAGCGGTTGCGGAACTTCTCGACGCGGCCGCCCATGTTGTCGACCGACTTCTGCGTGCCGGTGTAGAAGGGGTGCGATTCGCTGGAGGTGTCGAGCTTGAACAGCGGCAACTCGCGGCCATCGTCCATCTTCACCGTTTCCTTGGTGTTGACGCAGGAACGGGTGACGAACTTGAAGCCGTTGGACAGGTCCACGAAGCAGACTTCGCGGTAGTTGGGGTGAATGCCTTCGCGCATGATGAATCCTTGTGTGCAGTTGCGGCAGCCGCGCCGGCCCATCCGGCGTACTTTCCACGAAACCCAGCATTATAGTGGGCAGCGCAGTACCGTGGCCGCCTTGATTGCTTTAATTTTAGTAGCTGCTTGCGCTTGCTGTTGCTTGATTTCAGGTTGAAAAGTATCTGAAATGCTTGCATATCGGGCGCAAGCAGCTATCAAAACAAAAGCGCATGCCGTGCATGCGCCTGAGGTCGGGGCAGGGCGGGTCAGCCGCCGCGGCGCATCATGTCGAAGAATTCGACGTTGGTCTTGGTCGCCTTCATGCTCTTGATGACCATTTCCATCGCCTCGATCTCGTCCATGTTGTACATGAACTGGCGCAGGATGCGGGTCTTCTGCAGCACCTCGGGCGCCAGCAGCAGTTCTTCGCGGCGGGTGCCCGAGCGGTTGAGCTGGATGCTGGGGAACACGCGCTTCTCGTACAGGCGGCGGTCCAGGTGGATCTCGCTGTTGCCGGTGCCCTTGAACTCCTCGAAGATCACCTCGTCCATGCGGCTGCCGGTGTCGATCAGCGCGGTGGCGATGATGGTCAGGCTGCCGCCTTCCTCCACATTGCGGGCCGCTCCCAGAAAGCGCTTGGGGCGGTGCAGGGCGTTGGCGTCCACGCCGCCGGTCAGCACCTTGCCCGACGAGGGCACGACGTTGTTGTAGGCACGCGCCAGGCGGGTGATGGAGTCCAGCAGGATCACCACGTCCTTCTTCAGCTCGACCAGGCGCTTGGCGCGCTCGATCACCATCTCGGCCACGTGCACGTGGCGCGCGGCCGGTTCGTCGAAAGTGGAGGCGATCACCTCGCCCTTGACCGAGCGCTGCATGTCGGTCACCTCTTCGGGCCGCTCGTCGACCAGCAGCACCATCATGTGGCTGTCGGGGTAGTTGGCGCTGATGGCGTGGGCGATGGTCTGCATCATCACCGTCTTGCCGCTCTTGGGCGGCGCCACGATCAGCGCGCGCTGGCCCTTGCCGATGGGGGCGATGACGTCGATCACGCGGCCGGTGATGTTCTCCTCGCCCTTGAACGCGTCACGCTCCAGCTTCATCTGCTCGCGCGGGAACAGCGGGGTGAGGTTCTCGAACATCACCTTGTGCTTGTTCTGCTCCGGCGGGCCGCCGTTGACGGCGTCCAGCTTGGTCAGCGCGAAGTAGCGCTCGCCATCCTTGGGGATGCGCACCTCGCCCTCGATCATGTCGCCGGTGTGCAGGTTGAAGCGGCGCACCTGGCTGGGGCTGATGTAGATGTCGTCCGTACTGGCGGTGAAGCTGGTGTCGGGGCTGCGCAGAAAGCCGAAGCCGTCCGGCAGGATTTCCAGCACGCCGTCGGCGAACACCTGCTCGCCGGCCTTGGCGCGCTTCTTGATGATCGCGAACATCAGCTCCTGCTTGCGCATGCGGCCCGCGTTGTCTATTTCGAGCGTTTCGGCCTGCTTCAGCAATTCGGAAACGTGCAGTGCTTTGAGTTCGTTCAGGTGCATGGGGGTCGGCGGTTGCGAGGAACCTGCGATCCTTCGGCGGATCGACCGGTCGGGGTGGACAGGAAATCTGAAAGGAAAGATCGGGGGAGGTTGGCCAGCTCGAGAGTGGGGCTGGCAGGGCGCGCTGTGATTCAGGCGCCGGGCTGGCGCCTACCTGAGCACCAGCTTTCGAGAAACGATTATGACAGGAAAAAAAAGCGCGCCCCGGCAGGGCGCGTCCGGCCTGCCGGCCGGCGGCATCAGGCCAGTTGCTGGTCGATGAACTGCGACAGCTGCGCCTTGGTCAGCGCGCCCACCTTGGTGGCGGCCAGCTGGCCGTTCTTGAACACCATCAGCGTGGGAATGCCGCGGATGCCGAACTTGGCCGGGATGGTGCGGTTCTCGTCGACGTTGATCTTGGCGATCTGCAGCTTGCCGTCGTAGGCGGTGGCCAGCTCGTCCAGCGTGGGTGCGATGGCCTTGCAGGGGCCGCACCACTCGGCCCAGAAGTCGACCAGCACGGGCTTGTCGGACTGCAGCACATCGGCTTCGAAAGAGCTGTCGTTCACATGTTTGATCAAATCGTTGGCCATGAGGAATTCCTTGGGAGTTGCGGTCGAATCGACCAGATACAGTGAGGACCATTTTGACAGAAACCCCAAGACCGTTTGTGCCCCCCTCGCACCGCCCGACGCTATGACCGTGACAGCTGAAATCGATCCTGCCGCGGCTGGCCAGCCCGTGCTGGCGGCCTGGGATGCGCTGCTGGCGCAGGTCGACGCCCAGTTGCGCGCGCTGGGCGCGCACCCGGCGCGCAGCGTGGTGCTGCTGCCCTACGCCCAGCTGCTGCCCGTGGCGGCGCGCCTGTGGGCGGCGAAGTTCCCGGACGGCTTTGCGCCGCGCTTCGAGACCACGCACAACTGGGCCACGCGCTGCGCCGACTTCGCGCCAGGGCCGAACGATGTGAGCTTCGACCCGGGGCGCGACCTGCTCACCGCCGCCTCGCTGCTCGAAGGCGCGGGCCTGCGCCAACAGCGCGCCGCGCTGGCCGGCCCGCTGGTCGAGCAGGCCACCCAGCTGGCGCGCCTGGCCGCCAGCGTGCCCGCCGCCATGCGCCCCGACTGGATGGCGCTGGCGCAGGGCGCCATGCCATCGGCCGGCGACGGCCCGCTCAAGCTCGACGCCGCCCTGGCGCGCCTGGCCGTGGCCTGGGCCGGCACCTCGGACTACGCCAGCGACGTGCTGTTCGGCCCGCGCGTGGGCGCCGCGCTGGACGCGCTGCTCATCGCCCCCGGCCTGCAGCCCGACCCGCTGGTGCTGTCGCTGGCCGAACACTATTTCGAGAAGACCGTGCACCTGCCCTGGCCCGAGCCGCCACCGCCCGGCCAGATCGCCCTGCACGCCTGCATGGACGCCGAGGACGAGGCCGAGCGCGCCGCCGCCTGCGTGCTGCGGCACCTGCACGAAGGCCGCGCGCCGGTGGGCCTGGTGGCGGGCGACCGCGTGCTCACGCGCCGCATCAGCGCGCTGCTGGCCACGCGTGGTGTGCGGATGCGCGACGAAACGGGGTGGAAGCTCTCCACCACCCACGCCGCCGCCGGCGTGGTGGCGCTGCTGGCCGCCGGCGCGCCGCGCGCCTCGTCCGATGCCGTGCTCGACTGGCTCAAGCTCAGCCCGGCCTTCGCCGGCCCTGAACTCGTTGCGCTGGAGCGCCGCCTGCGCCGCGACGCCGTGCGCGACTGGCCGCGCGCCGCCGTGCTGATGGCGGATGATGAATTCGTCGGCGCCGTCGAAGCCGTGCGCGCCAGCCTGCAGGGCACGCGCAGCCTGGGCAGCTGGCAGGACAGCCTGCACGGCGCCCTGCGCGCCTGCGGCCTGTGGGCGCCGCTGGCGCAGGACGCCGCCGGTCAGGCCGTGCTGGGCGCGCTGGGCTATGCGGGCGATCTGGTCGACGTGGCCCACCCGCACGCCGAGCGCCGCCTGCGCCTGGCCGAATTCACGCAATGGGTGCGCACCACGCTGGAGGCGGCGTCGTTCAAGCCGCCCGCCGCCCCCGCGCCCGACGTCATCGTGCTGCCGATGAGCCAGCTGCTCGGCCGCCCGCTGGCCGCGCTGGTGCTGCCCGGCGCCGACGAGCAGCGCCTGCCCGCCGCGCCCGAACCCAGTGGCCCCTGGAGCGCCGCCCAGCGCGAGCTGCTGCGCCTGCCCAGCCGCGAGGAACTGCGCCAGGCCCAGCAGGCCGCCTGGCAGCTGGCCCTGGCCGTGCCGCAGGTCGACGTGCTGTGGCGCCAGGGCGACGACAGCGGCGAGGCGCTGCTGCCTTCGCCCCTGGTGCAGGCGCTTCAATTTCAGGAGCTGCCCGCGCTTGTCACACAAGGGATGGCCCCTCGTTTGGCGCACGAAGTGGCGGCCACGCCCGTGGCCCGCCCCGCGCCCAGTGGCGCCGCGCTGCCCGTCACGCGGCTGTCCGCCAGTGCCTACGAACAGTTGCGCGGCTGCCCTTACCGCTTCTTCGCGCTGCGCCAGTTGGGCCTGGCGGAAGACGGCGAGCTGGATGTGGACGTGGACAAGCGCGACTTCGGCACCTGGGTGCACGCCGTGCTCAGCGCCTTCCACACCGCGCTGCGCGCCGCCCCCGAGGCCGACCGCGTGGCGCTGATGGACCGCGCCGCCACCGAGGCCGCGCACGCGCTGACGCTGGAGGAGGGCGAGTTCCTGCCGTTCTCCGTCGCCTGGCCCGCGCTGCGCGACGGCTACCTGCAGTGGCTGCAGGCGCATGAATCTACCGGTGCCCGCTTCGAGGCCGCTGAGGTGAACCACGAGCTGGCGCTGGGCGCGCTGCAACTGCACGGCCGGCTGGACCGCCTGGACCGTCAGCCCGACGGCAGCCCGCTGGTCATCGACTACAAGACCGAATCGGCCACGCGCACCGAATCGCGCCTCAAGGCCGGCACCGAGGACACGCAACTGGCGTTCTACGCCCTGCTCACCGGCCACGACACGCCGCGCGCCGCCTACCTGAACGTGGGCGAGCGCGACCCCGCCAAGCTGCACGAAAGCCCCGACATCACCGCCCTGGCCGCGCTGCTGGCCGACGGCATCCAGCACGACCTGGCGCGCATGGCCGCCGGCGCGCCGCTGCCCGCGCTGGGCGAAGGCAGCGCCTGCGACTGGTGCGCGGCGCGCGGGCTGTGCCGCAAGGACTTCTGGAGCCAGCCGTGATGAGTGACGCTTTCAAGCCCAACAGCCGGACGCAGAGGACGCAAAGGTTTCGCAGAGGACGCAAAACGAAAACCAAATTGCCTTTCTTCTGCGTCCTCTGCGAGTTTTTGCGTCCTCTGCGTCCGGCTGTTCGGTTTTCGGGGGCTGTCCAATGAGCGCCCCCGCCTACGAACACAACGGCACCCCCTGCTCGCGCGACGCCTTCTACGCCATCGCCTGCGACCCGCGCCGCCACGTGGCGGTGGAGGCCTGCGCCGGCGCGGGCAAGACCTGGATGCTGGTGTCGCGCATCCTGCGCGCGCTGCTGGACGGCGCCGAGCCGCAGGAGATCCTGGCCATCACCTTCACCAAGAAGGCGGCGGGCGAGATGCGCCAGCGGCTGCAGGAATTGCTGGCCGACTTCGCGCGCCCGCGCGGCGACGAAACACCGGCGCAATGGCAGCAGCGTCTGCATGCCGAACTGGTTTCAAGAGGAATCGAGCCGCAGGTGGCTTCCAACCAGCGCGAGCAGCTACAAAATCTATATCAATCCGTGCTGGCCCACGGCCGCCCGGTGCAGATCCGCACCTTCCACAGCTGGTTCGCCGCGCTGTTGCGCAGCGCGCCGCTGCAGGCGCTGGCCGACCTGGGCCTGCCGGCCAGCTACGAACTGCTGGAAGACACCACCGACGCCGTCGCCGAGCTGTGGCGCCGCTGGCTGCCGCGCGTGGCGGCCGATGCCGGGCTGCGCGCCGACTACGCCGCGCTGGTGGCGCAACTCGGCCGCACCCGCGCGCACGAGGCGCTGGCCTCGGCGCTCGACAAGCGGGTCGAATTCACGCTGGCCGACGACGCCGGGCACGTGGAGGAGGCCGTGGCGCCGGCTGGCAAGGTGTACGCCGAATTCGCCGGCTTCGACCAGCCCTGCGACGCGTTGCTGGCCGAGGCCGCCATCGCCCGCTGGCAGGCGCGCGCCCGCGCGCTGGGCGCCGAATCGGCCAAGACGCCGCAGAAGGCTGCCGCCGCCATCATCGACGCGCTGGCGCTCGCCGATGCTGGCGAATGCTTGGCCGCGCTGCGCAAGGCCTGCTTCGTGGCGTCGGAGGATCGCCTGACCAAGCACCTGGAGAAGTTCGAGGCCGCGCAAGAGGCAGAAGCCGAATTGCAGCGTCTGCTGGCGGCGCAGAAGCAGCACCAGGCGCGCGTCTACCACCAGCGCCTCACGCGCCTCGCGCGCCCGCTGATCCATGAGTTTTCGCTCCTGAAACAAGAGCGCGGCTGGATCGACATGGGCGACATCGAGCGCGCCGCGCTCACGCTGCTGAGCGACGACGTGCTTTCCGGCTGGGTGCAGCAGAGGCTGGATGCGCGCGTGCGCCACCTGCTGATCGACGAGTTCCAGGACACCAACCCGCTGCAATGGCAGGCGCTGCACGCCTGGCTGCAAAGCTATGCCGGGGCGGGCGGCGGTGGCGAGGGGCCCAGCGTGTTCATCGTCGGCGATCCCAAGCAGAGCATCTACCGCTTCCGCCGCGCCGAGCCGCAGGTGTTCATCGCCGCGCAGCAGTTCATCACCGAGGGGCTGGGCGGCGACCTGCTGGCCTGCGACCACACGCGCCGCAACGCCCCCGCCGTGCTGGCCGCCGTCAACGCCGTGATGGGCCAGGCGCAGACCGTGGGCGACTACGCCGGTTTTCGCCCGCACACCACCGAATCGCCCGCCGCCACGGGTGGGCTGGCCGCCCTGCCGCTGATCGAGCGGCCCGAGAAAGTGCAGGACAGCGGCGACCTGCCTGCCTGGCGCGACAGTCTGACCGAGCCGCGTGAACTGCCGGAAGAGACCCTGATGACGCGGGAGGCCCAGCAGGCCGCGCACTGGCTGGCGGCGCAAATGGCCAGCGGCACGCCAGCGCGCGAGCTGATGGTGCTGGCGCGCAAGCGCGCGCCGCTCAGCGTGCTGCACGAAGAACTGCGGGCGCTGGGCATCGCCTGCGAGCAGCCCGAAGACCGCGTGCTGGGCCAGCTGCCCGCCGTGCGCGACGTGCTGGCGCTGGTCGACGCGCTGGTGTCGCCGGGGCACGACCTGTCGCTGGCACACGCGCTGCGCTCGCCGCTGTTCAACCTGTCGGACGAGGATCTGGTGCGCATTGCCCTCACCGTGCGTGCCGCACGCGAGGAACCTCCCTCGCCCCTCTGGGGAGAGGGTGGGGGTGAGGGGCCAGCAGCGCAACCTGCGCGCTCTGCCCGCCCGTCCTGGCTCGACGCACTACCAAAAACAGAGCTGCTCGCGCAGGATGCACAAGCGCTGCACGCCGATTTGATGCTGTACCAGGCTTGGCTGCTCAGCCTGCCTCCGCACGACGCGCTGCAGGCCATCTTCGACCACCGCGATGCCCTGGCCCGCTTTGCCGCCGCCGCGCCGCCGCCCGAGCGCGCCGCCACGCTGGCCGATCTGCGCGCGCTGCTGGCCGCCGCGCTGCAGGTGCAGGGCGGGCGCTTTCTGACGGCCTACCAGTGGCTGCGCGCGCTGCGCCGCCAGTCGCTGGCCGCGCCGCGCCCGGCGGTGCAGAACGCCGTGCGCCTGCTCACCGTGCACGGCGCCAAGGGGCTGGAGGCCGACACCGTGCTGCTGCTGCACAGCGCCGCCGCGCCCGAAGGCCGCGCCAACGGCCCGGCGGTGCTGATCGACTGGCCCGGCCAAGCCCGCGTGCCCACGCGCCTGGCCTTCCTCACCAGCGACAAGGCGGCCCCGCCCAGCCTGCACGACCTGGCCCAGCAGGAGGCCGACGCCCGCGCGCGCGAGGAGCTGAACGCGCTCTACGTGGCCATGACCCGCGCCCGCCACCGGCTGGTGCTGTCCGGCGTCACACCCTACCGCCAGCCGGCGTCCAGCTGGTGGCAGCGCCTGGCGCCGCTGGCCGAGCCGATCGAACCGGCACCTGCGCCGCTGGCTGGGACGGCGCAAGCTGCCACCACGTTCTTCATGCTGAATCTGCCTTCAGCGCTTGCTGGATCAGCGCAAGCAGCTCCTGAAAGCATAGTGATCGAAGCCGATCCCGCGGCGCCCACCGACGCCTCGCGCCTCGGCGAAGCCATGCACTGGCTGCTGGAGCACGCGGCCGACACCCCCACCGGCTGGCACGCCGAGCGCGTGGCGCAGGCCGTGCGCCGCTTTGCCGTCACCAACGCGCAGGCCGCGCGCGCCGAGGCACTGGCCCGTGCCATCCACACCGGCGAAGCCGCCTGGGCCTGGCGCGCCGACGAGGTGCTGGAGGCCTTCGACGAAGTGGAACTGACGCACCAGGGCCAGCGCCTGCGCATCGACCGCCTGGTGCGCCGCCGCGCCGGGCCGCACGGCGGCGAGGCGTGGTGGGTGCTGGATTACAAGAGCGCCACGCGGCCCGAGGACGACCCGCTGCTGCAGGCGCAGCTGGCGCAGTACCGCGCGGCGGTGGCGCGGCTGTACCCGGGCGCCGAGGTGCAGGCAGCGTTCCTGAGTGCGGATGGGCGGGTGACGCGGGTTTGAAGGGCCGCGGAAGCGAAGTGGGTGCGGCGGCGCGGCGCGGATCGGCTGCGTGCCGACTTCGTTGGATCAGCCGGTTCGGCCCGGGTGGGCGAGCGGGCTGGTGCGCGCAGGGGCGGTGATGAAGCTGCAGGTGGTCATCGCGGGCAAGCCCGCTCCCACAGGCATGGGGAGTTGGATACTCCCCCATAGGGTCACCGCCAGCGCCCGTCTGACGGGCGCCAAAGACACATACTCCCTTGAACCTAGAAACGGCAGTTGACCGCTCGCTATCCTTGGGCAACCCGCATGAATGCTGACTTTCACGGCTTCGGTCGCGTTCACCTGTTGGGTGAGCGCGCTATGCACCCGATCGCACCGCGCTGGTCGCGCCATGCGGCGTTGCTCGTCCTCGCAGGCACGGGCCTGCCGCGTCCTCACGCCTTGCCTGACGCGCCCATCACGGCACGCTCGGGCGCATCCAACTGCCGTTTCTAGGTTGAATTGACGTATTGACCGCAGCCGGTCAAGCGGCTCAACCCCAGCTGCGCACGCGCCCCGTGTCGATGTGCACGAAGTCCTCGCGCGGGTAGAAGCCCACGCCGCCGGCCTTCAGGGCGATGGCGGCGTCGCGCAGGTCGGCCAGGGCCACGCCGGGCAGGCGCACGTCGATGGCCTTGCCGTCCATGTGCAGGCTGCGCCGGGCCACGCCGCCGCCGCGCGTGGTGCGCAGGGTTTCGTTGGTGGCCGGGCTGCGGTAGCCGGAGATGACGTGGAACGGCAGGTCGGTGCCCAGCTCGCGGCGCACGCGGTGCAGCACGTTGTAAAGCTCGGGGTCCATCTGGCCGACTTCGCCGGTGTAGTGGTCGCGCAGGAAGTGGTTCAGGTGCGTCAGCGCGGGCGGCAGGAAGTCGCTGCCGACGGCGTAGACCAGCGCCGTGCGCTCGCGCGTGTGCAGGTGGTTGAACGACAGGCGGCGCGCGTCGGCGGAGGTGGCGGGCGCGAAGGCGCGGGCGGCACCGGGCAGCAGCACGCTGGCCACGGCCACCTGGGCCACGCCCAGGCTGCGGCCGAGAAACTGGCGGCGATGGGGACTGTTCATGAAGGGCAAACCGATTGACAGGGCGCGGGGCGCGCCGGACAGCGGGTTATTCTGCCGCTATCGACTCCGCAGCGCCAGCGCGAGTGTGTAACGGGGGCGGCGCGGTGGGCGTTGTTTTGACCGAGGCCAAGCGCTGCGGGCGCGGCTGCTTCAGCGCCTGCTCCAGCAGCGCGTCCTGCCCGTACAGGTCGGGCACGAAGCGCAGCAAGCCGTCGTCGACCACGGCGGTCTGGTAGGTCAGCAGCACGGGCACGGGCTCGGCCAGGCGGGCGATGACCGGGCGCGGCAGGCCCATGGACTGGCGAATGCGCTCCTCGGTCCATTCGGGCTGGCCGTGCAGCACCCACAGGGCCAGCGCCACCGGCTCCTCGATGCGCACGCAGCCGTGGCTGAAGTCGCGCCGCGTGCGGTTGAAGAGACCCGTGGACGGCGTGTGGTGCAGGTAGATGTTCTGGTTGTTGGGCAGCATGAACTTGATGTCGCCCAGCGCGTTCTTCGGCCCCGGCCGCTGGCGGATGCGCTGCTGGCCGGCCAGCACGGCGGCCAGGTTCTCGGGCGTGACGGCCGTCGACACGCCGCCCGCGCCGACGAACTCCATGCCCTGCGAGGCCAGGTAGCCGGGGTTGGCGCGGATCTTGGGCACCGTCTCCTTGCGGGCGATGGAGGCGGGGATGTTCCAGTACGGGCTGAACTCGATCCACAGCATGTCCTCGTCGAACAGCGGCGTGCGTGTGTCGAGCGCCTTGCCGACGATGACGCGCATCTTCAGGTCTTCGCGCACGCTGCCGGCCTCGTGGCGCTGCGCGCGCAGCATGAACTCGGGCACGTTGACGCTGACGAAGCGCAGCGCCTCGGGCAGCGGCGTCAGGCGCAGGCGCTCCATGGCCAGGGCGATCTGGCGCGCGCGCGCGGCGGGCGGCACGGCCAGCGCGTCGAGCGTGGCCTTGCCGACCACGCCGTCGTCGGCCAGCGCATGGCGGCGCTGGAAGGCGCGCACGGCGTCCTGCAGTGTCGCGTCGTAGGTGTCGGCTACCGCGCTGCCGGCGGGCAGATCGCTCAGCGCCTGCAGGCGTTCCGCCAGCACGGGCAGGCCGGCCCAGCGCTGGCCGGGCTGCAGCTTGCCGCCGGGCAGGGCGGGCAGCCGGGCTTGCCAGGCGGGGTGGTCACCCAAGCCGCGGTAGTGCGCCAGCGCCTGCTGCAACTCGGCGTACTGCGGCCAGGGGGGCAGGGCGGCGCGCTGGGCGTCGTGCACCTGGCCGCGCGCCAGGGCGTCGCGCAGGCTGGCGGCCAGGTCGGGCGCGGGGGCGGTGGCGCTGTCGTAGCGCGCCTGCACGCGCGCCGGGTCGGCCCGGCCATGGCGCAGGTCGCCCAGGTAGTCGAGCACGTGGCGCGTCAGGCGCTCGTCCAGCTGCGTGGCGGCGCCGGGCGGCAGGGCGTGGCGCTCGGCCTCGGCCAGCGCGGACGAGAGCTGCTGCGCGTCGTAGTCGGCGGGGCGCAGGCCTTGCTGCTCGGCGCTGGTCAGCCATTGCACGGCTTCGCGCGCGGCGGCGCGCGGGTGGCCGGCGTCGTCGAGCCACAGCGCGGCCTGCGCCCAGGGCGCGGCCAGCGCCAGCAGGCCGCAGGCGGCCCAGCGGCGCGTGTGCCGCGTCACTTGTGGATGTCGCCGATGCACAGGTACTTCATCTCCAGGTATTCGTCCAGGCCGTGGCTGGAGCCCTCGCGGCCCAGCCCGGACTGCTTGACGCCGCCGAAGGGCGCCTGCTCGACCGAGATGATGCCGGTGTTGATGCCGACGATGCCGTATTCCAGCGCCTCGCTCACGCGCGTGATGCGGCCGATGTCGCGGGCGTAGAAGTAGCTGGCCAGGCCGAAGATGGTGGCGTTGGCGGCGTCGATGGCTTCCTGCTCGGTCTTGAAGCGGAACACCGGCGCCAGCGGGCCGAAGGTTTCTTCGGTCGCCACCAGCATGTCGGCCGTGGCGTTGGCAATCACGGTGGGCTGGAAGAACTGGCCCTTCAGCTTCTCGCCGCCGGTCAGCACCTTGCCGCCTTTCTTGACGGCGTCGGCCACGTGCTTGCCCACTTTCTTCACGGCCGCGTCCTCGATCAGCGGGCCGATGGTCACGCCTTCGTCGAAACCGTTGCCGACCTTCATCTTCGCCACCTTGGCGGCCAGCTTCTTGACGAACTTGTCGTAGACGCCGTCCTGCGCGTACAGGCGGTTGGCGCACACGCAAGTCTGGCCGGCGTTGCGGTACTTGCTGGCGATGGCGCCTTCGACGGCGGCGTCGATGTCGGCATCGTCGAAGACGATGAAGGGTGCGTTGCCGCCCAGTTCCAGCGCCAACTTCTTCACCGTGGGCGCGCACTGCGCCATCAGGATGCGGCCGACCTCGGTGCTGCCGGTGAAGGACAGGTGGCGCACCGTGTCGCTATCGCACAGCACCTTGCCGATGGCCGGCGCGTCGGTGCCGATGATGACGTTGATCACGCCCGCCGGCACGCCCGCGCGCACCGCCAGTTCGGCCGCGGCCAGCGCGGTCAGCGGCGTCAGCTCGGCCGGCTTGATGACCACCGGGCAGCCGGCGGCCAGCGCCGGGGCCACCTTGCGCGTGATCATGGCCAGCGGGAAGTTCCACGGCGTGATGGCGGCGCACACGCCGATCGGCTGGCGCAGCACGGCCAGGCGCTTGGTGGGGTCGGAGGTCTGCAGGGTTTCGCCATGGGCGCGTTTGGCCTCTTCGGCAAACCACTCGACGAAGCTGGCGCCGTAGGCCACTTCGCCCTTGGCCTCGGGCAGGGGCTTGCCCTGCTCGGCCGTCATGATGCGGCCCAGGTCGTCCTGGTTGGCCATCAGCAGCTGGAACCACTTCATCAGGATGGCGTGGCGCTGCTTGGCGGTGAGGGCGCGCCAGGCGGGCCAGGCGGCGTTGGCGGCGGTGATGGCGGCTTTGGTTTCCTTCGGCCCCAGGTCGGCCACGTCGGCTAATTTTGAGCCGGTGGCCGGGTCGATGACGTCGAAGCGTGCCTTGCCCTTGACCCATTGGCCGTCGATCAGGCCGTCGGTCTTCAGCAGGGTGGGGTCTTTCAGCAGCGCGAGGGGGCTGGCGGCGGCGTCCATGGGTGTCTCCTTGATTGATCGAAACGATTGTAGGCAGCGCGTGGCGCGGCGGCGGCGCCGGGGGTGGCTTTCAGCACGGTCTGGCCTGGTGGGCCACGGCCCGCGGAAGGCCAAACAGGCGATAGCCATTTGGCGCCAATATGCGGTATGTAAAAAATAGCTGCTTGCGCCTGTTAATCGGGCACTGGAGCCATTTTTTGACATCCAAAAAATTTAAGACGTCCCCCCACCGGCATTCAGTTCAGTAGGGCGGAACCTCCGCAGGAGATTCCGCCATCTGCGTATCGGTCATGACCCTGCGGCGGAATCGCTGGCGCGGTTCCACCCTACAGCAAGGGCGAACCCAGCCGCGCCACCGCCTCGAACAGCCGCTGGTGCGGCGGCGACTGGCGGCCTGCCGGCACCAGCTTGCATTGCGACAGGTCGTCGTCGAACATGGCGGCCAGTCGCTGGTTGAAGTCGCGCTCGATCACCACCGCCATCACCTCGAAGTTGAGCCGGAAGCTGCGGTTGTCGAAGTTGGCGCTGCCGACCATGCCGTACAGCTGGTCCACCAGCAGCGTCTTGGCGTGGAACATGCGGCCGCGGTATTCGAACACCAGCACGCCAGCGTCCTGCAACTCCTTGAAGTACGAGCGCGCGGCGGCGGTGACGATGCGCGAATCGCTCATCTCCGGCACGATCAGCTTGACCTGCACGCCGCGCAGCGCCGCGTTGGTCAGCGCCGTCAGCGCCGATTCGGTGGGCACGAAGTAGGGCGTGGCCAGCCACACGCGCTCGCGCGCCAGGTTCAGCGCGTCGATCATGGCGCGGTGGATGGCCTCCATGTCTGAATCAGGACCCGAGGTGACGATCTGCACCGGCACCAGGCCGGGCGCCTGGGCGGGCAGCAGGTCTTCGTCGGGCGCGGGCGGCGGGCCTTCGGCGTAGTGCCAGTCCTTGAGGAACACGTACTGCAGCCAGCGCACCGCGCCGCCGCGGATCAGCAAATGCGTGTCGCGGTAGGCGCGGTCGGGGCGCACCTGCTCGTTGCCGTCGTCGTTGACGTTGATGCCGCCGACGAAGCCGGTGCGCCCGTCCACCACCACGATCTTGCGGTGCGTGCGCAGGTTGACCAGCGGGCGCAGGCGGTCCAGCCGCGTGGGGTGGAACACGGCGAACTCGCCGCCGGCGTCGCGGTATTCATTCAGCCGCGCGCGGTGCCGGCGCGACAGCAGCTTGGGCGAGCCGATGGCATCGACCAGCAGGCGCACCTTCACGCCCTGGCGCGCCTTGGCAGCCAGCGCGCGCAGCAGGCGGGTGCCGGTTTCGTCGGGCTCGAAGATGTAGTACTCGAGGTGGATGTGGCCGCGCGCGCCGTCGATGGCGTGCAGCAGCGCCTCCAGCGTGGCGCCGCCGCTGGGCAGGATGTCGACGCTTTGCGCGCTCGACATCGGCAGGCCGCAGGCGGCGTCGATCAGCTGCGCGTGCTGCTGCGCCCACAGCGGCGCATGCGTGTGCTCGGCGCGCAGCGCGCTCAGGTCTTCCTTCGACATCAGCGCGGCCTTCTTGTGCCAGCGCTTGAGGCGCTGGCGCTTGATGCGCTGCGGGCCGAAGTAGGCGTACACCACCAGCCCGACCACCGGCATCAGGTTCAGCACCATGATCCACGCCAGCGTGGACACGGGCGATTTGCGCTGCAGGATGATCCAGGTGGTGAGGACGACGCTGGAGAGGGTCCAGGTCCAGCCGAGCCAGAAGGTCCAGGGGTGGCCGGCGATCAGCAGCCGCGGCAGCTCGTCCATGGGGCTCAGCCCAGGCGGCGCGCCCAGTCGTCGGCCGCAAAGCCCACGGTGACGGCGCCATCGGCCCACTCGACCACTGGGCGCTTGATGGCGCTGGCTTCGCGCGCCAGCAGGGCGGCGGCGCTGGCGCCGTCCTGCACGGCGGCCTGCGCGGCCGGGTCGAGCTTGCGCCAGGTGGTGCCCTGGCGGTTCAGCACCTTCTGCCAGCCCACGGCGTCGATCCAGCGCGCCAGGTGGTCGGCGGGCACGCCCTGCTTCTTGAAGTCGTGAAAGCGCACCTCGGCGCCGCGCTCGGCCAGCCAGGCGCGCGCCTTCTTCACGGTGTCGCAGTGGGGGATGCCGTACAGGGTGATGCTGGCCATGGCGCGGCATCATGCCACGCGGCGCGGGCCGCTCGGTGACAATCCATGACGCAATGAAAACCCTCGACGACTGGCTCGCCCACTGCGAGCGCCTGCACCCCCAAACCATCGAACTCGGCCTGGAGCGCGTGCGCACGGTGGCCCAGCGCATGCGGCTGGGCTTCGACTGCCCGGTGTTCACCGTGGCCGGCACCAACGGCAAGGGCTCCACCTGCGCCATGCTGGAGGCGATCCTGCTGGAGGCCGGTTTTCGCACCGGCGTCTACACCTCGCCGCACCTGGTGCGCTTCGAGGAGCGCTGCCGCATCCGCGGCGAGTCGGCGGATGCTTCTGAATTAGTAGCATCCTTCGCCGTGGTGGAGAGCGCCAGGGGCGATATTTCCCTCACGTACTTCGAGTTCACCACGCTCGCCATCCTGCACGTGCTGGCGCGTGCGGGGCTGGACGCGGTGGTGCTCGAGGTCGGCCTGGGCGGCCGGCTCGACGCGGTGAACATCATTGACACCGACTGCGCCATCATCACCAGCATCGATGTCGACCACACCGAACTGCTGGGCCACACGCGCGAGCAGATCGGGCTGGAGAAGGCCGGCATCCTGCGCACCTGCCGCCCGGCGATCGTCAGCGACCCGGTGCCGCCGCAAAGCGTGCTGGACCGCGCGCGCGAGATCGACGCCGACTTGTGGCTGCTGGGGCGCGACTACAACTACAGCGGCGACCAGCAGCAGTGGGCCTGGGCCGGGCGCGGCCGGCGCTACGCCGGGCTGGCCTACCCGGCGCTGCGCGGCGCCAACCAACTGATCAACGCGGCGGGCGTGCTGGCCGCGCTGGAGGCCATGCGCCCGCGCCTGCCGGTGACGGCGCAGGCGGTGCGCAACGGGCTGGCGCTGGTCGAGCTGCCGGGGCGCTTTCAGGTGGTGCCCGGCCAGCCCGCGCTGGTGCTGGACGTGGCGCACAACCCCCATTCGGCCGCCGCGCTGGCGCTGAACCTGGACGCCATGGGCTTCTACCCCACCACGCATGCCGTGTTCGGCGCCATGGCCGACAAGGACCTGGCGCCCATGCTGGCGCGCATGGATCCGCTCATCGATCGCTGGTACTTCACCGACCTGCCCACGCCCCGCGCCGCCAGCGGCGCCGCGCTGCAGGCCGCCTGGCAGGCGCTGACGCAGCGCAAGGACGCCGCCAGCGCCGTGTTCGACAACCCCATGGCGGCCCTGCGCGCCGCCGAGGCGCAGGCGCAGGCCACAGATAGAATCGTCGTCTTCGGATCGTTCTACACCGTCGGCGGCGTGCTGGAGCACGGCGTTCCCCGCTTGCACGCCGGCCAGCCCGGCTCTGACGCGGTCGGCTGACGCAGGATTTATGGCATTTTTCAAGTTCCGCCAGCGCGGCCAGCCCCAGCCCGAACCCACCGGACGCGGCCGCGGCCGGGGCAAGGAACCGGCCGCGGCCGGCCCCCAGGACAGCATCGACAGCATGCGCCGCCGCGCGCGGCACCGCCTGGTGGGCGCCGCCGTGCTGGTGCTGCTGGCCATCATCGGCTTTCCGCTGCTGTTCGACACCCAGCCGCGCCCGGTGGCCGTGAACGCGCCCATTACCATCCCCGACAAGGACCAGGTGGCGCCGCTCACCATTCCCGAGCCGGTGTCGGCCGACGCCAGCCTGGACGAGCGCGAGGAAGTGGTCACGTCCGGCCCTGCCGCGCGCGACAGCAAGCCGGCCGCGGCCCCGTTGGCGCCGCCCGCGCGCAGCCAGCCGCCCGCAGCGGCGCGCGACCCCAAGCCCGACACCAAGCCCGACACCGCCGCCGAAGCCCTTGCCAAGGCCGATGCCGCCGCCAAGGCCAAGGCCGACGAAGCTGCCCGCGCCCAGGCGCAGGCCGAAGCCCGCGGCAGGCGTGAGGAAGAGGCCCGGGCCCAGCGCGACGAGGAGCGCGCCAAGGCCGCCCAGGCACGCCGCGACGAGGAGCAGGCCAGGGCGCAGGCGCAGGCCAGGCGCGAGCAGGACGCGCGCGCCAAGGAGCAGCAAGAGGCCCGCGCCAAGCGCGAGGCCGAGCAGCGCGCCAAGCGTGAAGAAGCCGCCCGTGCCCGTGCCCTGCTGGAAGGCCGCAGCCCCGCCGCCGCGCAGCCGGCCGCGGCGGCAACCCAGGGCGGGCGCTTCATCGTGCAGGTGGGCGCCTTTGCCGACGACGCGGCGGTGCGCGAAGCGCGCCAGAAGGCCGAGCGCGCCGGTGTGCGCACCTACACCCAGGTGGTCAACACCAAGGATGGCAAGCGCACCCGCGTGCGCGTCGGCCCCTTCGGCAGCCGTGAGGAGGCCGACAAGGCCGCCGCCACGCTGAAGAAGGCCGGCCTGGCGGGCGCCGTGCTGGCGCTCTGACATGACCCTGTCCGCCATCGACTGGCTGGCGCTGTTCGTGGTGGTGGCATCGCTGCTGCTGGGCCTGTGGCGCGGCCTGCTGTATGAAGTGCTGGCGCTGGCCGGCTGGGTGATCGCCTTCCTGGCGGCGCGCTGGGCCGCGCCGGTGGTGGGCGGCTGGCTGCCCATGGGTGAATCGTCCGAGCCGCTGCGCTACGCCGCCGGCTTCGCCCTGGTGTTCATCGCCACCGCCTTCCTGTGCGGCGCGCTGGCCACGCTGGCGCGCCGGGCGGCCAAGGCCATCGGCATGCGGCCGGTGGACCGCTTCTTCGGTGCCCTGTTCGGCGTGCTGCGCGGCGTGCTGATGCTGCTGGTGCTGGCCGCGCTGGTGCTGATGACGCCGCTGCGCGACGAGCCCTGGTGGCGCCAGTCGCTCAGCGCACCGTGGCTGGAAACGGCCCTGGCGCAACTGCACCCCTGGCTGCCCGCGGGCTTCGGCAAATACCTCTCGGCGTGACAATACGGGTTTCGCCTTTCACACACTTTCAGGATCGCAAACCATGTGCGGCATCGTCGGCGTTGTCAGCAACGCACCCGTCAACCAGCTGATCTACGACGCGCTGCTGCTGCTGCAGCACCGCGGGCAGGACGCGGCCGGCATCGTCACGCAGCAGGACCGCAAGTTCTTCATGCACAAGGCCAAGGGCATGGTGCGCGACGTGTTCCGCACCCGCAACATGCGCGCGCTGCCCGGTAACAGCGGCCTGGGCCAGGTGCGCTACCCCACGGCGGGCGACGCCAACAGCGAGGAAGAGGCGCAGCCCTTCTACGTCAACGCGCCGTTCGGCATCGTGCTGGTGCACAACGGCAACCTGACCAACGCCGCCGCGCTGAAGACCGAGCTGTTCACCACCGACCACCGCCACATCAACACCGAGAGCGACTCGGAGGTGCTGCTGAACGTGCTGGCGCACGAACTGGAGGGCGCCACGCGCGGCAATGCGCTGGGGCCGGACGAGGTGTTTGCCGCCGTGGCGGCCGTGCACCGGCGCATCCGCGGCTCCTACGCCGTCATCGCCCACATCGCCGGGCGCGGCATGCTGGCCTTCCGCGATCCGTACGGCATCCGCCCGCTCTGCATGGGGCGCGGGCCGGACGGCACGGTGATGCTGGCCAGCGAAAGCGTGGCGCTGGAAGGCACGGGCTTCACGCCCGAGCGCGATGTGGCGCCCGGCGAAGCGATATACGTCACGCTGGACGGCACCATGCACACGCGCCAGTGCGCCGCCAAGACGCAGCTGTCGCCGTGCATCTTCGAATACGTGTACCTGGCGCGGCCCGATTCGGTGCTCGACGGCATCTCGGTCTACCAGGCGCGCCTGAACCTGGGCAAGACGCTGGCGCAGCGCGTGGTCTCCGCCGTGCCGCCGAGCGAGATCGACGTGGTGATCCCGATCCCCGAATCCAGCCGCCCCAGCGCCACCGAGCTGGCGCAGCTGATCGGCAAGCCTTACCGCGAAGGCTTCGTGAAGAACCGCTACGTGGGCCGCACCTTCATCATGCCGGGGCAGGGCGTGCGCAAGAAATCGGTACGCCAGAAGCTGAACGCCATCACCAGCGAATTCGCCGGGCGCAACGTGCTGCTGGTCGATGATTCCATCGTGCGCGGCACCACCAGCAAGGAGATCGTGCAGATGGCGCGCGAGGCCGGCGCGCGCAAGGTCTACATGGCCAGCGCCGCGCCGCCGGTGCGCTACCCCAATGTGTACGGCATAGACATGCCGACCAAGGAAGAGCTGGTGGCCAACGGCCGCACCATCGAGGAAGTGCGCCAGATCATCGGCGCCGACGCGCTGATCTACCAGGACGTCGATGCCATGAAGCGCGCCGTGGGCGAGCTGAACCCGGCGGTGAAGGGCTTCGACGCTTCGTGCTTCGACGGCGTGTACGTCACCGGCGACATCACCGACGGCGACATCGACCGCATGAACCAGCAGCGCGTGAAGACGGGCGATGACGACATGGACACCTCGCGGCTGGCACTGCCCAATTCCACCGAAACCTGATGCTATTGATTGAGGAGCTGGCTGCGCTTGCTATAAAACGATTTCAGATATGAATCCATCTGAAATGACCTGATGACAGGCGCAAGCAGCTACAAAAACAAGAGTTACCGATGAACCCTGACAAACCCCTGCCTGAAGGCCTGCACCCCGACACGCTGGCCGTGCGCGTGGGCATCGACGCCAGCCCGTACGGCGAGAACTCCGAGGCGCTGTACCTCACCAGCTGCTTCGTGCAGCCCGATGCCGCCACCTCGGCGCGCCGCTTCGCCAACGAGGAAGACGGCTACACCTACAGCCGCACCAGCAACCCCAGCGTGACCGCGTTCGAGCGCCGCCTGGCCGCGCTGGAAGGCGCCGAGGCGGCCATCGGCACGGCCAGCGGCATGTCCGCCATCCTGCTGATGGGCATGGGCCTGCTGAAGGCCGGCGACCACGTGGTCTGCTCGCGCTCGGTCTTCGGCAGCACCATGAAGCTGTTCGGCAGCGAATTCGCCAAGTTCGGCGTCGAGACCACCTTTGTCTCGCAGACCGACGTGGCCGAATGGCGCGCGGCGCTCAAGCCGAATACGAAACTGCTGTTCGCCGAAACGCCTACCAACCCGCTGACCGAGGTGTGCGACATCGCTGCGCTGGCCGCGCTGGCGCACGACGCCGGCGCGCTGCTGGCGGTGGACAACTGCTTTGCCACGCCGGTGCTGCAAAAGCCGCTGGCGCTGGGGGCTGATGTGGTCATCCACTCGGGCACCAAGTTCCTCGACGGCCAGGGCCGCGTGATGGCCGGCGCGCTGTGTGCCTCGCAGAAGCTGATCGACGAGGTGTTCGCGCCGCTGATCCGCACCACCGGTCAGGTGCTGGCGCCGTTCAACGCCTGGGTGGTGCACAAGGGGCTGGAGACGCTGGCCGTGCGCGTGCGCGCGCAAAGCGCCAACGCGCTGCAGATTGCGCAGTGGCTTGAATCGCACCCCGCCGTCGACCGCGTGTTCTACCCCGGCCTGCCGTCGCACCCGCAGCACGCGCTGGCCATGGCCCAGCAGGGCGGCGTGGGCGGCGCGGTGATCGCGTTCAGCGTCAAGGGTGCATCGCCCGAGCAGCAGCGCGCCCGCGCCTTCCACGTGCTCGACTCGGCGCGCGTGTGCAGCCTGGCCACCAACCTGGGCGACGTGAAGACGCTCATCTGCCACCCTGCCAGCACCTCGCACGGCCGCCTGACCGAGGCGCAGCGCCAGGCCGCCGGCGTGGTGCAGGGGCTGATCCGCCTGGCCGTGGGGCTCGAGCACCCGGCCGACATCCAGGCCGACCTGGCGCGTGGCCTGGATGATTGCGATAACTATTGAATTGATAGCTGCTTGCGCTTGCTGCACAAGCGCTGAATGCCGAAATGACCGATAAACCTGTTTCCGCGCCGCGCGTGCGTACCCGCTTCGCCCCATCGCCCACCGGCTTCATCCACCTGGGCAACATCCGCTCGGCGCTGTATCCGTGGGCCTTCGCCCGCGCGCAGGGCGGCGACTTCATTCTGCGCATCGAAGACACCGACCTGGAGCGCTCCACGCAGGCCGCGGTCGACGTGATCATCGAAGGCATGGCCTGGCTCGGCCTTGACCACGACGAGGGGCCGTATTACCAGATGCAGCGCATGAACCGCTACAAGGAAGTGCTGGCCCAGATGCAGGCCGCCGGCTACGTCTACCCCTGCTACATGAGCGTGGAAGAACTCGACGCCCTGCGCGAGCGCCAGATGGCCGCCAGGCAGAAACCGCGCTATGACGGCACCTGGCGCCCCGAGCGCGACAAGCAGCTGCCGCCCGTGCCCGAAGGCGTGCAGCCCGTGCTGCGCTTTCGCAACCCGCAGGGCGGCGTGGTGGCGTGGGACGACAAGGTCAAGGGCCGCATCGAGATCAGCAACGACGAGCTGGACGATCTGGTCATCGCCCGGCCCGATGGCACGCCCACCTACAACTTCTGCGTCGTGGTCGACGACATCGACATGAAGATCACCCACGTGATCCGCGGCGACGACCACGTGAACAACACGCCGCGCCAGATCAACATCTTCCGCGCCCTCGGCCACGAGCCGCCGGTGTACGCGCACCTGCCCACCGTGCTGAACGAGCGGGGCGAGAAGATGAGCAAGCGCAACGGCGCCAAGCCTGTCACGCAATACCGCGACGAGGGCTACCTGCCCGACGCCATGGTCAACTACCTGGCGCGCCTGGGCTGGAGCCACGGCGACGACGAGATCTTCAGCCGCGTGCAGTTCCTGGAGTGGTTCGACCTCGATCACCTCGGCCGCAGCGCCGCCCAGTTCGACGAGGCCAAGCTGCGCTGGGTCAACGCCCAGCACCTGAAGGCCATGGACGACGATGCGCTGGCGCCGCTGGTTGCCGAGCAGCTGCAGAAGCGCGGCATCGCCGCCGACGAGCGCCTGCCCGCCATCTGCGGTTTGTTCAAGGACCGCTGCGACACCACTGTGGCCCTGGCCGACTGGGCGCAGGCTTATTACGCGGACGTCACGCCCAGCGCCGACGACCTGGCCAAGCACGTCACCGACGCCGTGAAGCCGGCCGTCGCGGCACTGCGCGACAGGCTGGCCGCCGCCGACTGGACCACACCTGCCATCACCGCCGCCATCAAGGACACGCTGGCCGAGCACGGCCTGAAGATGCCGCAACTGGCCATGCCGGTGCGCGTGCTGGTCATGGGCACGCCGCAGACCCCCTCGGTCGACGCCATGCTGGCGTTGCACCGGCGCGAAATAGTTTTGTCACGCTTGCAGAACGTTTGATTTCCAGCATATAATGCAAGGCTCGACACCCACACGGGGAAACTCGAACGGGGGTATAGCTCAGCTGGGAGAGCGCTTGCATGGCATGCAAGAGGTCAGCGGTTCGATCCCGCTTACCTCCACCAAGGTTGTCGAAGAAGATTCTAGGTTTTGACCCTATCGTCTAGAGGCCTAGGACACCACCCTTTCACGGTGGGTACCGGGGTTCGAATCCCCGTAGGGTCGCCAAGTTTGGCTGCACTTGGCTCGCAAGAGCACAACGCAGCTGCCGACGCGGAGTGGTAGTTCAGTCGGTTAGAATACCGGCCTGTCACGCCGGGGGTCGCGGGTTCGAGTCCCGTCCACTCCGCCAATCGACAAAGGAAAACGGGCCTTCGCGGCCCGTTTTTTCTTTCTACCCATCACTTTACCCGTCGGCGAGGATGGCACGTTGTGACGCGTCGTGAGTCACTGCGTCTGATGGGTTGTGCTGGTGTTTGCTGCGCAGCCGGAGTTTTTTGCCGGCCCTTAAGTCAACGTGAACCACAGGCTGGTTGCAGCCATGCGGTTCTCGGAAATTGACAGTAATTGTCGCAAGCTGACAAACTTATGCTCATCCAGGTAGGAATTGAGACGCCCCTCGGTCTTTCGCTGACAATTCTGGCTCTATGCCGCTTGAGATTGCCTTTCAGACGAGGGAACTGCGCGCCACCTGTGAAAGTCCGGCGAGGGCGAAGCGGGAGCTTGGTGAGCTAGGAAGTAAAGCGCTGCGCCGAGTGCTGGCAGACATGAACGCAGTTGAAACTGTCGCAGAACTGTTTGATATGGGGCTCGAAATCGACAATGTCAGCAGTAAATAGAACTGTCCGGTTTGGCAGCAAGTAGATTGTCCGCTTTGACTTGATGTGATGGTGCTGGCAGCCAAGCTGCGAAGGGCGCAGCCCGAAGCGGCTTGGCTGCCAGCACGCGATGGGTCAAGGCGAGCTCATGCGGCCAGCCGCTGCACCTCCTTGTCCCGCGTTGGTTTGCCTTGGGCATCGAAGCTTGCCAGCCTGCGAGGGCCATGAAAGATCGCCAGCGTGGCGTCCACATAGCGGTGCACGCGCACCCGGGTGCGCACGTAGTGGTAGCGGAACTCATCGGCCGCAATCTGCAGACTCAGACCTGCAAACGCCACGCAGTTGTCATTGCCCACGGTGCGCTCGTGTTGCTCACACAAGATGTCGGGCAGGCTGCCGCTGATGAAGGGCACATAGGCCGTGCCCGGCAACGTGCTGGACACACCAAATTCGGCGTTGTGGCTGGCTCGGTAGACCTCCTCCAGGTAGCGGTTGGCGTTGTCCATATCGGTGATCCCGGCACGGGCCAACTCCTGCGGCAGACGCCCCTGATGGGTCTGGAACGCCCGCTCGCTTCTGCCACGCGCCTCGGGCGAGTAGGCCGCAATGTGCTCGATACCAAGTTGCTTGAGCGCGCGCCCGACCTCAGTCAGGTGCGCCTTGTCAACCTTGCCGCCTGCCTCGGGCGTGGTGAAGTAGTGACTGCCCCGGTCGGTGTACAGGCTGGCAAAGAGGCCATAGCGTGCGATCGTCTGGCCGATGCCGTGAAAGCTCGACGCTGTGCCCTCCTGGTGACAGAAGAACATGCTGGTGTGCTCGCCGGTGGCGTCATCCAGGGTCACCACCAGGTCCCAGACGTGGGCGGGCACCCAGCGGTGGGTGCTGGCGTCCTGGTGCATGAGCATGCCCGCCAGCGGGGCTCGTTCGCGCTTGATGCGGTGGGTGCCCCGTCGTTTGGAGGCCTTGACCACCCCAGCGCCCTGCAGCACGCTCTTGAGCCAGCTGTAGCTGCGTGCACCGCCACACTCGGCTTTGTACTTGGTGTGAAAGTGCGCCACGTTCCAGCCGGCAAACCCACTTTTGTAGAGTGCCACCACGTGGTCCACCTCCGCTGCGCTGGCACGGCGTTTGGAGATCTGGCTGAGTCGCTTGTCCAACAGCCCGTCCAGGCCGTCGGCTTGGTAGCGTTCAATGTGACGGCGAAAGCTGCGTTCGCACTGCCCCAGCAGCAAGGCCGCTTCGGCCTGGGTCAGTCGCCCTTGTGTCCAGCCTTCCAAGGCTTCTGTGAATCTCATCTTCCGGTTCTCCTGCATGTAGCGGGCCCGGCTCATGGGGGCGTGTTGCATCGCTCCTCCATAAACCGGACAGATTACTTGCTACGAACCGGACAACTCATTTACTGCTGACAGGGCTCGAAATCGACAATTGCGCGCAGGAACACACAATGCTACGGTTCCAGTTGAGCGAAGGACTTAGTCTCTTATGCAATGTGAATCAACAAAGCGCGCCAATGAGTGGTGGAACGATTGATTGGGCTCAAGTTACGAGGCTCAAAGTAGTCCACATCGGGGGAAGCAAGTGAGCGTCACCGCTGAATTCTGTCCAGCATGGGCGTCTCCTCCGGGAGAGACCATTCGAGAGCTCGCTCAACGGACGGGGATTACACAAGCGATAGTTGCTAACGCCCTCGGGGTTGCTGAGAGCGAGCTCGCTCGGGTGCTCGATGGGGACTTACCAATTACTAAAGCGAGAGCTGAAAGGCTTGCAATCTTTGTCGGGGCTACCTCACGCTTCTGGCTTGCGCGGGAGGCGCAGTACCGCCATTCGTTACAGACGATTTACGACGATGCCCGTGCGTGGGTGTCCAGCCTTCCGCTAGCCGACATGGCAAAGTTCGGCTGGTTAGACGCCGCTAGCACGGGTGCGGACAAACTCGACATGGCTTTCGCCTTTTTCGGGGTATCGAGCGTCGATGAGTGGCGAGATAGATGGCTTTCTCAACACGCCGGCCTGACGGCGTATAGGACGTCGCCGGTCTTCGCGAGACAAGGGGCTTCTGCCGCTGCTTGGCTTCGGCAGGGTGAGCGACTCGCGAGCCGGATCAGCACCGCGCAATGGTCCCGCATTAACTTCGAGCGAATCTTGCCGGAGTTGAGGCGGCTGACGAGGATCGAAAAGCCGGCTGATTTCATCCCTCAGCTTCAGCGTAGGTGTGCCGAGTGTGGAGTCGCGGTTGTCATTGTTCGGACCCCTAAAGGCTGCCCGGCAAGCGGCGCAACACGGATCAGAAATGGTCAAGCCATCGTTCAGCTCAGTGCGCGGTATCTGCGTGACGACAGCTTCTGGTTCACTTTCTTCCACGAGGCCGGACATCTGGTTCTACACGAGAATCGTCTTTTCCTAGAGTGGTCAGAGAATCGACACCTCGATGAGTCGGAAGAGAGGGAAGCGAATGACTTCGCTGCGAAGATTCTGATCCCGCCGTCGCAAGAGGCTGCGCTGAGCGCACTTCCTCATGATTACAAGACCATCATGAGGTTTGCGCGTAATCTTTCAGTGTCCCCCGGCATCGTGGTTGGGCAGCTTCAACACCGAGGCTTGGTGCCTCGGGAGAAGCTCAACTTCCTAAAGAAGCGATACACCTGGGGCTGATCCCTAGCCGCGGAAGGGCAGATACCTCCCGGGGCTTTTCTGCCAGTTGCACATGGCGTCTTCCATCACCTGCATGCCGACGCCTAAGTGCCTCTCTAAGGCCGCAACACGCGCTTCGAGGGTCTTGGCACCGGTATTCGAGTCGATTTGTCCGTCAAATAGCAAGCGCGCGCCCTTCTTGGGGCCAGTGGCCTCGTTCATGTACGTCGAGTTGGCATCAATCGCGGCGAGGCCGAGCTTCGAAAGCATTGTGAGGTAATCGAAGCGCCCAGTGCGCCCGAAGCTCACAACCGCATCCATCGAGTCATACAACAGTGCGAATGCTTGGCGAGGATGGCCCTTCGCCTGGGCTAATGCAGTGGCGATCATCTGGCCGTGCGAGCCGTTTGCTTTGACCCATTCAACGTAGGTCCTCACGACGACACCGGTGCCGCGAGCGCCCTGCTTGAGCGACTCATACTTGCGGTGATTGCCGAACTTTCCTTTGAAGTTGGCGCGATTATCCTCCAGCCATTCGCCAAAAGCAGTCGGGTCAGTGGCAACTCGCGACCAGTTCCAAAGCGTGTTCTCATATGCGCCGTATAACTCGCCAGCGAGCTGCCATCCGGTGCGTAGGTTCCGGCCGCAATGCGTGGCCAGGAATACTAGCCAGAACGCCTCTTCCGGATGTCCGTCCGACGCTCTGAGCATTGCGGCCCTTATAGGGTCGAATAGGGGGCTCTTTGGGTCGGCACGCAATAGGCTAATGGGCCTAGTCTGTACCTTACGCACAAACTCGACGCGCTGAAGACTGTCGATGAGTTGCTCGATGAAGGACAGCATGTTCTCTACGGGGACGATGCCAGTCAGTGGTATCTTTTCCTTGTGGAACTTCATCAGTTGTGCTTCGAGCGCTTCTCTTCGAAGCTGCTTCTCAGGGCCGTTCATGCGGGTTCCTTGATCGGGGCTGTCGAACCGTTGAATATAGACAGCTGATCTTTCTCGGAAAGGAGTTTGCCGTGCCTCTTGATGTAAGTCGAGTAAACGTCGTCGTGGATTCGCCGCTTCAGACGCCGTATTTCTGGCTGGTTGTTCGGGACGCGAGAAGCCTTGTGGATGGACAGCAACGTGGCCAAGTCTTCCCAATACGGGTCTATCGGTGGCGTTGGCATGGCACCGTGGCCAGTTCGCACCTTCTTCTCGAAAGCAACGAGGCTTTTCACCGAGGCCCACGGGTCGCCCTTGGGCATAGGAGGCATTGGGCGCCGCGTCTGCCAGCCCTCGCTCACGAACCGGAGGGCTTTATCTTGGTGCTTGTTGTAGAGGTGCAAGCTGCCTACGGCGTGCTTGTATTCGCCAAGCTCTATACCCACTGACCGTGCAACGAGCTCCTGAATCATGGTGAAGGTGAAGACATCATGAGGCAAACCAAGCCAAGCGTCATTGGAACGCATAGACGTCAACATGTGCAGCCGACTATCACGCACCATAAACTGCAGCGTGCAGGTGCATGGAACATCCTTATGGAATGTAAGCGTGTCAGTGCGGTCAAACAATTGCAAAACGGCTTGCCTAGAATCGCGCTTGTCCTTCAACAACTGGATGACACGTGGAACTTGATCATTTGGCACTTTGCCGAAAAGGCGGGGTCCATATGCCCCGTAGATGGTTTTCTGGTCGTCGGAGAATTCGTCATAGCCAGGGATATAGTGCTGTATGAAGTCCAGCCGATCGCTACCGGCAAGTATCCACAGTAGTTCGCCAAGGCAACTGAAGAGGAGGCCCCGTGACTCTGACCGGCTGAGACGGGCCCGTGGCGCCGAGAGCTTTAGCAGAATGCCGCTGATTTCCCGCGCATCGCCCTTAGACGGCTTTATCGTGATGCCGCGCTCGAGAATTTGCTTGTATACCTTTAACAGCAGGTCGTCGAGGGAGTCAGCTGCGATGTACACGCCTTGCCTCGCTGGGTTAGGCAAAGAGGCAGAACTGAGGAGAATCCGCTTCGATGGCACGCGCCGACGAGGCTGATTTCAGGCAGACTTGCACTGCGTACCGAGCAGAGATCGCAGTAGCTCCGTATTGAAGTGCGCGCAAGCGTTGGTTAGCTGTAACATCGTAGTGGGGGTGCCGCGCACCGCGATGGAAGGCGCTGGCGGGTAGCCCGATGCGAGCCGCGAATTCGTGCAGTTCCTGTATGCTATCCGCCACGAGGTGAAACCACGCATAACCGTGCTTTATGACCTCGGCGTCATCGACGTATATCACTTGTAGTTCTCTCTCTCCGGGCAGGAATCTAACACCTGACTCGCGATAGCGGAAGTACACTCCCGATCCGATGACCCGGAATGGCTATGAAGCTGCCGTCAAGAACCCCTTAGTGAATAGGCGCGCAGGGGCTCTAATGCACGATCACCAAGCAGCGTTTTCGCTCCGATTCGTCCCGGATCGAGTGGCAGTACCCCCGCTGTCGTTTCGTCTTCGCCAAGCATAGCTTGCGCCCGTCATGGTCGCGGATCGCGTAGCAGTATGAGTAGTTGCCCCGTACCTCGGCTAGGCAGCGATGCCGAGCGTCCCAGTCCTTGATCGAGTGGCAGCTTGATCCGGTCGCCATGGCTCCCCCCATCCAGCCTGTTCCAGGGACCAAAAGAAGTACCAAGAAGGCACTCCTCGCTACCACCTTGAGCAATCGGCAGTCGATCACCGGCAATAGCTCCTGAAGCTCGCCTTTTCTTCGCCCATGGTGCAGATGCTGAGCCACTTGCCGTTCTTCACCCAGTTGAACTGGCAGCCCGCCAGCCCCGTACCCGAACACCATTGCATTTCGGGCCTACCTTGGCACCGGGTGTCGTCCTCCATGCATTCGTCGGAGTCCGGCAGGATCAATGGCTTCCAGCCCTGTTGTAGCAGCTTGACCCGGATCGAACCGTAGTCTTCGCCCCGCTTGAACTTCGGCGTCTGAGCCACCGCAGCAAAGCTCAGGGTGATACCGGCGACCAAAGTGGTGATCGCTTTTGCTCTTGAATTCATAGCTATTTCCTTTCGGTGAATTCACCTGAGCACGCCTACCCCGGTCCCCCCGCCCGCCCGGTCTTCTAAAAGAAAGACCGGGCGGGCGGGGAACCGGGGAAGGGCAACTTGGTACAGGCTAGAAGTCATCTGTGTAGCGTCCGGCTGCCAAATTCTCGAACCGTGTGAACTGCTGGACGTAGGCCAACTTGGTGGTTCCTGTCGGCCCGTTGCGTTGCTTGGCGACGATGATTTGGTTGTTGGTCATGACACTCTTTCCTCCGAGGACTTCCGGTCATGTTGTTTGGGCGCCGTCAAGACGGGATCGAACAACAGATAATCGAATGCCTCGAGTCCAGCGACTACCTCAGAAAGTGGTGGCTCCGGCTGATCCATCGTCACGATCTCCACGCGCAATGCCTCGGGTGGCACCAGTGACGTCATCGTCTTGATCCACTGCCGGTAACGCGGTATGAAGCCGGGGTCGGCGTAGCGCAGGTAAACCACCTTCACGGTGGTGCTGCAATCAATCGGCGTGGTGCTCATCTTGTGATCCCGTGATGACGCGGTGCAGGCCCACGCAAACGAACAAGAATGCCCAGATCAGTATCAATGCACCGATCAGGCCCAAGAGGTTGTCGATCAGTAGTTCACCAAGGCCAATGTCGTCGTCCATGGCGAGGCTCCTGCAGGTGAGGTTTGATTTCTGATGAAGAATGCGCAGTTGCAAGACCGGCGGTCACGCAGCCTTCGGAATGTCTGACCCGCAGTGCTTGCAGCGCGTGGCGGCGCGTTTGATGCGTTCCGCGCAGAACGGACAGGTCGTGGTGTCGGATTCACTCACGACTGCCAAGCCTCTACCCTCGATAGAGCCGGCGTTGGTCCACGATTCATCCTTCTGTTCGTAGCGGACGTTCACGATGGCATTGGCACCCAAGGCCAAGGCTTTCTCCCGCAGGCGCTGATCCACGTCCTCCCGGCCGTACTTGCGCTCCAGCGGCGTCCATCGGGTCAGCTTGACCATGATCTCGCCCAGCACGCGATAGTCGCCGTCCGGGGGCGTAGAAAGGATGCGCACATCGGTGCTAGGCGCCCCGGACGAACTTCTTACTACTGCTTTGCCTTCCGTGATTTCTTTCCATCCCAGCTTGGCGTAATGGCTGCGTATCACCCACTTGATGATCAGCGGGTACAGCAGCACCCAAGACAGTCCGGCAGTGAACAGGGACAACACCGCCGCTATCACTGCGTGCAGCCAGATTTGCTTGTAGGCGAGGTAGAACGGACCGCCCACCAGCACCCACAGCCAAGTGGCCTCGCCAAATTCTTCGATATGCCCGTTGGCTGGATTCTGAAATCTCATGATCGTCTGCTCTCCAGTTCAGGCGGCAAGTCGGAGTCCCTCGCTGATTGGAAACACGTTGGGTGAGGGCTGCTGACGCAGTACAAAATCCGCCCATTCCTGCATCAGTTGGCGCCGCTTCTCGAACAGGTCACCGCGCCGATACGCCGCCTCGACCTTGTTGCGGATGCTGTGGGCCAGCGCCATTTCGGCCACCTCGTTCGAATGCGTGGTGGTCTCGCTCACCCAATCACGGAAGGTTGAACGAAACCCATGCGGTACGGCCTTCTGCTTCAACGCCATGCGCCGCATCACGGCGGTCAACGCCATGTCGGACAGCGCTGTGCCATCCGCCTCCGGGTCGCGTGGTCGATTCGGACTCGGAAATACGAAGGAGCAGAAAGACACCTCCTGCTGCGCCCGCACCAGCCTCAACGCCTGCTCGGACAGCGGCACCCGGTGCTCCCTGCCGCCCTTCATGCGCTCCGCTGGAATCGTCCACACCGCCTTGTCCAGGTCGAACTCGCTCCATGTGGCGTTGCGCACCTCGCCGGACCGAACGCCAGTCAGGATCAGGAACTCCAGCGCCCGAGCCGACGTGTTGTGCTGCTTGCGCAGCGCCTGCATGAACGCCGGCATGTCGGCATAGGGCAGGGCGGGTTGACGGGTGCGCCGGGCCACCTTGGAAGGTTGCGCCAGCAAATGCTCCAGATGCCCCTTCCAGCGTGCCGGATTGGTCGTGGTGCGGTAGCCCATGGTGATGCCCCAGTCGATGATTGACTCGATGCGTCCCCGGACGCGACTGGCGGTCTCGTTCTTGGTGGTCCAGATTGGCTCCAGAATGCGCCGCACCATGGCCACGTCGATGTCACGCAGCGGCACCTTGCCGATGACCGGGTTGGCATAGGTCTCGATGGTGTTGCGCCACTGCTGGGCGTGCTTGGCGTTCCTCCACCCATGTTCATGCGTGGCGATGTAGTGCGTCGCCGCGTCGGCGAACGCGACGGCCGTCTCCCGCTCCACGATCAGACGCTGGCGTGCCGCCCGGGCGTGTTCTACCGGGTCTACGCCCTGTCGCAGCACTTCCCGCGCGGCACGCGCCGATTCACGCGCTTGGGCCAGCGTGACCGATGGGTAGGGACCCAACCCCATGTCGCGACGTTTCCCCTTGATCTGAAAGCGCATGACCCAACTGCGCGAACCGTACTTCGTGACATTCAGGGCCAGGCCGGTGACGCCACCGACGAAGTGAATACCCCGACTCTTGATGCTGGCCACGGCCAGCGCGCTCATTTCCTTTGCCTTCATTCATGTTCCCTTCAAACGCCATTAGCGGCGCTGACGTGATGGTTCGCCGAAATCGAAAAAAAATGGTGAAGTGACCACTAACCGGCCGGAAACCCGCGCCAAATAAGGCGCTGTCTTCCTCTCCCCTTCTTTGCTCGATTGTTTGCTACAAAATCAATAGCTATTAATGACAATGGGTTGTAACCCATTGATTTTCATCAGGATTTTCAGCGTCTGATTCGGCGATGCGTGCACCATCCCGCGTGCGAAGCGGGACAAGCAAGGCGCGAGTTTTCTTGCCGGACATGGCCTTTAGGCCACGGCAACAGGTAGAGAAATGGGGCGCGGAAGGGGCCGCGCGCTGCTCAGTCAGGCGACGGTGTTACCGCATAACCAAGGCTTTGCCAGCCGGCGTGGTCCAGAAGTTGGCAAAGCTGTGCGGCCCGGACTTGGCGGCGACCGGATGGTAAGTCCAATCGAACCACGGTGGAGGGCTCTGCCAGTCGATACCAAGGGCGCTGGCGGAGGCATCTCGGGCTTTGGTGCCCCACGCCACGACGACCGCCCGCGGACTCGCCTCGTGGGCTTGATTTATGACCGACTTGAAGAATTCTCGCCAGTGCCGCAGGTGTTTGCCGGCAGCCTCGCGGCCTCCGGTGGCGGGAACCGTCAACCCCGCGTTCAGCAGTAGTAGGCCTTTGCTGTCTACCCAGTCCGCCAAGTCGTTCTTGCCTTGACCCTTCGGGTAAACGTGCGCCTTGATCCTCTGCAGTGACGAAGGTGCGTCCTGACCAGCTACCGCGAAAGCGACCCCGGTCGCGTGCGGCTTGCCACCCGCCGAAAGGCTGAAATAAGGGTCTTGCCCAACGATCACAGTTTTGACCTGCGCCGGACTCACCAACTCCAGCGCCCGAAAAATCTGCGCAGGTTCCGGAAACACCTGGGCGTCGCTGATGCCGTTCGGCAAGTCTTGCTGCTCGAACCCCCAACCATTGGCACGCGCGCCCGACGACAGTTTCCAGAGTTTGTCCCTCGACAGCATGTGATCCTCCTGTTTGCGCAGCACAGCGCCGCAGGGAAATTTGTATCACATATGCGGGTGCGTAAACTCGGGTGGCCGCAGACAGTCCCGGGCGATGATTCGGGACAAGGCGCTGATTACTGCGTTCGCGGACGAGCTTCGCTCGCGGCGCGCAGGGTTGGGTGTCTCGCAAGAGGAGTTGGCCCACAGGGCGGGGCTAAACCGCACCTATGTGGCCAAGCTCGAACTCGCGACCAATCAACCGACGTTGACGGCGCTTCATTTGCTTGCGCAGGCGCTAGACGTGCCGCTCAACGACCTCATGGCCGCCGTGCTGGCGCGCAGAGCACGCTAGCAGGTGTTCCGGGTGACAGTCAATGGAGAGGCAGCGTAAGAATGCCATCAACCTCACGCAAGCATCCGGTTTTCACCAAGTGGTCGATGTCCTCGCCCAATTCCTCCACTGAGTATTCGGGTGGCATGTAGTACATGATGCTCTCAGCTACCTGATCCCTGGATAGTCCGGCCTGACCCAAGCTGGAGGTCTTGCGCATCAGAGAAGCGATGTCTTGCAGTAGTCCATTGTGCGAGCGTGTAAGTGCGCTGGTAGGCCAGTTCGCGGTTATCGAAGTTTCCATCTTGCTGGGTTTGCGGTTCTTTTGCTCACGCCACTGGCGGCGCGGCAACTCGCTCCGATATCTCGTCGTGCCGTTGTCTATCCTAAGCACTGACTCAATGTGCCGGCGCTGCTCCTCGGTGCATCTCAATGAATAAGGGTATTGCACGACGTGCCAGATCATTTTTTGGTGGCGTGTATTGCGCTCTTGGATGGTCGTTATGTCGTCTTTCCAAAAGAAGCGGTAGGGTAATCCCGCCATCGCGCCGCGCTCTTGAACAACCATTGCGGCGCGCCTGGGGCGACTTTTGCGAAGGTCATCATAATCAAGGAGTTTTAGGATTTCGATTGCACGCCGGATGCCGGCGAATCGCCGGTCGGGTGTGACTAATCCCAGCATCTGGGCGAACTCGGCGCCTGTAACAACTTGATCTTGCGCTGCAAGGTAGTTCAGGTATGCAGCAGCGCGACGGACGATCCAAAAGGATTTGATTTTCATGGGAATCTTTCGAAAAAAGAGAAAGCAGCATTCGGCTGCGAATGAAGAGAAACAGGAGTTAGTTGGCGAGGCGAAGGCGATCGTCGTGGTCGGTCAGATGGCCGTTGTCGACCAGCGCCTGCAGGGTCTCCCGCGCACGCGATGAACGGTGCTTCTGCGCTGCGTGCTGGAAATGACCCAGGCATGCCGAAACAGCGCGCTCTCGTTCGACGTAGGGCGCATCCGAGTCCTTGTCGGAAGCGCTGATCGCCTGCTCCGAGAGCAATGTCTTCACGGTTTCCAGCACCTTCGCTTGGTTGCTTGAGAGGAGCCGCTTAGTTGGGCGCGCAGAAGTCACGCTTTCGATCTGATCGCAGTGTTTGACGCTGATGGACTGCTGCCACACACCCTGAGCGTCCAATCCCTCAACAGGCTCAAGCTCAAAACGACCGCAGATATCCGATGGACCATCCTTGGCCTTGACGGTGCGCCACTCGATTTCTGAGCCTTTGCGGGTCAACATGATCGACACGTCTACATCTCTGCGCAGCACGGATGCGCCGCGCTCCCGGCCGTCTTGGTGACCGGTGTGGTGAATCAAGATCACGGTTACCCCGGTCATCCGGATGAGGCGCCTCAATAGTCCGATCATCTTGGCCATGTCGGAGGTGGAGTTTTCCTCCAATGCCCCGGCTAGCGAGGCGGACAGGGTGTCGATGAAGACCACAAACGCACCCAATCGAACGATAGTGGCGGCGAGGTCATCAATGTCGGCCTCGGCCCCTATGTTGAGGGCATCAAAACAGAAGTGCAGTCTGGCGCTGACCGCTGGGTCTTCCGCGCGCGTGCTGATAAACGCGCGCGTCCGCATTCCTTCCTCACCCTCTTGACAGCAAATTAGGACCGCGCCTTTGACCACGTCGAATCGGTTTGCCCACAAGCGCCCCGAAGCGAACGCAATGCCGAGATCGATCAAGAACGCGCTCTTACCGACGCCGGATGAGCCGAAAATGATCCCTATGGATCTGCGTGGAATCAGCGGTTCCATCAACCATTCCAAGCGCGGCAGTTCGCCAAACTGTGAAGGAACACAGGTACGCCTCAGCCTCGCCGTGGGCGGTACCGGCATGGTGCGACCGCAATCAGGCACTGCGCGGGTTACTTTCGCGAACGTCGCAGCATGCTGTACGTCAAGTGGGTGCGGAGTGCCGTCGATGTGGCGAATTAGTGCTTTGCTGACGGGGTCGATTCGCAGCGACAGCGACAACAGCGGTCCGCGCTCGCTGTCGTCGGCCTCATATGCATCCAAAGGAGGCTGGAGGGCGTCCTGGCGTGTCCGTTCGCTGTAGTCAGCGTCGTGTTTATCCCAAGGAGACTCGAAGGTCTCGTAGCCGACCGCCCGTTCGGTATAGTCGGTATCGTGTTCGTCCCACGGGGGGGCAAAGGTGAATGCGCTCATCGCCCACCCTCCTTGGCCTCAAGCCAGCGTTCGATTTCGGCGCTACTCCAAACAGTGATTCGCGCCGATAGCTTGATCGGCTGAACAAAAGATCGATCTTTGACCTTCCGCCAAACTGTCGACGGTGACATTCGAACTAGGGCTGTTACCTCCTTGAGCCGAAGGTGTCGGGCCAATGCTGATTGCGATGTCTTGTAGCCACCATCTTGGGGCTCTAGCGCCATCGATCTCTGTTTCAAACTATTACACTTATCCCTAGTTCGTCGCTCCTGATTGGGAGGGAAAGCGCTGTTGTCCCGACCGAAGTCGAGGCCATTAGAGGGTGGATTAGCCGGAAAACCGGTCAAATATTTCGCCATGTGGAATTTCTCCGCAGCTTTTGTGTGCTGGGGCAGAAATTGCGCAGGCCACACCTGCAAACGCCGTTTCAGGCGACGCCAATTGGAAGAATGTATCTATATGTGTCTTTGCGTGGTGGCTTCGTGGTGAGTTGCGATTAGCGCCACGGACCAAAAAACATAGCTGAGCAGGTCTGAATATTGCAGTGGTACGGCGGCTCCGGAGTCAGCCACTTACTCACGACTATCCATCACTTCACCCATCGGTCAGCTAGACATTTCGCGGGCCTTGGTGACACTGCCTGGTGCACTGGAGGTTCAGCTTTCAGGGTATGCTTGACGTCATGTGGCACCCCATCACCCCGTATGAGGTGCATCCTGAGTGGCCGTCCACTCCGCCAAGTAAATCAACGGGTTACGCCAGAAATGGCGTAACCCGTTTCCATTTTCAGGTTCTGATAATCCAGTGTCTGGAATCGGGTCGCAGGCTGCGCTCGAGCCAGCACAAGACTTCGGTTGTCGGCGTGGATCTGATCTGTGAAAGTCAAAACAAGAACGGGCCTTCACGGCCCGTTTTTCTTGCGCATCGACAAAATGCCGGCGCTGTTTTCTCTGGCGGAGGCGGTGAGATTCGAACTCACGAACGGTTGCCCGTTGCCGGTTTTCAAGACCGGTGCAATCGACCACTCTGCCACACCTCCGCGTCGAAACTGCTCGTCGATTCTAGCGACTGGCGCGAGGTCGACAGGGAGAAAAAAACCCGCTGCAAGGGCAGCGGGTTGGTCGTCAGGATCAGCCTTGCTGAATCACTTCAGCTTGACTTCCTTGTATTCGACGTGCTTGCGAGCCTTGGGGTCGAACTTCATGATCGACATTTTCTCGGGCATGGTCTTCTTGTTCTTGCTGGTGGTGTAGAAGTGACCGGTACCGGCCGTGGATTCCAGCTTGATCTTTTCGCGTCCGCCTTTGGTGGCCATGTTGCTGCTCCTTTAACGGGGGGTTCAGGCTTGGCCGCGGGCACGCATGTCGGCGAGCACGGCGTCGATGCCATTCTTGTCGATCAGGCGCAGGGCGGCGCTGGAAACACGCAGGCGCACCCAGCGGTTCTCGCTCTCGACCCAGAAACGGCGGTGTTGCAGGTTCGGGAGGAACCGGCGCTTGGTTTTGTTGTTGGCGTGGGAAACGTTGTTCCCGACCATGGGCTTCTTGCCCGTGACTTCGCACACGCGTGCCATTGAATGACTCCAGTCATCACGGCTGTTGCTGGCGCCGCCGGCATTCGTGCCCGCGACTCGCTTCAGCCTCACCTCGCCAGGTTAGGGGTGGCGGTAGCCCCAACAAGATTCAGGCGCCATGGGGCGCCAGATCGAGTAAAGCCTCAAATTATAGCTCGAATGGCGGCGGCGTGCCTTCTTATTCCTGCTGTTCCAGGAACCGCTGTGCGTCCAGTGCGGCCATGCAGCCGGTGCCCGCGCTGGTGATGGCCTGGCGATAGACGTGGTCCTGCACGTCACCGGCGGCAAACACGCCGGGCACGCTGGTCTGGGTGGCAAAGCCCTGCAGACCGCCCTGGGTCTTGATGTAGCCGCCGTCCATGTCGAGCTGGCCCTTGAAGATGTCGGAGTTGGGCGAGTGGCCGATGGCGATGAAGCAGCCCTTGAGTGCGATGTCCTCCGTCTGACCGCTTTCCACGTGCTTGATGCGGATGCCGGTGACGCCGCTGTCGTCGCCCAGCACCTCGTCCAATACGTGGAAAGTCTTCAGTTCGATCTTGCCGGCGGCGACCTTGTCCATCAGCTTGTCGATCAGGATCGGCTCGGCGCGGAACTTGTCGCGCCGATGCACCAGGGTGACCTTGCGCGCGATGTTGGACAGGTACAACGCTTCTTCCACGGCGGTGTTGCCGCCGCCGACGACGCAGACGTCCTGCTCGCGGTAAAAGAAGCCGTCGCAAGTGGCGCAGGCCGAAACGCCCCGGCCCATGAACGCCTCTTCCGACGGCAGCCCGAGGTATTTCGCCGAGGCGCCGGTGGCGATGACCAGGCTGTCACAGGTGTAGGTGGCGTTGTCGCCGGTCAGTTTGAAGGGGCGGGTTGCCAGGTCGGCGGTGTGGATGTGGTCGAACACGATCTCGGTCTTGAAGCGCTCGGCGTGCTGCAGGAAGCGCTGCATCAGGTCGGGGCCCTGCACCCCTTCGGCATCGGCGGGCCAGTTGTCCACGTCGGTGGTGGTGGTCAGTTGCCCGCCTTGCGCCATGCCGGTGATCAGCATGGGTTGCAGGTTGGCGCGGGCAGCGTAGATGGCGGCGGTGTAGCCGGCGGGGCCGGAGCCGAGGATGAGGACTTTGGCGTGCTTGATGGTCATGGGAGCCTTTGGAATTCGGGGGGTCTACGCTACGATAATAGATGTGGATTTTTTCACATCATCGTTTTGGCGCCTTGTGCAAGGTGCGAAATTCTAAGAATTCGAAGAATGGCGCGAAGGCCGGAGGTTTACTGACATGACCATGCTGTCGAGTCTCGATCTGATCCGTCGGGTCCCGCTCTTTTCGATGCTGACCGAATCGCAGGCGATCTCGGTCGCCGATGCGGTGGTCAAGCGCCGGTTCAAGCGCGGGGAAGTCATCGTGGAGCAGGGCAAGAAATCCAATGCCCTGTTCATCCTGCTGAACGGCCGCGCGCGCGTGGTCACGGCCGACAGCCGCGGCCGCGAGGTGATTCTGGCCACGTTGCAGCCGGGCGATCACATCGGCGAGATGAGCCTGATCGACAACGAGCCGCACTCGGCCACCGTGCGCGCCGAGGTGCAGACCGACGTGCTGATGCTCGGCCGCATCGAGTTCGCCCGCTGCCTGCCCGAGAACAGTTCCATGGCCTATGCGGTGATGCGCGGCCTGGTGCAGCGCCTGCGCCACGCCGACCGCAAGATCGAATCGCTGGCGCTGATGGACGTGTACGGCCGCGTGGCGCGCGCCCTGCTCGAGTTCGCCACCGAGACCGGCGACGGCGAGATGCTGATCCGCGAGAAGATTTCGCGCCAGGACATCGCCAAGATGGTGGGCGCTTCGCGCGAGATGGTCAGCCGCGTGATGAAGGATCTGGAAGAGCGCGGCTTTATTCAGACCCAGGAAAACGGCTCCATCGTGGTCAAGGAGCGCCTGAACGCGCTGGGGTGATTTTTTCCTGCCCGCGCCTGCCTTGGGCCGGGCCGCGCCGGCTGCGGCCACCGCCTCTTGCGGTAAGCTCCCGATACTGTAGTTTTGTCCATGGCTTACCCTCTCAATACGTTCAATGATGCCCAGCCGGCGCCCGCGCCGCGCACGGGCGTGGGCCGCTTCACGCAGGAAGTGGTGCTGGTGCTGGGCCTGGCGCTCATCATCTTCGCGACCATGGCGCTGGCCAGCTATTCGCCGCACGATGCCGCCTGGTCCACCTCCGGCACGGGCGGCCCGCCGCACAACTGGGCCGGCAAGCTGGGGGCGTGGCTGGCGGATGTGGCCTACGTGGCCCTGGGTTTTTCGGCCTGGTGGTGCGTGGCGGCGGCCGTGCGCGGCTGGCTGGGGGGCGTCACGCGCTGGATGAACGGTGGCCAGCCCGCGGCCGAGAAAGTCGAGCGGTCGGTCTGGTCGTATCTCATGTCCACCCGTGCGGCCTTCTGGCTGGGGTTGCTGCTGGTGCTGGCGGCCAGCACCGGTCTGGAATGGTCGCGCCTGTACCGCTGGGACGACGCCCTGCCGGGCTCGGCGGGCGGCATTCTGGGCTATCTGGGCGGGCCGATCGCCGTGCAATGGCTGGGCTTCACGGGCTCGGCGCTGTTCGGCATCGCCACGCTGGTGCTGGGCGCGGCGCTGGCGTTCCGCTTTTCCTGGAGTCGGCTGGCCGAGCGCATCGGCGCCGGCCTGTATGCGCTGGTCGAATCGCGCCGCGAACGCCGCGAGATAGCGCAGGATCTGGCACTGGGCAAGCAGGCCGCGCGCGAGCGCGAGGAGGTGGTGCACCACGAGCGCGAGGTGATCGAGGAGCAGCACCCGGCGCCGGTGCTGATCGAGCCCACGCTGGTGCAGGTGCCCAAGAGCGAGCGTGTGGCCAAGGAAAAGCAGAAACCCCTGTTCACCGAACTGCCCGACAGCAACCTGCCGCAGGTCGATCTGCTCGACGGCGCGCCGGCGCACCAGGACAGCGTGGCGCCCGAAACGCTGGAGATGACCAGCCGCCTGATCGAGAAGAAGCTGAAGGACTTCGGCGTCGAGGTGCGCGTGGTGGCGGCGGCGCCGGGCCCGGTGATCACACGCTACGAGATCGAGCCGGCCACGGGCGTGAAGGGCTCGCAGGTGGTGAACCTGGCCAAGGACCTGGCGCGCTCGCTGAGCCTGGTGTCGATCCGCGTGATCGAGACCATCCCCGGCAAGAACTACATGGCGCTGGAGCTGCCCAACGCCAAGCGGCAGATGATCAAGCTGTCGGAGATTCTCGGCTCGCAGATCTACCACGACGCCAAGAGCCTGCTCACCGTGGGCCTGGGCAAGGACATCGTCGGCAAGCCGGTGGTGGCCGACCTGGCCAAGATGCCGCACGTGATGGTGGCGGGCACCACCGGCTCGGGCAAGTCGGTCGGCATCAACGCCATGATCCTGTCGCTGCTGTACAAGGCCGAGCCCAAGGACGTGCGCCTGCTGATGATCGACCCCAAGATGCTGGAGATGTCGGTTTACGAAGGCATTCCGCACCTGCTGGCGCCGGTGGTCACCGACATGAAGCAGGCCGCCAACGGCCTGAACTGGTGCGTGGCCGAGATGGAGCGCCGCTACAAGCTGATGAGCAAGTCCGGCGTGCGCAACCTGGCCGGTTTCAACCAGAAGATCGACGAGGCCAAGGCGCGCGGCGAATTCATCTACAACCCGTTCAGCCTGACACCCGACGACCCCGAGCCGCTGGAGCGCCTGCCCTACATCGTGGTTGTCATCGACGAGCTGGCCGACCTGATGATGGTGGTTGGCAAGAAGATCGAGGAACTGATCGCCCGCCTGGCGCAGAAGGCGCGCGCCGCCGGCATCCACCTGATCCTGGCCACGCAGCGGCCCAGCGTGGACGTGATCACCGGCCTGATCAAGGCCAACATCCCCACGCGCATCGCCTTCCAGGTCAGCAGCAAGATCGACAGCCGCACCATCCTCGACCAGATGGGCGCCGAGGCTTTGCTGGGCATGGGCGACATGCTCTACATGCCCAGCGGCACCGGCTTTCCGCAGCGCGTGCACGGCGCCTTCGTCAGCGACGACGAGGTGCACCGCGTGGTCGAATACCTCAAGAGCCAGGGCGAACCCAACTACATCGAGGGCGTGCTGGAAGGCGGCACCGTCGATGGCGAGGAGGGCGGCTTCGGCGATGGCGGCGACAGCGGCGGCGAGAAGGACGCGCTGTACGACCAGGCGGTCGAGATCGTGCTGAAGAACCGCAAGGCCAGCATCTCGCTGGTGCAGCGCCACCTGAAGATCGGCTACAACCGCGCCGCGCGGCTGGTCGAGGACATGGAAAAGGCCGGCCTGGTGGGTGCCATGAACGAGCGCGGCCAGCGCGACATCCTGGTGCCGACGCGGGCCGAATAACACCGACCGAAGCTCGCGAACCGAAACGCGCGGGCCGGCTCGCCCGGGCGGCCACGGCGCACCGGCGTGTAGGCCGCCGCCGCAACTTTGCGTTTCTTGACCCTTCTTCACCGTCCGGCGCTGAACCCGGCGCCACAATGCCGGTCCTATGCACATGAGCAAGCAACCCTCTTCCCATCTTCGCGTGCTCGGCCGGCTGGCCGTGGCCGCTTCTCTCGTGGCGCTGGCGGCGCAGTCGGCCTGGGCCGGCGGGCTGGACAGCCTGGAGCAGTTCGTCAAGGGCACGCGCTCGGGCAAGGCGGCGTTCACGCAGGTCGTCACCGCGCCGGCCAAGGATGGCCAGGCGCCGCGTGCCCGCACGCAGAGCGGCACCTTCGAATTCCAGCGGCCGGGCAAATTCCGCTTTGTCTACGCCAAGCCGTTCGAGCAGACCATCGTCGCCGACGGCAAGACGCTGTGGCTGCACGACGTGGACCTGAACCAGGTCACCTCACGTCCGCAGGACCAGGTGCTGGGCTCCACGCCGGCGGCCATCGTGGCCGCTGCGCCTGACCTGAAGGCGCTGGAGAAGGACTTCACGCTGAGCGAAGAGCCTGATGCCGACGGCCAGCAGTGGGTGAAGGCGGTGCCCAAGTCGCGCGACGGCCAGTTGCAAAGCATCCGCGTCGGCTTCAAGCCCGGCGCCCAGGGGGCCGAGCTGGGCACGCTGGAGATTCTGGACAGCTTCGGCCAGCGCTCGGTGCTGACCTTCACCGGCTTCGAGGTGAACGCCGCCGTGCCCGCCAGCCACTTCAGCTTCGTGCCGCCCAAGGGGGTGGACGTGCTGAAACAATAGGCGTGGCATGAATAAAATGATAGCTGCTTGCGCCCGTCATTAAACGATTTCATATATGAATCTATCTGAAAGCAAGCAATGGCAGGCGCAAGCAGCTATCTTTATTGATTGGAAACCAGTCTCAGACAGTGTTGTGGGAGCGGGCTTGCCCGCGATGAGGCGCCTCGTCGCCACGAACGCTCCAAGCCCGCGCCCACATAGCGGATGACGACCGCGCATCATCTGGGCCTTCTTGATCATCAAGATCATTTGATTCATCGATGGCATGGGCGGCGTCTGCGCCGGCGTTCCTAGAATCCGTCCATGCCTCGCCCGCCACCCAAGACCGCCGCCCACGCGCCACTGCACGTGCCCCTGCCCGAGCGCCTGCGCCCGCGCACGCTGGCCGAGGTGGTGGGCCAGCAGCACCTGCTGGGCGAGGGCATGCCGCTGCGTATTGCCTTCGAATCGGGCCAGCCGCACAGCTGCATCCTATGGGGGCCGCCCGGCACCGGCAAGACCACCATCGCGCGGCTGATGGCCGACGCGTTCGACGCGCAGTTCATCCCCATCAGCGCCGTGCTCGGCGGCGTCAAGGACATCCGCGATGCGGTCGAGCTGGCCGAGAAGGCGCGTGACAGCCTCACGCCGCAGGCCACCATCGTCTTCGTCGACGAGGTGCACCGCTTTAACAAGAGCCAGCAGGATGCCTTCCTGCCGCACGTCGAGAGCGGGCTGTTCACTTTCATCGGCGCCACCACCGAGAACCCCTCGTTCGAAGTCAACTCCGCGCTGCTGTCGCGTGCCGCCGTCTACGTGCTGCAGCCGCTCGATGAAGACGATCTGAAGCAGATTCTGGCCCGGGCGCAGTCGGAGCAAGCGCAGACAGCTATCGAAAAAGAAGCGCAAGAGCGCCTGATCGCCTACGCCGACGGCGATGCGCGGCGCCTCCTGAACACGCTGGAGACGCTGTTCGTCGCCGCCCGCGCCGAGCATGTCGACACCATCACCGACGCCTGGCTGCTGAAGGTGCTGGGCGAGCGCCTGCGCCGCTACGACAAGGGCGGCGAGCAGTTCTACGACACCATCAGCGCGCTGCACAAGTCGGTGCGCGGCAGCGACCCGGATGCCGCGCTCTACTGGTTCGTGCGCATGCTCGACGGCGGCGCCGACCCGCGCTACCTGGCGCGCCGCATGATCCGCATGGCCAGCGAGGACATCGGCCTGGCCGACCCGCGCGCGCTGCGCCTGGCCCTGGACGCCGCCGACGTGTACGAGCGCCTGGGCAGCCCCGAAGGCGAACTGGCCCTGGCCGAATGCGTGGTCTACCTGGCCGTGGCGCCCAAGAGCAACGCCGTCTACAAGGCCTTCAACGCCGCCAAGGCCTTCGTCAAGAACGACACCACGCGCCCCGTGCCGCTGCACCTGCGCAACGCGCCCACCAAGCTGATGAAGCAGCTCGACTACGGCAAGGGCTACCGCTACGCACACGACGAGGCCGGCGGCTTTGCCGCGGGTGAGCGCTACCTGCCCGACGGCATGCCGGAGCAGCACTTCTACCAGCCCGTGCCGCGCGGGCTCGAGATCAGGATCGGCGACAAGCTGGCCGAGTTGCGTCGACGCAACCGCGACGCGGCCGATGGTGCCCCCGACGCATAGCGCGCCGCCCCAGGATGGGCACCCGCCTGCGCCGCGGCGCACCGCGACGGTGCGTCGCCCACAAGGGAAAACCCCGGTGCATCTGGCTCTTGGCCGGCCTTGCCCGCCGCTAGAATTATTTTCACCAAAACCCGCTACAGACCACCTGGCGGGTTTTTTGCTAGGTGGCTGATGGCGCCCACAAGGCGCTGCCGGGTACACCATCAACAAGGCCGCCCCGTCGACCACGCGCCACGGCGCAGGAGGAACGGAATGGAAGTCTTGCTTCAGCAGATCATCAACGGTCTGGTGCTGGGCAGCATGTATGCCTTGATCGCCCTGGGTTACACCATGGTCTACGGCATCATCCAACTCATCAATTTCGCGCACGGTGAAGTGCTCATGGTCGGGGCGCTCACCGCCTGGTCGGTCATCGGCATGATGCAGGCCGCCATGCCCGGCGCGCCCGGCTGGGTGATCCTGATCCTGGCCATGCTGATTGCCTGCGTGGTGGCGGCGGCGCTCAACTTCGTGATCGAGAAGGTGGCCTACCGGCCGCTGCGCAACAGCCCGCGCCTGGCACCGCTGATCACCGCCATCGGCATGTCGATCCTGCTGCAGACGCTGGCGATGATCATCTGGAAGCCCAACTACAAGCCCTTTCCCACGCTGCTGCCCAGCGCGCCGTTCAACGTCGGCGGTGCCTACATCACGCCCACGCAGATCATGATCCTGAGCGTCACCGCCGTGTCGCTGGCGCTGCTGATGTACCTGGTGCACTACACCAAGATCGGCCGCGCCATGCGCGCCACGGCCGAGAACCCGCGCGTGGCCGGGCTGATGGGCGTGAAGCCCGACGTGGTGATCTCCGCCACCTTCATCATCGGTGCCGTGCTGGCGGCCATTGCCGGCGTGATGTACGCCAGCAACTACGGCACGGCCCAGCACACCATGGGCTTCCTGCCGGGGCTCAAGGCCTTCACCGCCGCGGTGTTCGGCGGCATCGGCAACCTGGGGGGCGCGGTGCTGGGCGGGCTGCTGCTGGGGCTGATCGAGGCCATCGGCTCGGGCTACATCGGCACGCTCACCGGCGGCCTGCTGGGCAGCCACTACACCGACATCTTCGCCTTCATCGTGCTGATCATCGTGCTCACATTGCGGCCTTCCGGCCTGCTGGGCGAGCGCGTGGCGGACAGGGCATGAACACCCCCCTGAGTCGCCTGCGGCGCCTTCCCCCCTCTGCGGTGCGAGGGGGGACAACGCCAGTGCCCGGCGCAGGTCCGGGCACGGCGTTCGCTGGCATGGCCGGCTCCGCGGCCCTTGGTGCGCTGCCGCGCACGCACATCGGATCACTCTCATGAGCCAAAAGAACAAGATCATCGTCTTCGCCCTGTGCGGCATCGCGCTGCTGGTGCTGCCGCTGGTGCTGCAGCAGTTCGGCAACGCCTGGGTGCGCATCGTCGACATCGCGCTGCTGTACGTGATGCTGGCGCTGGGCCTGAACATCGTGGTGGGCGAGGCCGGCCTGCTGGACCTGGGCTACGTGGCCTTCTTCGCCGTCGGCGCGTATCTTTACGGCCTGCTGGCCTCGCCACACCTGACCAGCACCTTCGCCGCCATCGGCGCGGCGTTTCCCAACGGCTTCCACACCTCGCTGTGGCTGGTGATTCCGGTGGCGCTGCTGCTGGCCACCTTCACCGGCGTGCTGCTGGGCATTCCGGTGCTCAAGCTGCGCGGCGACTACCTGGCCATCGTCACGCTGGGCTTCGGCGAGATCATCCGCATCTTCCTGAACAACCTCGACCACCCCTACAACATCACCAACGGCCCCAAGGGCATCAACCAGATCGACTCGGTCAAGATTTTCGGGCTCGACCTGGGCCGGCCGCTCACCATCGGCGGCTTCGAGATCGCCTCGGTCTCGCTGTACTACTACCTGTTCCTGGTGCTGGTGCTGGTCACCGTGTTCGTCTGCTACCGGCTGCAGGATTCGCGCATCGGCCGCGCCTGGATGGCGGTGCGCGAGGACCAGATCGCCGCCCAGGCCATGGGCATCAACACCCGCAACATGAAGCTGCTGGCCTTCGGCATGGGTGCCTCGTTCGGCGGCGTGGCGGGCTCGATGTTCGCGGCCTTCCAGGGCTTCGTCTCGCCCGAATCGTTCAGCCTGATGGAGTCGGTGATGATCGTCGCCATGGTGGTGCTGGGCGGCATCGGCCACCTGCCGGGCGTGATCCTGGGCGCGGTGCTTCTGGCGGCGCTGCCCGAGGTGCTGCGCTACGTGGCCGGCCCGCTGCAGGCCATGACCGACGGCCGCCTCGACTCGGCGATCCTGCGCCAGTTGCTGATCGCGCTGGCCATGATCAGCATCATGCTGCTGCGCCCGCGCGGCCTGTGGCCCACGCCTGAGCACGGCAAGGCGCGCCCGCTGGCCACCGGCAAGGTCATGCCCACCACGGCGCAGCAGAACCCGCCGGGCATCGACTTCCCGGCCGACGCCGTGCCCGGCAGCACCGTGCGCCGCCAGGACGCCATCAACCCCTGAGCCGCGAGGACGAGCACCATGAGCAGCGATACCGTACTCCGCGTCCAGGGCGTGTCCAAGCGCTTCGGCGGGCTGCAGGCCCTGTCGGACGTGGGCATCACCATCCAGCGCGGCCAGGTCTACGGCCTGATCGGCCCCAACGGCGCCGGCAAGACCACCTTCTTCAACGTCATCACCGGGCTGTACACGCCCGATGGCGGCAGCTTCGAGCTGGGCGGCAAGCCCTACAAGCCGCAGGCCGTGCACGACGTGGCCCGGGCGGGCATCGCGCGCACCTTCCAGAACATCCGCCTGTTCGCCGAGATGACGGCGCTGGAGAACGTGATGGTGGGCCGCCACGTGCGCACCCATTCGGGCCTGTTCGGCGCCATCTTCCGCACCGCCAGCTTCAAGGCCGAGGAAGAAGCCATCGCCGAACGTGCGATGGAACTGCTGGACTACGTGGGCATCGGCAAGTACGCGCACTTCCGTTCGCGCACGCTGTCGTACGGCGACCAGCGCCGGCTGGAGATTGCCCGCGCGCTGGCCACCGACCCCCAGCTCATCGCGCTGGACGAGCCCGCCGCCGGCATGAACGCCACCGAGAAGGTGCAGCTGCGCGAGCTGATCGACCGCATCCGCAAGGACAACCGCACCATCCTGCTGATCGAGCACGACGTGAAGCTGGTGATGGGCCTGTGCGACCGCGTGACGGTGCTCGACTACGGCAAGCAGATTGCCGAGGGCACGCCGGCCGACGTGCAGAAGAACGAAAAAGTGATCGAGGCCTACCTGGGCACCGGAGGACATTGAGATGGCCCAGACCCTGTTGAAAGTATCGGGCCTGCAGGTGGCCTACGGCGGCATCCAGGCCGTCAAGGGCGTGGACTTCGAGGTGCGCGAGGGCGAGCTGGTGTCGTTGATCGGCTCCAACGGCGCCGGCAAGACCACCACCATGAAGGCCATCACCGGCACGCTGCCGCTGGCCGGCGGTGACATCGAATACCTGGGCAAGTCCATCAAGGGCCAGGGCCCGTGGGACCTGGTAAAGCAGGGCCTGGCCATGGTGCCGGAAGGGCGCGGCGTGTTCACGCGCATGACCATCACCGAGAACCTGCACATGGGCGCCTACGTGCGCAACGACAAGGCCGGCATCGCCGCCGACATCGAGAAGGTGTTCACCATCTTCCCGCGCCTGCGCGAGCGCAAGGACCAGTTGGCCGGCACCATGTCGGGCGGCGAGCAGCAGATGCTGGCCATGGGCCGCGCGCTGATGAGCCGGCCCAAGCTGTTGCTGCTCGATGAACCATCGATGGGCCTGTCGCCCATCATGGTCGACAAGGTGTTCGAGGTGGTGCGCGACGTGTACGCGCAGGGCGTCACCATCCTGCTGGTCGAGCAGAACGCCAGCCGCGCGCTGGCGCTGGCCGACCGCGGCTACGTGATGGAATCGGGCCTCATCAGCATGACGGGCGCCGGCAAGGACCTGCTGGCCGACCCGAAGGTGCGCGCGGCGTATCTGGGCGAGTAGGCGGTGCTGGCAAGCCCTGCCAGGCCGGGCTTGATTCAATCACCGGGCTGCGCATCGGCGCCAGAAGAAGAGGGGAGTATGTTCTTCTTGCGCTTGATTGGCGGGTGCTGGCGGCCTGCATGGTGGTGAGTATATGCCTGTCCCCGGCCCCGCCCAACTGCTCTCACATCGTCGGCAGGGCCGTGTTGCTTGATGCGTCACCAGTCTCAGGCAGCGTTGTAGGAGCGGGCTTGCCCGCGATCAAGCGTTGGTGGCGACGAGATGCCCCGTTACGGGCAAGGCCGCGCCCACACCGCGGATGCGATCCGCGCGGCATCTGATTCCAATTCCCGATCAAGACAGCCAGAAATTCGTCATTCCGGCGCAAGCCGGAATCCAGACGGCGTGTGCAAGAACACCTGGATCCCGGCTTTCGCCGGGACGACGGTTGTTCACGTTTTCAAGTGGAGGCGGAACGAGACTTCCTGATGGTCAAGCTTTATTGAAAGCCAATCCGTATCAGTCCACCTTGGCGCCCGAGCGCTTGACCACCGGCTCGTAGCGCGCCCGCTCGCGCTGCATGAGCTGGCCGAACTGCTCGGGCGTGGTGGGCACGGGCTCGGCCATCAGCATGGCAAAGCGCTGCTGCGTCTCGGGGCTCTTCAGCGCGGCGGTGAAGGCGGTGTTGAGTTTGTCGATCACGTCCTTCGGCGTGCCGGCGGGCGCCGCCAGGCCCCACCAGGTGTCGACCTCGAAGCCCTTCAGCGTCTCGGCCATGGCCGGCACGCCCGGCAGCATGGGCGAACGCTTGGCGGGGGTCACGGCCAGCGCCTTCAGCTTGCCGGCCTTGATGTTGGCCGCGGCAGAGGCCAGGTTGTCGATGTTGAAATCCACTTGGCCCGACACCAGCGCCAGCTGCGCCGGGTTGGCGCCGTTGTAGGGGATGTGCACGGCAAACACGCCCGCGCCCTGCTTGAACATCTCGCCCGCCAGGTGCCCGGCCGAGCCGTTGCCGCCCGAGCCGTAGTTGAGCTGACCGGGGTTGCGCTTGGCATACGCGATCAGGTCGGCCAGCGTGTTGATCTTCAGCCGCGCGGCGGTGTCGGCGTTCATCACCAGCACGTTGGGCACGCGCACCATCTGCGTGATGGGGGCAAAGTCCCTGGCGGCGTCGTAGGGCATCTTGCTGAACAGCCAGGGGTTGATGGCGTGCGTGGCCACGGCGGCCAGGCCGATCACGCTGCCGTCCGGCGTGGCCTTGGCCACGTAGTCGCTGCCGATGTTGCCGCCGGCGCCGGGCTTGTTCTCGACGATGACGGTGCCCAGCGAATCCTTCACCTGTTCGGCCAGCGCGCGCGCCGTCACGTCCAGCGGGCCGCCGGGGGCATAGGGCACGATCAGGCGAATCGGCTTGGCGGACTGCGCGAAGGCCGCCGTGCTGGCAGCCAGGGCGAGGGTGGTGATGAGCAGATGGCGTCGTTGCATCAGGGAACTCCAAGTTAAAAAATGCCGGATCGGCGACAAGTCTCGAACGGCGTTGTAGGAGCGGGCTTGCCCGCGATCTGGCCCTCGTGGCGACGAGTCGGCTCATCGCGGGCAAGCCCGCTCCCACACAGCGGATGCTGTTCGCGCGTCATCTGAGACTTCTTGATAGTCAAAAAATGATAGCTGCTGGCGCTTGCCAAAAAATGAATTCAGGTCATTTGTTCTTGAAAATGGCTTCCATCCAGCGCAAGCCACTATCAAAAGAAGAGTCGGCACGCATGCGCCGCACTTCACACGCTCAACTTGTCCGCTTCGCTGGTGAAGGCGTCGGCGAAGAACTCGTGCTCGGGCAGGCCGGCTTTCTCGACAAAGTCCTTGCGCGCCGAATCGACCACGATGGGCGCGCCGCAGGCGTAGACCTGGTGGCCTGAAAGATCAGCGAAATCCTGCAGCACCGCCAGGTGCACGAAGCCGGTGCGGCCGCTCCAGCCGTCCTCGGCCAGCGCGTCGGAGACGACCGGCACATACTTCAGGTGCGGCATCTCGGCGCAGCGGGCCTTCACCCACTCGTCCATGTACAGATCGTGCGGGCGGCGGCCGCCCCAGTACAGCACGGCCTCGCGCGTGATGCCCATGAACTGCATGTGCTCGATGATGGCCTTGATGGGCGCGAAGCCCGTGCCCGAGGCCAGCAGCACGATGGGCTTGGGCGATTCCTGCAGGTGGAAGCTGCCGTACGGCCCCTCGATGCGCAGGATTTCCTTCTCCTTCATCGCGCCGAACACGTGGTCGGTGAACTTGCCGCCGGGCATGTGGCGGATGTGCAGGTCGACCATCGGCGCGCCGCTTTCGATCAGCGTGTGCGGCGCGTTGGCCATGCTGTAGCTGCGCCGCGCGCCGTCGCGCAGGATGAACTCGACGTACTGGCCCGCGTGGTACTGGATGATGTCGTTGGCGGGCAACTGCAGCTTGAGGCGCACCACGTCGGGCGACAGCTTTTCGAGCGTCGCCACGCGCGCCGGCATCTTCTTGATCGGGAAGGCGCCCGCGTGCGTGACCTGGCGCGATTCCAGCACCACGTCGCTGGTGGCGGTGCCGCAGCACGTCAGCACGTAGCCGTCGGCCTCTTCCTGGGCGCTGAGCGCCTTGTCCTGGTGCGGGCCGTGGGTGACGGTGCCCGAAATCTTCTTGCACTTGCACGAGCCGCAGGCGCCGTCCTTGCAGCCGTAGGGCAGGCCGATGCCTTGGCGGATGCCGGCGGCGAGCATGGTTTCGGCCGGTTCGGCCTCGAAGCTGCGGCCGCTGGGTTGCACGGTGATGGTGTAGGTCATGGCTTGAGTATCCTCGCGGGGACTTCCACCCCGCTGAACCGGCCAATTTTGCCCTCAAACCAGACTCCCCTCGGTGCGCTGCCGGCGCGCTTCAGGCGCGTGCGCGTGCTCGTCGTCGGCTGCGGCGACGTGGGGCAGCGCGCGGCGCGGCGGCTGTCGCCGCGTGTGCGCGTGCTGGCGCTGGTGCGCGATGCCGCGGCGGCGCCCGCCTTGCGCGCGCAGGGCATCACGCCGCTGGCGGGCGACCTGGACGACACAGCCAGCCTGCGGCGACTGGCCGGCATCGCCACGCACGTGATTCACCTGGCACCCCCGCCGGGCGAAGGCGAGGGCGATGCGCGCACGCAGGCACTGCTGCGCGTGCTGGCGCGGCGCAGCGTGCCGGCGGCGCTGGTCTACGGCTCCACCAGCGGTGTGTACGGTGACTGCGGCGGGGCGTGGATCGACGAAACGCGCGCCCTGAACCCGCAGACCGCCCGCGCACGCCGCCGCGTGGCCGCCGAAGGCCAGGTGCGCGCCTTCGGCCGCGCGGCGGGCGTGCGCGCCAGCATCCTGCGCATTCCCGGCATCTACGCCGCTGATCGCCCTAACGGCACGCCGCGCGAGCGCCTGCAGCGCGTCACACCCGTGCTGGCGGCAGCCGACGACGTGTTCACCAACCACATCCACGCCGACGACCTGGCGCGCGCCGTGCTGGCCGCCCTGTGGCGCGGCAAGCCGCAGCGCGTGGTGCACGCCAGCGACGACAGCGACCTGCGGATGGGCGACTACTTCGATCAAGCGGCCGACCTGTACGGCCTGCCACGGCCGCCGCGCATCAGCCGCGCGCAGGCAACGGAACAATTGAGCGCGGTGCAGCTGTCCTTCATGCGCGAATCGCGCCGCATGCACAACCGCCGGCTGAAGCAGGAGCTGCGCCTGCGCCTGCGCTATCCGACGGTGGCCACCGGGCTGGCGCCTGCCTGAATGACCACCGTCTTGCTTGACTATCAAGAAGCCTCAGACCGTGTTGTGGGAGCGGGCTTGCCCGCGATGAGGCGCCTCGTCGCCACGAACGCCTGATCGCGGGCAAGCCCGCTCCCCCACAGCGGATGGCGTCCGCGCGTCATCCGAGACTTCTTGATGATCAATCTGTTTTGATAGTGGCCAGCGCCCATCCAGCAACGAATTCAAGAGAAAAGTATCTGAAAATGGCTTGCGGAGGGCGCCAGAAGCTACTTTATTTGTAGTAATGCTGTCTTCGACAGGACTGCGCCGCCACCCCCGAAGGGCGTAGAGTGACCGCATGGACTTCGCTTACCCGCCCCGCGTGCAGGCGCTGCAAAGCCAGGTGCAGCGCTTCATGGATGACCTGATCCTGCCCTCGCACCGCGACTGGCACCGCTGGGCCGATGCGGGTGTCTACCCGCTCGACGTGATCGAGCCGCTCAAGCGCCAGGCGCGCGAAGCCGGCCTGTGGAACCTGTTCCTGCCGGGCCTGAAAGAGGGCGAACCCGGCACGCGCCTCAGCAATCTGGAATACGCGCCCCTGGCCGAGATCATGGGCCGCGTGCCCTGGGCCAGCGAGGTGTTCAACTGCAGCGCGCCCGACACCGGCAACATCGAGCTGCTGCACCTGTTCGCCACGCCGGAGCAGCGTGCGCAGTGGCTCGAACCGCTGATGGAAGGCGCCATCCGCTCATGCTTTGCCATGAGCGAGCCCGACGTGGCCTCGTCCGACCCCACCAACCTGGGCACGCGCATCGCGCGTGATGGCGACAGCTACGTGCTCAACGGCCGCAAGTGGTTCATCACCGGCGCGGCGCACCCCAGTTGCCGGTTGGCCATCGTGATGGGCATCTCCGATGCCTCGCCCGACGCGCCCGCGCACCGCCGCCACAGCATGCTGCTGGTGCCCATGGATGCGCCGGGGCTGGAGATCGTGCGCAACATCCCGGTGATGCAGCACCAGGCCATCGAGGGGCATTGCGAATTGTTGTTCCGCGACGTGCGCGTGCCGGCCGCCAACCTGCTGGGATCGGAAGGCGACGGCTTCGCCATGGCGCAGGCGCGGCTGGGGCCGGGGCGCGTGCACCACTGCATGCGCACCATCGGCCAGTGCGAGCTGGCGCTGGAGCTGATGGCCGAGCGCGCGCTGGAGCGCATGGCCTTCGGCAGGCACCTGTCCGACTTCGCCAACGTGCAGGACTGGATCGCCATGAGCCGCATCGAGATCGACCAGGCGCGCCTGCTGGTGCTGCGCGCCGCCTGGCGCATGGACGTGGAAGGCAACGCGGCCGCGCGCACCGACGTATCCGCCATCAAGCTGGTGGCCGCGCGCCTGCAGACCACGGTGATCGACCGCGCCATGCAGGTGTTCGGCGCCGTGGGCCTGACGCCCGACACGCCGCTGGCCGCGCTGTGGAGCTGGGGCCGCGCCCTGCGCTTTCTGGATGGCCCCGACGAGGTGCACCTGCGCACCGTGGCGCGGCAGGAGCTGGCCCGCAGCCGCGCCCACCGGGGCGAGAACGTGCTGCAGCTGCAGCGCTGGATGCCGCCCGACAGCGCTGGCGACGCCGTGTGACGCCAGCCGCCCGGCGCGGCGGCCGCGGGCGGCAATAGGCTGCGGCGGCGCTCGGGCAAAGCCGTGCTATTTTTCATCCCGGGCCGCGGGCCGTCAGGCTTGCGGGCTGGCCGCGCAGACGGTCTGTCTGGGTGAGTCCACCCCAACCCCTGATGTCAAGGAACTTCAACGCATGACCCCTCTCGACGCCTTCGGCGCACGGCGCCGCCAGCTGCTGACCGGCTCCGGCGCCATCGCCCTGGGCGGCCTGCTGGGCACACCGGCGCTGTGGGCGCAGACCGGCGCCGTCACCTACGAGCCGGAGCGCGGCCAGTCCGGCAAGGACGTGATCTGGATCCCGACGCCCGACACGCTGGTCAACCGCATGCTGCGCATGGCGCAGGTCACGCCCAAGGACTACGTGATCGACCTCGGCTCGGGTGACGGCAAGATCGTCATCGCCGCCGCGCGCGAGGGCGCACGGGGGCTGGGCATCGAATACAACCCCGACATGGTCGAGCTGTCGCGCCGCCGCGCCCAGCAGGCCAAGGTGGCCGACCGCGCGCGCTTCGAGAAGGCCGACATCTTCGAGTCGGACTTCAGCCAGGCCACGGTCATCACCATGTACCTGCTGCCGCACCTGAACCTGCGGCTGCGCCACCGCATCCTGGCGCTGAAGCCGGGCACGCGCGTGGTGTCGCACGAGTTCCGCATGGGCCGCTGGCGCCCGGACGAAAGCGCCAAGGTCGGGCATGCCTCGGTGCACCTGTGGCTGGTGCCGGCCAACGCGGGCGGCGACTGGGAGTTCAGCTTTCCGCAGCAAAGCGGCCCGCGCACCGTGCGCATGTCGTTCACGCAGCGCTTCCAGTACGTCACCGGCGAAGCGCTGTTCAAGGACTTCACGGCACTGCCGAGCGACGGCAAGCTGCTGGGCGAGCGCCTGTCGTTCGACCTGACCGACGAGGACGGCCACCTGCGCCGCTTCGTCGGCCGCGTGGCGGGCGACCGCATGGAAGGCTCGGTGTACGACTTCACCAACAACGGCGCGCGCCAGCCGTTCAGCGCCCGCCGGCTGGGTGCGGCACCGCCCTTCGACGGCGCCGGCCCCGCGCCCGAGCACGAGGCCGAATCGCTGGGGACCGAATGAGCCGCGCCGACGCAGAAACCATCCAGCCGCAGCAGACGCTGCGCCTGCGCGAGGCCATCGCCATCATCGTCGGCATCGTCATCGGCGCGGGCATCTTCAAGTCGCCCTCGCTGGTGGCGCAGTTCACCGGCTCCACCGGCTGGATGATGGCCGCCTGGCTGGCGGGCGGGGTGATCTCGCTCATCGGCGCGCTGTGCTACGCCGAGCTGGCGGCGGCCTGGCCGCACGCGGGGGGCGACTACCACTTCCTGCACCGGGCGTATGGCAGGCGCGTGGCCTTCCTGTTCGCGTGGGCGCGCTTCGCGGTCATCACCACGGGCTCCATCGCCATGCTGGCCTTCGTGTTCGGCGACTACATGGGCGCCATCGTGCCGCTGGGGGCCTACAGCTCGGCGGTGTGGGGCGCGCTGGCGGTGATCGTGCTGACCTGGGTCAACGCGCGCGGCATCCACGCCAGCGCCAGCGCGCAAAGCTGGCTGACGCTGGCCGAGGTGCTGGGCCTGGTGCTGGTGGTGGTGGCCGGGCTGTGGCTGTGGGGCGATGCGGGCCACACCATGCCGGTGGCGACGGCAGGCGAGGGCGCCGGTGGCGGCTCGGCCGCGCCGGCCCTGGGCATGCTGGGGCTGGCCATGGTGTTCGTGCTGCTGACCTTCGGCGGCTGGAACGAGGCGGCCTACCTCAGCGCCGAGCTGCGCGGCTCGCGCCGCGGCATCCTGCACGCGCTGGTCATCAGCATCACGCTGATCACCGTGCTGTACCTGCTGGTCAACCTGGCCTATGTGTACGGGCTGGGCCTGCAGGGCATGGCGAAAAGCGAGGCGGTGGCGGCCGATCTGCTGGGCGTGGCGTTCGGGCGCACGGGCGAGACGCTGATCGCCGTGATGGTGGCCGTGGCGGCGCTCACCTCGATCAACGCCACCATGATCGTCGGCGCGCGCACCAACTTCGCCGTGGGCCGCGACTGGGCCGCGCTGCACGCGCTGGGCCGCTGGGAGGGCGACCGCGGCGTGCCGGCGGCGGCGCTGTACGCGCAGTCGGCCTTCGCGCTGGTGCTGGTGGTGTTCGGCGCCAGCCTGCGCAGCGGTTTCCAGACCATGGTGGACTACACGGCGCCGGTGTTCTGGCTGTTCTTCCTGCTGTGCACGCTGGCGCTGATCGTGCTGCGCCGCAAGGAGCCCGACACGCCGCGCCCCTTCAGGGTGCCGCTGTACCCGCTGATGCCATTGCTGTTTGCTGCGGTGTGCGGCTACATGCTGTGGTCGTCGGTGGTTTACGTGAAGGCGGGCGCGCTGGCCGGCGTGGGCGTGCTGGCGGTGGGGGCGGTGATCCTGCTGTGGCTGGAGGCGCGCGGCGGTGGCCCCGCGGTGCCGGCGGCGGCCACGGTGCCCATCGACCGGCGGCGATGAAAAAAGCCGCAGGTTCTGCTGAGAACCTGCGGCTTTTTCACGTTGGTGGTGCCCGGGGCCGGACTCGAACCGGCACACCTTGCGGCGGGGGATTTTGAATCCCCTGCGTCTACCGATTTCGCCACCCGGGCTGCGCAAGGCAAGCTGGAAATTATGGCACAGTGCATCCGATGAACTACCCCACGATCGAAGACGCCATCGGCCGCACGCCGCTGGTGCGCCTGCAGCGCGTGAACGCCGACGACAACGCCGCACGCGGCAACGTGGTGCTGGCCAAGCTGGAGGGCAACAACCCCGCCGGCTCGGTGAAGGACCGCCCGGCGCTGTCGATGATCCAGCGCGCCGAGGAGCGCGGCGAGATCAAGGCCGGCGACACCCTGATCGAGGCCACCAGCGGCAACACCGGCATCGCGCTGGCCATGGCGGCGGCCATCAAGGGCTACCGCATGGTGCTGATCATGCCGGAGGACTTGTCGGTCGAGCGCGCGCAGACCATGAAGGCCTTCGGCGCCGAGCTGATCCTGACGCCGCGCTCGGGCGGCATGGAATATGCGCGCGACCTGGCCGACAAGATGGTGGCGCAGGGCAAGGGCCGCGTGCTGGACCAGTTCGCCAACGCCGACAACCCGCGCATCCACTACGAGACCACCGGCCCCGAGCTGTGGGAGCAGACCGGCGGGCGCATCACGCATTTCGTCAGCGCCATGGGCACCACGGGCACCATCACCGGCGTGTCGCGCTTTCTGAAAGAGAAGAACCCGAAGGTGCAGATCATCGGCGCGCAGCCGTCGGAAGGCTCGCGCATTCCGGGCATCCGCAAGTGGCCCGAGGAGTATCTGCCGAAGATCTACGACCCCCAGGCGGTGGACGAGCTGGTGCTGGTGGACCAGCTCGACGCCGAGGACATGGCGCGCGAGCTGGCGCGGCGCGAGGGCATCTTCGGCGGCATCTCGTCGGGCGGTGCGGCCTGGGTGGCGCAGCAGATCGCGGCGCGCGAGCAGAACGCGACCATCGTGTTCGTGGTGTGCGACCGCGGCGACCGCTACCTGTCGACCGGCGTGTTCCCGGCCTGAATTTGAACGAAATCGGCCTGCAGCGCGCATCTGGCGGGCGCAGGCAGCTATCAATACAAAAGCAACCATGACCCGCTGGAACTACTGCCCCCAATGCGCCACGCCGCTGGAGATGCTGCCCATGCAGGAAGACAGCGGCATCGTCGAGCGCCTGCGCTGCGCCGGCTGCGGCTTCACGCACTGGAACAACCCCACGCCGGTGCTGGCCGCCATCGTCGAATACCAAGGCCAGGTGCTGCTGGCGCGCAATGCGCTGTGGCCGGCCAAGATGTTCGCGCTGATCACCGGCTTCATGGAGGCGGGCGAGTCGGCGCAGGAGGGCATTGCGCGCGAGGTGAAGGAAGAGACAAACCTCGACGTGCAGTCGCTCGATCTGGTGGGCGTGTACGACTTCCAGCGCATGAACCAGGTCATCATCGCCTTCCACACCGTGTGCACCGGCGAAGTGAAGCTCTCGCCCGAACTGATCGACTACCGCCTGTACGACCTGCCCGAGCTGAAGTGCTGGCCCGCCGGCACCGGCTATGCGCTGGCCGACTGGCTGCGCGCGCGCGGGCACGAGCCGGTGTTCTTCACCGCCGAGGAAAACGCCGAGCGGCGCCGCGGGCTGGATTGACGCACAATCGCTGCATGGATATCGCCAAAGAAGTCGACGCACGGGGGCTGAACTGCCCGCTGCCCATCCTGAAGGCCAAGAAAGGCCTGGCCGAACTGCAGAGCGGCCAGTTGCTGAAGGTGCTGTCGACCGACCCCGGTGCCGTGCGCGACTTCGAGGCCTTTGCCAGGCAGACCGGCAACGAGCTGGTCGAGCAGACCACCGAAGGCAACACCACGGCGCACATCCTGCGCCGGCGCTGATCAGAGCTTCAGCGTCTTCAGGTAATCGCGGAACGGCGCACCCATCTCGGGGTGTTGCAGCGCCAGTTCAACGGTGGCTTCCAGAAAACCCTCTTTGCTCCCGCAATCGTAGCGCTTGCCGCTGTACTGGTAAGCGTAGACGCGCTCCTTGGTCATCAGGCGCGCGATGGCGTCGGTGAGCTGGATTTCGCCGCCGGCGCCGGGCGGCTGGTTGCGGATCTCGTCGAAGATGCGCGGCGTGAGGATGTAGCGCCCGGCCACGCCCATGCGCGAGGGCGCGGCCTCGGGCGCGGGTTTCTCGACGATGCGCTCGATGCTGATCAGCCGCTCGCCCGCCGCCGCGCCGGCCACGATGCCGTAGCGGCGCACCTGGTCCTCGGGCACCTCCTGCACCGCCAGCACCGAGCGGCCGAGCGACTCGAACGCGTCGGCCATCTGCGCCAGCACCGGCTGGCCGCCGGGCGGGCCGACCATCAGGTCGTCGGCCAGCAGCACGGCAAACGGCTGCTCGCCCACGATGTGTGCCGCGCACAGCACGGCATGCCCCAGGCCCAATGAGCGGTGCTGGCGCACGTAGGTGCAGTCCATGTCGTCAGGCGCCACGGCTTCCACCACCTTCAGCAGCTCGTGCTTGCCGGCGGCCTCGAGCTCGCTCTCCAGTTCGTAGGCGGTGTCGAAATGGTCTTCGATGGCGCGCTTGCTGCGGCCGGTGACGAACACCATGTGGCGCACGCCGGCGGCGTAGGCCTCCTCCACCGCGTACTGGATCAGCGGCTTGTCGACGATGGGCAGCATCTCTTTGGGGCTGGCCTTGGTGGCGGGCAGAAAGCGCGTGCCGAGTCCGGCGACGGGAAAGACGGCGGTGTTGACCTGACGGGTGGTGTGCATGGGCGAATAAACCGGATGGTAAAGTGCTGTGCAGGCGGTTGATGCGGGCGTGCGGCGCCGGTCAGCGCACAGAACGACAGAAAATCAGAGAGGAACGCTTGGACATTCTCCTGCTGGAGGATTTGGCCACCGACGCGCGCCAGTGGCTGGCAGCCCGGCATCAGGTCGATTATCGGCCAGAGCTGCTGGACGATGAGGGCTTGCTGCACCAGCGCCTGCAGCGCGTCAACGCTTTGGTGGTGCCGCCCCGTCTGAAGATCAACACCCAGTTGCTCGACGCCGCGCCGCACCTGGCGGCCGTGGGCCGCATCCACGACGGCACCGAGAACATCGACTTCGAAGCCTGCCAGAAGCGGCGCGTGCGCGTCATCCAGGCCTCCAGCGCCACGGTGCGCGCCAGCGCCGAATACCTGCTGCTCAGCCTGCTGTCGCTGTTCCGCCAGGGCGTGCGCCGGCGCGGCGACGGCGACCCGCGCTCGCGGGGCCATCCGGGGCGCGAGATCAACGACAGCGTGATCGCGCTGTTCGGCCTGGCGCCGCCGGCGCACGTGCTGGCCACCATGCTGGTGCCGCTGGGCGTGCGTGTGGTCGGCTACGACCCGGCGGTGCACCGCAACGCCGAGCTGTGGCGCCGCCTGGGCGTGCAGCCGATGGCGCTGACCGACATGCTGGAGGTGGCCGACGCGGTGTCGGTGCAGACCATCTACGCCTCGCGCTACCGCGGGCTGGTGAGCGAGCGTGTGCTCGAATCCTGCAAGCCGGGCCAGCTGTGGACCAGCATCAGCCGGCCGTCGCTGTTCGACCTGCCGGCGCTGGCGGGCGCCCTGCGCTCGGGCCGCATTAGTGCCTTCATGATGGACAGCGACGACGAACGGCTGACCGCGCCCGACTCGCCGCTGCACGGCCTGACCAACCTGCGCATCACGCCGCGCCTGGCACCGTTCACGCAGGAATCGCAGTTGCGCGGCAGCTGGTACCTGGCCGACCGCATTCACGAAACCCTGCTGCTGAGCGAACTGCACAGCCAGCTCGGGCCCACCGACAGCGAGCCGATGCCGCTGGCCTGAGCGGCGCAAGGGGCGGCGGTTGCCCTGCAATCAGTATGTTTTTTATAGCTGCTTTCGAACGTCCTGCGAGGAATTCAGGCGTGAAACTGCCTGAAACCCTTATGTATCGGGCGCAAGAAGCTATGATTTTTTAACAGTCGGCCGTATGCCGCACCGGTCGCCTCAACCCAGGCGCTGAAGCTGGTCGCGCAGCTTGTCGAGCGCGGCGCCGAAGTCGGCCACGCGCTTCTGCTCCTGCTCGATCACCGCCGGCGGCGCCTTGGCGACGAAGGCCTGGTTGCCCAGCTTGGCCGATGCCTTGGCCAGTTCGCCCTCCAGCCGCTTGATCTCCTTGCCGATGCGGGCGCGCTCGGCGTCCTTGTCCACTTCCATGAACAGGGCCAGGCGCGCATCGCCCACCACGGCCACCGGCGCGGCCTGCGCGGCGGCTGCCCAGTCGGCCTCGCGCTCGAACACCTTCACCTCGCTCAGCTTGGCCAGCGCCTGCAGCACGGGTGCGTGGGCGGTGATGAAGGCCGCGTCGCCCAGCGCGTACAGCGGCAGGCGCTGCGCGGGTGAGACGCCCATCTCGCCGCGCAGGTTGCGGCAGGCGTCGACGACGGCCTTCAGGCGCGCCACTTCCGCCTCGGCGGCTTCGTCGATGTTGGCTTCCTGCGCCTGCGGGTAGGGCGCGACGGCGATCGAGGTGCCTGTCTTGCCCGCCACGGGGGCGACCGCTTGCCACAGGGCCTCGGTGACGAACGGAATGATCGGGTGCGCCAGGCGCAGGATCGCCTCGAGCACGCGCACCAGCGTGCGGCGCGTGGCGCGCTGCTGCGCGGGGCTGCCGGTCTGGATCTGCACCTTGGCGATTTCCAGGTACCAGTCGCAGTACTCGTTCCACACGAAGTCGTAGAGCGTGTTGGCGACGGCGTCGAGGCGGTAGTCGGCAAAGCCCTTGGCCACGGCGGCCTCGGCCTTCTGCAGCAGGCTGACGATCCAGCGGTCGGCGGCGCTGCGTTCCGGCGCCTGATCGGCGTCGAGGCCACAGTCATGGCCTTCGCAGTTCATCAGCACGAAGCGCGAGGCATTCCACAGCTTGTTGCAGAAGTTGCGGTAGCCCTCGCAGCGCTTGCTATCAAAATTGACCGTGCGCCCCAGCGTGGCCATGGCCGCGAAGGTGAATCGCAGCGCATCGGCGCCATAGCCGGGAATGCCGTCGGGAAACTCCTTCCTGGTGTTCTCGCGCACCTTCGGCGCCGTCTCGGGCTTGCGCAGGCCGGTGGTGCGCTTGTCCAGCAGCGGCTCGAGCGCGATGCCGTCGATCAGGTCCACCGGGTCGAGCACGTTGCCTTCGCTCTTGCTCATCTTCTTGCCGTGCGCATCCAGTACCAGGCCGTGGATGTACACGTCCTTGAACGGCACCTGGCCGGTGAAGTGCGTGGTCATCATGATCATCCGCGCGACCCAGAAGAAGATGATGTCGTGGCCGGTGACCAGCACGGAGGAGGGCAGGTAGAGCGACAGGTCTTCGGTCTTCTCGGGCCAGCCCAGGCTGCTGAAGGGCACCAATGCCGATGAATACCAGGTGTCGAGCACGTCTTCGTCGCGGGTCAGCGCGCCGCTGTAGCCCGCGGCTTGCGCCTTGGCGCGCGCCTCGTCCTCGCTGCGCGCGACAAACAAGGAGCCGTCCTCGCCGTACCACGCCGGAATCTGGTGCCCCCACCACAGCTGGCGGCTGATGCACCAGTCCTGGATGTTGTTCATCCACTGGTTGTAGGTATTGACCCATTGCTCGGGCACGAAGCGCACCGCGCCGCTTTGCACGGCATCAATGGCCTTTTGCGCGATGCTTTTGCCGGTCTCGTCGGGTTTGCTCATGGCCACGAACCACTGGTCGGTCAGCATCGGCTCGATGATCTGGCCGGTGCGGGCGCAGCGCGGCACCATCAGCTTGTGCTTCTTGGTCTCGACCAGCAGGCCCTGCGCCTCCAGATCGGCCACGATGGCCTTGCGGGCGGCAAAGCGGTTCAGGCCGCGGAAGATCTCGGGCGCGTTGTCGTTGATCGTGGCGTCGAGGTTCAGCACGCCGATCATCGGCAGCCCATGGCGCTGGCCCACGGCGTAGTCGTTGGCATCGTGCGCGGGCGTGACCTTGACCACGCCGGTGCCGAAATCCTTGTCCACGTAGTCGTCGGCGATGACCGGAATCTCGCGCCCCACCAGCGGGAGTATCACTTTCGCTTTCTGTTCAACGAGGTGCTTGTAGCGCTCATCCTCCGGGTGCACCATCACCGCCACGTCGCCCAGCATGGTCTCGGGCCGCGTGGTGGCCACCACCAGCTTCTCGCCCGAACCATCGGCCAGCGGATAGGCGATGTGCCACAGATGGCCGTCCTCTTCCTCGCTCTCGACTTCCAGGTCGCTGACGGCGGTCTTCAACTCCGGGTCCCAGTTCACCAGCCGCTTGCCGCGGTAGATCAGGCCCTGTTCGTACAGGCGCACGAAGGTTTCGGTAACCACCTTGGACAGCTTGTCGTCCATGGTGAAGTACTCGCGGCCCCAGTCCACGCTGGCGCCCATGCGGCGCATCTGGCGCGTGATGGTGTCGCCGGACTGCTGCTTCCACTCCCACACGCGGGCGACGAAGTTCTTGCGGCCCAGGTCGTGCCGGCTCTGGCCCTGCTCCTGCAACTGGCGCTCCACCACGATCTGCGTGGCGATGCCCGCATGGTCGGTGCCCGGCACCCACAGTGTGTTGTAGCCCTTCATGCGGTGGTAGCGCGTCAGGCTGTCCATGATCGTCTGGTTGAACGCATGGCCCATGTGCAGCGTGCCCGTCACGTTGGGCGGCGGCAACTGGATGGCGAAGTTGTCGCCGCGCGCCGCTGCCTCGGCGTTCGGCGCGCCGGTGCCGCGAAAGCCGGCGCGTCCCAGGCCGGCCTGCTCCCACGCGGGGCCCCAGGTCGCCTCGATGGCGGCGGGCTCGAAGGACTTGGACAGGGCGGCAAGGCCCGGTTGCGAGAGCTGTTCTGACATGGTGGAGGGCGGCGCAAGGCCGCTGATAGGGGCGCGGCGCGGAAGGCGCACGCCGGAAGAGGGCGAAACCCTAAATTTTAACGGCCCACCCCGGCGCGGCGCGGCGGGCCGATACGCCCCGGCTTCATGAATAAAAATCGGCCTGAGCCCTTTTCTGTAAAGCGCCGGAAGCTATCAAATGAATAGTGCCTGGCGTGCGGGCGTGAAACAGCTTCGCGCCCGTTCAATAGAATCCCGCCCCATGCCGACCCAGCCCGACGTTGATTCACTTGCACGCGCCGTGCTGCTGGGGGCCTTTGCGCTGTCCGCCGTGTTCGGCGCCATCGTGCACCGCACCAACTTCTGCACCATGGGCGCCATTGCCGACATGGTGACCATGGGCAACGCCACGCGCCTGCGCCAGTGGGCGCTGGCGGTGGGCGTGGCCATCATCGGCTTTGGCGCGCTGGCCGCGGGCGGCTGGGTGCAGGCGGCCGATTCGCTTTACGCCACGCCGCGCTGGATGTGGCTGTCGGCGCTGGTGGGCGGCGCGCTGTTCGGCGTTGGCATGGTGCTGGCCTCGGGCTGCGGCAGCAAGACGCTGATTCGCCTAGGCGCGGGCAACCTGAAGGCGCTGGTGGTGTTCGTGGTCATGGCGCTGGCGGCCTACGCGACGATGCGCGGCATCACCGCCGTGCTGCGCGATCGCACGGTGGACCAGGTGTTCGTCACCTTCAACGGCCCGGCCACGGTGGGCCATCTGGCGTCGGCCGCGGCGGGCTGGCCGGTGCCGGCGGCGCTGCTGGGCGCGGCGCTGCTGGTCGGCCTGCCGCTGACGGCCTGGGCCCTGGCCGGGCGCGGCTTCATCACCGGCAACAACCTGCTGGCCGGGCTGGGCGTGGGCGGCGTGATCGTCGCCATGTGGTGGCTCAGCGGTCATGTGGGGCACCTGGCCGAACACCCCGAAACGCTGGAAGCCGCTTACCTGGCCACGCGCAGCGGCCGCATGGAGGCGATGACCTTCACCGGCCCGCTGGCCCACACCATCGACTGGGTGATGTTCTTCAGCGACAGCAACCAGCGCCTGAGCCTGGGCGTGGCCTCCGTCGCCGGCGTGGCCGTGGGGGCCGGCCTGCATGCGCTGCTCACCGGCCAGTTCCGCTGGGAAGGCTTTCGAACCACCGAAGACCTGGCGAACCACCTGATCGGCGCCACGCTGATGGGCGTGGGCGGCGTGACGGCGCTGGGCTGCACCATCGGCCAGGGGCTGAGTGGTGTGTCCAACCTCAGCCTGACCAGTTTCACCGCGGTGGCGGGCATTGCGGCTGGCGCCGTGGCCGCGCTGAAGTACCAGATGTGGCGGCTGGAGCGGGCGGCGTGAGCACGGTGGCCGATGCACCCGACCTGGAGCGCCGCTTTGGCGGGCTGGCCCGCCTGTATGGCGCGCAAGGCGCCGTGCGCATCCGCCAGGCGCACGTCGCCGTGGTCGGCATCGGCGGCGTCGGTTCGTGGGCGGCCGAGGCGCTGGCCCGCAGCGGCGTGGCGCGCATCACGCTGATCGACCTTGACCACGTGGCCGAATCCAACGTCAATCGGCAGATTCACGCGCTCACCGACACCATCGGCCAGGCCAAGGTGCAGGCCATGCGCGAGCGCATCGCGCAGATTCACCCCGGCTGCGAGGTGGACGAGATCGAGGAGTTCGTCGAACCTGCCAACTGGCCCGGCCTGCTGTCGGCGACGCCGCAGGTCGTCATCGACGCCTGCGACAAGTTGGCTGCCAAGGTCGCCATGGCGGCCTGGGCGATGCAGCAGCGGGCGGGCTTCATCACGGTGGGCGCGGCCGGGGGCAAGCGGCAGGGCGAGCTGGTCGAGATCGCCGACATCGCGCAGGTTACGCACGACCCGCTGATCGCCCAACTGCGCTACCGCCTGCGCCGCCATCATGGCGCACCGTCGGGCGGGCGGCCCATCGGTGTGGCTGCCGTCTTCAGCCGCGAGAACGTGGTCATGCCCGAAGCCTGCGAGGTGGGCGATGACATGGACGGCTCGCTGAACTGTCATGGCTACGGATCGACCGTTGCCGTCACCGCCACCTTCGGCCTGTGCGCGGCCGGATGGGTTCTGGATCAAATTGCGCGAGGAGCCGAAAAAACCACGCTATAATTCGAGGCTTTCCGGCGCACTGCTCGTCAGTGCAAGGGATGTGGGACGTTAGCTCAGTTGGTAGAGCAGCGGACTTTTAATCCGTTGGTCGCAGGTTCGAATCCTGCACGTCCTACCAAGCCACACAACGAAAGCCCGCTGCAGAATATGTAGCGGGCTTTTTCTTTTCCGGGGTCATGTAGCCACCATGTAGCCACCAGTGCAGGGTTTCGGGGGCGCACGGGGCCTGCGGTGCGGGTCCTAGCCATCGGGGGTCGTTCGTGCCGCTGGGCTTCGCTGGTGTGGTGGCGGCCAGCACAACGGTTGGGTAACAGTTAGACAACGGTTAGGCAACCGTCGGCCAGCCGGATTGTGATTCTGGTCGTCGTGGGTTCGAGTCCCATCAGCCAACCCAGTAAACACTAGAAAGCCTGCTATTCAATCGGTAGCAGGCTTTTTTGTTGACCGCCGATGTAACGGCGGATGTAAGAGGTTTTTGGCAGTCCGGCTAGCACCCTCAGCGGCACCAGCACGAGGGCTGTCAGGCCAGCATCATGTCTGCTCTTCGTCGCGCATTTGCTCGACGAGGCGCTCGACCTCCGCCACGATGGCTGCTCACCTGTGATGGCATTTCCGACCTGGTGCGGGGGCAGTCGGCGCTGTTTCTGACGGCGCTGGAAGACACCATCGAGGTGCTCGACCCCGCAAAGACCGAGTTGGTGCCCGACACCAGCCCCGCCTACAACGCCACCGTGTTGTATCTGGAAAGCCTGCGCCGGCGCAGCGTGCCCAACGACGAGAAGATTCGCCTGGGCCACAAGGGCGTCATGAACCTGGTGCCCTACCAGCTCGACCCGGCTTTGCAGGCGCTGCGCCAGCCGCGCTCGCGCATCCTGATTGCCGATGCCGTCGGCCTGGGCAAAACGCTGGAGGCTGGCATCCTGGCCACCGAGCTGATACAGCGCGGGCGCGGCAAGCGCATCCTGGTGGTCACGCAAAAAGCCATGCTCACCCAGTTCCAGAAGGAATGGTGCCCACCTTTGATCTGGTGGTTTTTGACGAAGCCAGTCAAGTCGGCCTTGCACATGCCCTGGCCTTGATGCCGTTAGGCCGCAGCTATCTGTTCGCAGGCGATCCGCAGCAGCTTTCGCCGGTTGTTCGCAGTTCCGCCACGCTGGTGCAGCGCTGGCTGGGAAGTTCGCCATTCTCGAAGAAGCCTGCGGGCGGCTCCAGCGTTTGCTTTCTGGATGAGCAGTCACGCATGGCCGAACCCATCTGCGGCTTGGTGAGCCACCTTTTTTACGACGGGTTGGCGTTTCTGCACGTCGTGCCATCACATGCAGAACCTGACGGTGGAGGCAGACACCTACGTGGCGTGTCCTTCGTGCGGCGATGTGATGTGGTCGGATGGCCAGTGGCGGGTTTTGGTGTTGGTCTGTCACGCACAACGATGTGATGGACGCCCTTGCCGGAAAACTGGATACCGACCTGGAGTCGCCTTTGGTCAGCCTGTCCCGACACAACGGGGGCAAGGCTCCGGCAGCGGTGCCACGCGCGCAGGAAAAGGCTTTCACCCAGCATGCCGTGGCCACTTTGCTGCATTGGCTGGCCACCCCGGCGGAGGGACCGGCGGGCGACCCCGCAGTGGAGCAGTTGCAGCGCAATGCCCTGTGGCTTGGCTACTTGATGGTGCCGGACACTGAGCAGGAAAAATCGGCTTGTGAACACCAGCTTGGGCAGTGGATTCACCGACTGCCCGCACACGTCAAGGAGCCGGGCAAGGGTTTTGCCCCCAGTCTGTCCAAAGGCTCAGGGGCATGCCAGCAAGTTGGCTGGTGGCCCTTGGCTGCCGCCAAGGGTCTTCCCCAGGAGGCAGGCTGGATGGCACCTGGCGTTCTGGTGTTGGACGAAGCCAAGGCTGACGATGAGGCCGCGCTGCATTTTGCGTGGCGCCAATGGCTGCATCTGTTCAACACCACCCAGTCGCTGCCCGGGATGTGGCTTGTCACGGCGAGCGGTCTGGACCACCAGGATTACGATGGCCTGCGCACCTTGCAGGCATCCGCAGCGGCGCAGCCCGCCACGCAGCCCTCTTTGAACGGCGCCTGGCTGGAGGTACTCGACAGTGTTTTGGTTCCGCTCAAGCCGGGTATGGTTCGGCTGGCGCAGGCCGGGGCGGGCATTCCGGAAGTTGGCCCAGAGCTGGCAGACGACAAGGGCCGTGTACTGGCCGAAGCAGAGCTGGTTTGGTCCGCAGCCCAAGTGGCGGTGCTGCGGTCGGACCAGGCAGATATGGCCCAGGCGTGGGCCGCACAGGGGTGGACGGTGCTGTGTCTGGACGAGGATTTGACGCAGTGCACGGCACAGCCTTGGGAGGCTGCTGCTGCGACGGCGTTGGGGCTGACCATCGAATACCAGGAGTAGAACTTTGAGCTTCAAACCCAAGGTTGCGCTGAGCAACGAATTTCTGCTGCAACTGGCCAAGTTGCCTGCCAAAGTCCATACCAAGGTGATGAAGTGGGCCATTCAGTTCCAGGCCGACCCGAAGAGCCCAGGCATCAACTACGAGAACATCAATGGCGCGCGGGACCCGAACCTCAAGTCGGTTCGGCTCGACGGGGATTGGCGCGGCATTGTCTTCAAGCCATCCGCGGGTGATGTGTATGTACTGCTGTATGTGGACCACCACGACGATGCCTACCGCTGGGCCGAAAAGCGCAAGCTGACCATCAACCCGGTCACCGGGGCGATGCAGATGTTGACTGTCGAGAGCGTTGCAGAGCCGGGGCCTCAAGAAGCCATGAGCGCCAACGATGCGGCTGTGGACCGTGCCGAGGTGACGCCCGCTGCAGCGGCTCCGGCGCTCTTTGCGGACTTGGATGACCGCGAGTTGATGAGCCTCGGTGTCCCGCAGGAGTTGCTGGCTTTCGTTCGGGCCATCGCGACCGAGGACGAGCTGGATGCCAAGCAGACACAGCTACCGCTGGAAGCCTACGAAGGCCTGTTCCTTGTTGCGGCAGGCGACACGGTTGGTCAGGTGCTCAACGCCCGTGAGACCCGGGTGGACAAGGCCATCGATACCCAAGACTTCGCAGCAGCCCTGGCCACGCCAGAGTCGCAGTCGCGGTTTGTGGTGGTGAGCGACGACGAGTCCATGACCGCCATCCTGAATGCGCCCCTAGCGCAATGGCGGGTGTTTCTGCATCCTACGCAGAACAAGCTTGCAGTTGGCGACCGCAGCGGTCCTGTGCGGGTGCTTGGGGGCGCGGGAACCGGCAAGACCGTTCTGGCGATGCACCGCGCCAGGTGGCTGGCAGAGAACCGGACTGAGGCGAACCAGAAGGTGTTTGTCACCACCTTCACCAGGAACCTGGCAGCCGATATCGAGCAGAACCTGCGCACGCTCTGCAGCAGTGAAACATTTGCCAAGCTGGAGGTCCGCAACCTCGATGCCTGGGTCAATGCCTTCATGCGTAGCCGCAAGCTGGAGCATCGAATCGTGTATGACCGAAAGCGGGATGCCGCCTATCAGGCATGGCAAGCGGCATTGGCGGTCAAGGATTCGGCACTGGACCTGCCCGACAGTTTTTATGAACAGGAGCTTGAACAGGTGGTGCTGGCGCAAGGCATCACCACGTTGGACCAGTACCGTACGGCTCGACGAACAGGACGTGGCGTCATCCTAAGTCGCGCCAAACGCGATGCCGTCTGGCCGGTGTTCGAGGAGTATCGTGGACAGCTAGCATCGCGCAAGCTCAAGGAAGTGGATGATGCCTTCCGCGAAGTCGCTGATGTGCTGAGCGCTGAAGCAGAAAGAGAAAGAGAAAGCGCCAGACCTCTTTACAGCGCCATCGTTGCGGACGAAACCCAGGACCTGGGGCCGCAGGCCCTTCGGCTGCTTCGTGCGTTGGTGCCTGCGGGTCCGAATGACCTCTTTTTCGTGGGCGACGGGCACCAGCGCATCTACAGCCGCAACAAGGCTGCGATGAGCCGCTGCGGAATCGATATTCGGGGACGGGCCAGAAAGCTGTACCTCAACTACCGCACCACCGACGAGATACGCCGGCAGGCGGTGGCATTGCTGCAAGGCTGCGAAATCGACGACCTTGATGACGGCCACGATGAGACCAAGCGCTACAAGTCCTTGTCACACGGCCCGGCACCCTCGGTGCTGAGCGTGAAAGGAATTGAGGATGCAGCCAAGCACGCCGTTGAATTTGTTCGCGATTGGAACCTTGCGCAGGGTGAGGGATTGCCGCTTTCCTTCTGCGTCATTGCAGCCAGCGAGAAGAGCCGGGATGCGATGGCCAGTCTCATTCAGTCGGCGGGTTTGCATTGCATCGCGATCACGGCGCAAAGCAATCATGCCGATGCACGGGATGTGATTCACCTTGCCACCATGCACCGCGCCAAGGGACTCGAGTTTGATTGTGTCATCGTGGTCGCACCCAGGAGCTACTTGGATGCGCCAGAAGAAACCGAGACTCAGCGCAAGTTGCTGTACGTCGCGTTGACCCGCGCAAAACGCGGAGCGATGCTGATTGAGCTTGACTGATTTCGTGGGTCATGGAGCCCTACATCCCAGCTTCATCGTCCTGACCACCAACGCTACATCGTCACAAAGTCGGACTGAACTGGTTCAGCTGCACAAGTTGCGCAAGCCCCCTGTTCAGAATTTGAACAAGCAGGCCCCAACGCTGGGAAACGCTTGTTCCGTGCGGGTTTCCAGCCAGTGTCGTTGATGGATCGAGGGCCTTGCAGAGCGCTGCTTGTGCATTCAATGATCTCTTGTCAAAAACCCACCGGGAGACAAAGGATCGGCGCTGAGGGTGTCGGCGATGTGCCCGGTGCGGCGTTCAAGCGCAGCCGCTTGCACCGGCGCAACGGCCTCGGGATTGGCGTTGACGACGGAGCACTCCGACAGCACGGGTTTCTTGCGTACCTCTTTGCGTACCAGCACCCGAAGCCATCGGCGCCAGCCCGACCCAGGTCACGCCCAACCCACCAATTCCGGTGTATACATCGCTGTTGACCATGGCTTGGATACCGCCCTGGATACCAAGTCCTTGGATACCAGCGACTTGGATACGAGCGAAACGGAATGCGCGCGCAGGCCATCAAGCGGCGCAAGCAGATTGCTGTTGTCCATCTTGCGCTCCTTGGGCGGCAGCCAAGATCGACGCCCTTATCACCCACACCCAAGAAGCCATCACGCTGCTACAAGAACTGCGCGCGGCCACCATTGCCGATGCCGTGCTGGGCCGGGTGGATGTCCGGCAATAACTACGAAAACAATAGCTTTTTGCGCTTGATGGACATGCGCTGGAGGCTGATTTGACCCATATACACCGGGGTCACGCTTCGGGCCTGAGCCAGTTTTCCAGCGCCAGCCCCGGCACGCGGCGAAACTCGCCTTCGTTGTCCGTCACCAGGGTAGCTTCGGCCGCCAGCGCCTGGGCGGCGATCCACAGGTCGTTGGCGCCGATGGGCTGACCCTGGCGCTCCAGCTGGGCGCGAATGCGCGCGTAGTGCCGGGCGGTGCCGGCGTCCATGCCGATGAGCGGCAGGCGCTCGGTCAGCTCACTCAGGCGCTGGCGGTTGCGCTGCGCCCATGCGCTTTTCTCGGCGCCGAACTCCAGCTCGCCCAGCACCACGGTGGACAGCAACAGGTCGGTCAGCGGCACGCTGTGCAGGCGCTGGCGCACTTCGGGCGTGCCCCGTAGGGCGGCGATCAGCATGTTGGTGTCCAGCAGGTAGCGGGTGCTCATGGGTGGATCAGGGGAGAGTCAGGCGTCCAGCGCGGGTGGGTCTTCGGGGGGAAGATCGGGCGGAGCTTGCAGGTCGAACCCATCGGTGTCGCTCCAGAAATCGGCAAAGGCTTCGCTGGCCATGCGCGGGCGGGCGGGCACCAAGCGTGCCACCACCTTGCCGTGGCGGGTAATGTCGATTTCGGCGCCTTCGTCCACCTCGGCCAGCAGGGCGGAAAAGCGGCTTTTGGCTTCGACCACGGTGACGTTTCTCATGGCGGACTCCTAAAAATGACCATATGGTCATATTATCGGCAAACTGCCGTGGTTTGCAAGCGCGCGGGCTGCGCGGCGCGTGCAGTTGGGGGCCTGAAGACCGGCACACACAATCGGGGCGACACTTGAACCGGATTGCTGGTCAGGACGCCCATAGGAATCGCGGGTTTTTTCTTGCGCGTCGTGCTGTGCAACGCTGTTGTAGTACCAGCGGCCATCCGACTGGTGGCGCACGGTGAATGCGGCAACCAGCGGCACGCCATCCACATTCACACGGGCCAGCAGCGTCGAATACCCTGCGATGTCAGGGCCATCCATGCCCCGCGACGGCTCGCTGCGCGCCACGATGGACTGCGGCAACACGGCCTCAAGATCAGCCGTCACCAATGACTTTGCCGGGTCACGCGCCGAGTTCTCGGACTTCTTGGCGCCCTCGCGCCCCACCCTGATTTCTCCCAGCTCCGGATGCGTGATGGCCGTCTTGTTCTTGACCATCCGATCCAGCGCATCAGCCATGTGCTCGCGCAAGGCCACATGATCCAGGCCACGCCATTCCACTGGAACGTTGACCGTCAGCCATGTTGTCGTTCGCCTTCTTGCGCATTTCGCGCACCGTGGCGCGCGTCTGCGCCACCGCATTTTCGTCAACGCCGAAGTTCTCGGCATCGCGCGCCATCAGCTCGCGGGTGTCCATGTCGCGGTCGAAACTGCGCTTGGCAGCTTCTGCGCGCTCGGAAAACTTGTGCGCGTGCGCCGCAGGCACGTTGTTGGCCGGAAGGTTGGCTCCGGGATAGGCGTCATCGTTGCCCCACGGCTTGCGCGGCAGGTTTTCCGCCATCTTGGCCGCGATCTGCGCGCCTGTATCGTTCGCCAGCGCTTCATTGAACCCCATGACCTGATGCCAGCGGCCGTACACGTCGGCGGCAGACTCTCCGCTCGCGCCGGCCACCTTGGCGAAGGCTGCAACACCGGGGTTCTCGGCCTTGGATTCTGCGCGCAGGCGCTCGAATTGGGCTTGTGGGCTGGCGGTATTGGCATCCGTGGCGGCAGGCGGTACACTGGCGCTATCGCTTTGGCCGCTTACCGTGGGGGCCGTCTCACCGGCATTAGGAGACTGGCCTACAAAGCCCGATGCGCCGGACGCATCAGCAGGAACGGGGTACCTGCTCCAAAGCGGTTCCCACCCCTCTCGTTTCTCCTTGCGAGACACAAACTTCTCGTTTGCAGGGAATGCACTGTTCACCCGGTAGAAATCTTTACTACCTTGGGTGTCTACCTCCAACTGAATGAACGCCACCTTTCCGGTGCGACCAGACTGAACAGCGATCAACTGCGATGTCGCACCTGGCTTCCAGATTCCGTCCATATTATGGAAGGCGTCAATAAGGAATGCCTCCACGGAGTCGAATCCGGCTGCGCGAATCTCCTTGCCGTGCCGCGCCTCCATGTGCGCCAGACCCCAGCCTGTGCCGTCCGGGTTCTGCTCGCCCTGCTGCAGCCGGATCGCTCCCGCCTGCCGACGCGCCGAGGCGTTCGAGGTCGAAGCCAGGGCGTTTTGAGCCGACACCAGTTATTCCGCAACAGCGTGCGCCGATTTGGAAACACTGTTGGGAAATCGTTGGCTTATCTGGACGGGGCTGATCCCAAACTTCTCGCATGGCATCGGCTGGCTTTCCGAGAACCCGCTGGCCGGCGACGTGATTCCGGGTGCTGATGGGGCGCGAAAGGTGCGCTGGGCGTCGCAGGGCCGTGGCAAGCGTGGCGGCGCACGGTTGATCTATTTCAACGTGCTGGATGATGGCTACATCGTGCTGATCGCCGCCTACACCAAGAGCGTCCGTGAAAACCTGCCCACCAAGGCCATCAGAAAGGCAAAGTGAAATGAAAAATCTGAACGTCGAGAAAGTGGCCAAGGCCATCGAAACCGATGCCGGTCACGCCACTCCAGGCCTGCGCGCCGGCCTTGAGCAAGCCAAGCGCGGCGAGTACGCCGCCGTGCACACACCTGAGCAAATCCGTGCCCGCCGCAAAGCTGGCCGCCCCTTGGGCAGCGTGCAGGCCACCACCAAGAAGCCCGTGCAGATTCGGCTGGACGATGACGTGCTGACTGCCCTGCGCGCCACCGGCGACGGCTGGCAGACCCGTATCAACGACACCTTGCGGGCGTCGCTGATGCTGGCGGGCAAGCTGCCGGCAACCAAGCCAGCGGAAGATCGGCGCCGGCCGTAGCGCTGAGCGGCGCTACACTGGCCGCTGACGGCTCGGTTCCAGTGGGCAGCGGGCGCTGGTTTCGCCAGTTCCTTTCAAGCCATATAGCACCGGGCCATCGCGCTAAATTTTGGACTCCCCTGCCGGGCAGGTCGGAAGTCGGGTCAAGCCCATCAGCTTGAACAGTCGAGTCCACCCATTTGACAGCAGGGAATTTTTGTTGGCCGCCGGCAGCTACACTGGAGGCCGAAGCCTCGGCAGGAGCCGGACGCGATGCAGCATCAGCAGCATCCAATCTATGCACACCGGGCTTCTTTTTTTGGCCCGAGGCCCATCCGGGTAGACAATACGCGCATCCCCGGTATCGCTTCGGGCGTAGGACGGCACGATTCGATCCCTGATCGCTTCAAAATCCGTCGTACCGGGGTACTTTCTCATGCTGGCGGGAGCGGCCTCGAAATCAGCCCCTCGCGCCCTTTCCCGGCCCGGTGGCTATCTCGCACCAAATCGAGCGGCGGGCGCGTCTTGCGTAATTCTGGAAAGCCGCCTGGGTGATCTTGATGGCAGCGGTATCCGAGCGGCGGCGCCGATGGCAGCGACAGGCGGCAGCGCAGTCCCCCCCACCCTCGGGCACCCCTCTGGGATGGATACCCCTATTCTTCATCTTCTTCTTGATCCCCCAAGCCCTCACCCCGAGCGGACAGACCTAGCCCATCCTGGGTAGGCCTTCACATGTTCCGACTTCTCACCCGTCGCGTTGCATGACCCGCCAGCCGTTCGATGCAAGGGCGCTAGCTTCGCCACCCTTTCCCCTGTTTCAGCACCTGATCCAACAGTAGGGGACTCACCCTGCGCCGCTGCCGTTAAACCATGTCCAACCAGCGCAGTGTTGGCGATGCCTGCTGCGGTGTTCGGAGAACCGCATATCCCTCTCTGACTTCGGGGCAGGTATCGCGGGGGATGGTCAACATCGCATGGGGGGCCCCGCCACGGTGGCGCGCACCAAGTCCGCCAGGGCGAACACGCCTTGCTTGATGTGCATGTCGTTTGCGTCCCAACCGACCACAGGCGCCATGCAATACGGCAGGCCCGTTTCGCGTGCAACGCGCTCGCCGGTGCCGCTGGCATCGTTGTCGGCGAATACCAGCCGCACGCCGTGCACAACGCTGGCCACGTACTTCAGATTGCTAGCGCTGAAGCACACCAGCACCGCATCCGGCAGGCGCAGCAGCGTCAGCGCGGCATGCAAGCTCAGACCAGTGGCATACCCTTCCACCAGCCATGTGCGGCGTGCCTTCGGGCTGCCGATGCGGAACACGGAGCCCTTGGCGCGCATGCCGCGCAGCATCTTTTTCTCGTGCCGCATCTCCGCCGGCAGCCAGCGGATGATCTGGGCGCCCTGCAGGCGATTGGTTGCGTAGTGCCGCATCGGCACGAACAGCGCGTCGTCTTCGAGAAGAAGCCCCGGAACGTCCGCCAGCCCCTTGTAGGCCAGATAGGCGGCCTCGCCGCTTTTACAGCGGGCCAGCATGTCGGCGGCGGTCTGTGCTGCGGCATCCCACCCGGCGCGCTGCCGACGTTCGTAGTCCGCTGCTGCGGCGATCAGCGCCGGATCGACCCGCACGTCATCATGGCCGTCCGGCCGCCAGGTGCTGACCTCGCTGTCGGTGGCATGGTTCTGCACCCAGCCGACCGACCCCATGAAGCGATAGGCGCCATTGCTCTTGCGCGGGTGATCCAAGGTAGGCACGCGCACCCAGCGCCCCTCAATGATCCGGTCAACGATCAGGCCATTGGCGCGGCAGAATTCAGCAAACTGCATGGCGCTGCCTCCCTCTGGCGTGCGCCACGTTGAGCGACTTGATTTTGTTGAGCACCGGCTTGGTGATCTCCACCGTCGGCGCCGTCAAAGCCGTCCATGAGCGCGGCGGCCACTGGCCAGTGATCTCGTGGTACAGATTGGCGGCCCGGCCCTGTTGCTTCTCCGGTCGGCTGTAGGCCTTCGCATAGGTCGCCACCTGAGCCCAGACGTGCGCGCGGTCATCGCCCATGCGCTTGCCGCCAAGCATCACGACTTCGCGCATCTCGCCCGCGCTGGCTTCGACCAGGGCAAGGCTCTGGCGCTCGAACCCGCAGGCCATGCAGCGCTTGGTGAACGGCTTGTGCCCACAGGCTGGGCAGGCCTTCACTTCCTTGTCTTCATCGTCAACGTCCTTGCGGATCGCCTTGTCCAGTTTCTCGCCAGCGTCGAGCGTGTCCAGGCCGTTGAAATAGATGCTCTCGAAGTCTTCGCGGAACCGGATCACGTTGCCGCTGTGATCGAGCAGGATGCAATCCTTCTTGCCAGTTTCGGGCGACGAACGCAGGCCGCGACCCCACATCTGAATCGCCGTCGAGAGAGACTTGCGCAACGGCCGGCAATCGACCACGCAGCCCACGTCCGGCACGTCGAAGCCCTTTGCCAGTGCTTCGACCGACACCAGCACGCGCAGACGTGAATCTGCCTTGCGGTACTCCTTCAGCAGCGCCTCTCGCTCGGTGTCGGTGGTATGAGACGTGAACACCGCCGCCATCACGCCGACCTCGTTGAACTGGCGGCACAGTTCTTCGCAGTGGGCGATGGTGGCGCCGAAGACGATGGTCTTGCGGTTGTCACCGTGCTTGGCCCACTCCGTCACCACGTCGCCGATGATTTCCATGCCGCGTTCTTCGGCAGCCTTGTCCGTCCATTCGCCGCCCGATGTTTCGGCGCCGCGCATGTCGGGCTTGGTGCAACTCAGCACGCGCATGGGCACCAGCACGCCGGATTCGGTCAGTTCGTGCATGGTCGTGGCGTTCACCAGCCGCGTGAACAAGCGGCCCAGACCGGGGCTGAACGGTGTCGCCGACAAGCCAACCACTGCCGCTCGGCAGTTCGGGATGTGGTCAACCCACGCCGCCATCTGCGTGTGCGCTTCATCGATCACGATCACATCGGCATCCGGCCAAGTGCGGCGCGCAAGTGTCTGCGCGCTGGCGATCTGGAACGGCGCGTCAGGATTGGTGCGCCAGTGATCAGCTTGCAGAACACCGTGTGCGGCCAGACCGTAGCGATCCGCATCCGCGCTGGTCTGGTCGATCAGCGTGCGTCGGTCGCAGACGAATATGGCGCGCTTGCCCTTGACCAACGCCTCATGAATCAGCCGAAGACCGAGATACGTCTTGCCGGCGCCGGTGGGAGCCATCAGCATTTGGCGGCGGTGACCCTGCCGAATGCCATCGCGCAGCGCCGGAAGTGCGGTTCTCTGAAACGGACGCGGCTCTTTGAACTTTGCCGACGCGTAGTTGGGGGCGTCTTCGAACAACGTCATGTCGCCACCTTCTTCGCCAAGGCATCATGCTTTTTCTGCCACCTCTTGGCCGCCTTAATGGCCTCATTGGCTTTCTCCATCAGCCCCGCATTGCGCTGCGTCAGGACGTTGACCACCGCGTTCAGGCGTTTGATCTCCTCGGACGCTGCGGCCAGCTTGTCATCGGCGTCGAGCAGCACTTGGAGCGCCTGACCGTCTGCCTCCACGGCGGCCAGCGCGGCGGCAATTTCTTCCTCGGAAGGGGCGCCGTCATCGGTCGTTGACTCGGGAATCGCCAGCGGTGATACCGGCAGAACGGGCTCCGAAACAGCGCCAGCGGTGTTAACTCCGGTGTTAACCGTCGCCTTGTTAACCGCCTCGCCCGCCTTCTTCTTGCCGCCGATGTTCTCCGTGTTCTGCGTGTAAGTCGTGCCGCCGCGCGTGACTGTGCGCTCCGTGGGCTTCGCATCTTCGGAATTTCCGAAGATAGAAGTCCGCACGGCGGAAACAGTCTTATCGGATACCCCGCAGTGCTTCGCAATCTGGTTGTCGCTCCACTTGCACGACACCGGATGCTGCAGTGCGCCGGTCACGGCCTTGCGCTTGTCGGCATTGGTGCGGCGCAGACCGTGGTCAGTGTTGACGCCGTAGCTGAACAGTTGCGCGTCGGACTGCGTACCCTCTCGCACGTCGGCATTGATGCTGGCGCGGCCTGCCTGACGGAACGCATGAACACGATGGAAGCCATCGCCCAGCCAGTAGTCCACGCCATCGAAGAACACGATGATGGGTGGGAGGGTTGTCCCGCTTTCCAGAGCGTCTGCGTACTCTGCAACCGTGTCGTTGTGAATCTCTGCCCGAGATTGGGTTTCGCGATCGATGCGGATGGCCTCAATGCTGATCGTCTTCATTGCTCGTGTTTGGGCTTGTGGTTCTCGAACGCATCAACCCACAGCGCACGCGAGAACGAGCGCAGGCGGATGCAGTGGCGGATGAAGCGGAGAGTGCGGCGCATCAGTCAGAACCTCCGCCTTGGGTTCCGGCTCGCTCACAAGTTCATAGCGCGCCGTCCCGCGGTGGCTGTAGCCATCGGCGGCGTAGCCGTCGTAGAGCGCCTGCGCCCTGGTGCTGGTGGCGGTCCGCGCATCCATCAGGACAACCCCAACGCGGCGCGGATGCCTGCCATGGGCCACATGAGGCGGCCGTGTACGCGGATCGGGCGGACGGGGCCGTCTTCACGGCACGACCAAATTCTCAATGTCTGGGCCGCCCTGCCCAGGTAATAACCGGCCTGCTGCGTGCCGACGTGACTGCGCGTCTCTTGATCGATCGGGGTATAGACGACACGCGGGGCGCGCGCCTTAGGCGGCGGCGCGTCAACCGGCGGCGCTTCTGCACTGGCAATGACCACAGCGCCGGATTGATTTTCGGCGACGGACGGTTCTTGCTTCAGCGGCGAGCCGGTCGGCGGCGCGGCTTCGCTGAGTGCTTTGCCAGCGACGATGGTGGCGCCGGACTTCTTCTCCGCAGCCGCCAGCTTGGCGGCGTTCGGGGGGTACGCAGACTGCATCGGATGCTCCAGCCGATGCCGGCGCTCCGAAAGGGAGAGCAACAGCACCGAATGGAGCTAGGTTGCCCGTCGCACTATGGAAAGAATAGTAATCCGGCAATTCTTTCCAGACTATATTTTTGCTTCTACTCGTCGGGACTTTGGTCGCCTAAGCCTTCTGGCAACTCGCCGAACAGCATTCTGTATCCGTCTCTCGCCGCCTTTAACTGCCTTGCATCTTCAGACGCAATCAAGGCTGGGTATTTCTGAAGAACCTTTTGTATGGCCGCATCCGTAGGATCGCTTGCCCTTCTGCTCGAAAACAAATTGCGCCATTGCTCTCTTCGAGCCACGATGCGGCCCGCATCGATTCTCGACAGGTGCTTGTTTCCGCTCATGATTGCGTCAACGTCGCGACAGAAGCGCGTCACCGCATCAAGATTCCACTTCTCTTTCGCTCCCGCTTGCTTCTTAAATCGAAATCCTGGCTCATGCAGAAAAGCCAGTGTCATCGCAAGCGTCTCCCAATCACCATGCTTGATGCCATGGCGCTCAAAGAGCAATTCCGTCCTCTCGTTCAGTTCCTTGGTGATTGCAATGCGTTCCTGTTCGCTTGGGTTTTCAGAGCGTTCGATAGGTCGTGAAAGGCGCCCTTTGATTTCAAGCCGGCGCTTTTGGAACTGCGTAATGTGTCTTTCAGCTTGATCGCTCATGTCCGCCTTCCTCGGGCCTTCGTTGGCGCGCCCCAGCAGGCGGGTGAAGGTGACCCGCTTTTCGGTTCGCGGGCCTAGCTGGGGCGATTCGGTCAGGCGACGGCAGCCTTTGAGCGTCGTACCGTCTGCCGTTTGGGCGGCTTCGGCCTGCTGACTTTCACCACCGGCCCCATGCCGGCCGTTGCAGCCATGTCAATCAGCGTGTCCAGGGAAAACAGGCTCACCTTGCCCCGCACCAGGTCGGACACACGGGGTTGCGTCACCCCGAATAGCTCGGCGGCCTGCGCTTGCGTCATGCCCTGTTCGCGGATGGTTTCGGCCAGGCTCATCATCAATTCGGAGCGCGCACGCATGCTGGCGGCCTCTTGGGGCGTGTTCTCGATAGCGTCCCAGACGCTGGCGAAGCGGCGGTTTGCAGTCATGTCTGAATCTCCTTCATCAAGGCCTTGAAGCGCCTGCGGGCCAGCTCAATATCGCGCTGGGCTGTCTGCTGGGTCTTCTTCTGGAAGCAATGCAGCACGTACACGGCATCGGCCAGCTTGGCGACGTACACCACGCGGAACGTCCCGGCTTCGTCCCAGACGCGAAGCTCCATTGCCCCAGCTCCAATCGACGGCATCGGCTTGGCGTCGTCCGGCTGTAGGCCATGCTGCACCTTGTCCAGTTGATAACCCGCATCGCGCATGGCCGATGGCGGGAACGCCCTCAAGTCATCCAATGCGGTAGCCCGAAACTCAATCGGCTTCATGGTGGAAGTATATAGATATTTGTATGTGCCCGTTGGTTCCCGGTGTCACTTCACAGCCCGCAGCTTGCCGGGCTTGGCTTTCGCGTCAAACTCAATCTTGGCCTGTTCGAGCATCCATGCTTCGATGCGCTCATGGTGCACGCGCAGCAGGTCAAGCGGCCTGACGCGGTAATGCTTTTCAGCCGTGGCGCTGGGCTTGTGGCCTTGAATCTGCGCCACCACGCCGGCCGGCAGTTCCAGCCACTCGGACAGGCTGCCGAAACTGCGGCGCAGGCCATGCAGGGTCAGGCCTTCGATGCCGGCCACGGCGCAGGCCTGGGCGTGCGGCTTGGCGGGCCAGCTCAGGACGCCATCGGCGGCGCCGGGGCTTGAGAACACCCACGCATTGCGGTGCGGCAGGCCGGCCAGCAACTGCGCCACGTAGGGCGTGAGCGGAATCACGCGGTCGCCCTCTACCTTGTCGCGCATGGTGATTCCGCGCCACTGGTGATTCAGGTCCGCCCACTTCATCGCCAGCACTTCGCCGGGCCGGGCGCCGGTCAACAACATGACTTGCAGCGCGGCGGCTATGACGGGGTTTCCGATGGCGCGCACGGCGGAGAACCATGCCGACAACTGCTCACTCAGCAGCGCATCGGTCTTGGGCTTTGCGCGCCCCAGCACCTCGCGCACGTCCCGGCCGCTGGCGGCGTCGGTGTTCACCAGCCCCGCATAGGCTTTCTGTTCGCCGCACCAGGCGAGAAAGGCCTTGAGGCAGCGCAGCGCCAGCCGGGCTGATGTGGGCCGGGTCTCGGCTTCGCGCTTCGCCCATGCCCGCATGGTGTCGGCGTCGAGTTCGCCCAGCCGCAGCGCCATCAAGGGATGCAGGGGGCCGGCGATGGTCACGCCCCGGCCGCGGGTGCCACGCTTGGCCTTCTCGCCGCCAGGGCGAATCAGCTTCGCATGGTCGGCATGGTGCCGGGCGCCCCAATGCGCGCGGCGGGCTTGCATGTAGGCGGCCCATGTCTCGCCCACCGTGACGGCCTGGGCAGCCTGGGCGGCTTTTGCGGCCTGGGCTTTCGCCTGCCGCTCGCGTTCCAGTTCGCGCGGGTCTTGCCCAGCATCCAAGGTCACGCGCAGGCGGTTGGCTTCGGCGCGGGCCTGCTCAATCGTCCAGGCGCGCACGTCACCGATGGTGCGGCGGATGGTCTGCCGGTTCAGCTTCGCCTCGAACACGTAGGCCTTGGCACCGGCAGCGGTCACGCGCACGCGCAGGCCGGGGGCTTTGCTGTCGCGCAGGAAGGCTTGCTGCTTGCCGGTCGGGCAGCTCAGGCGTTCGATGGCGCCGGCTGTCAAGTCAACGGCGTGCGCCAGGTCAGGGGCTTCGGTCTTTCGTGGTCGGGCCATGGTCGGTCAGGGGCTGGGGCTGCGGTGCGGCTACATGGCTTCGGGGCCGGGCGGAACGGATCCGCTGGTCTCCCATGTAGCCACTATGTAGCCAACTTTGCCCTATTTTGCCGAATACCCATCAACAGTGCAAGGATAAAAATTCACGCAAGTCATTGATTTATCATGGAAATCTCTACACCACTCAACACCCCTCAACCCCTACTCTTGCTGACTTTTAATCCGTTGGTCGCAGGTTCGAATCCTGCACGTCCTACCAGAAAAACGGCGCCAAGCCTCAAAAGCCCGCTACCTATTATGTAGCGGGCTTTTTGTTTTCTGGTGTGGTGACAATCGGACAACCGTTTCTTGCGATGGATGGGTGCGTTGAAACGGCCTGCGCTGGGGCCAACATGTTCGGCGTAGTACAACATCGTTGGCACCGATCAACCGTCATCAGCAAAACCGATGATCAAGTCTCTCTGCCTCACTCTGGTGCTGGCCTTCGCCGTCATGGGCCAGGCCATTGCGAAAGATCCTGAGCCACCCGTCACCATCGTCACAAGAGTTCTGGGATGGTCACCTTTTCCGCGCGATGCGCCGCTACCTCGGCTGCAGGTGGCTTTCGAAGACAACCCAGCCTTGGCGAAGATAACGGAGACGTATCTGGCTGCTCAAGGTTTTTCTATAGCCGGCCCTGATGGAGCGCATGATTACAAGGTTGCGCTCTCCGGCAACTTTGCTTTCGACCGTCCACGCACCAAACGCCTGTCAGTGCCCATCGGCAAACTGCTGGCCGATGAGCGAATGAAAGACACCTTGACGTCTTTGGCGGAGCTTTCTACGCGGGGGTATGCTGACCAGAATCTCGCGTCCAACCTGTTTCTTGTTCCTTTGGGCAAGACGGCGGTTCTCACAGGCCTGGGCACTGATCTGATGGAGATCATTTCCAGTCACATCGGGCTGTCTGGCGCGTTCAACAGGCTGGTTGTGGGTGACGAGCGTGGCGTCTGCATACCCATCCCGCCGGGTGCGTGTGACAAGTGGAATCACTACAACCAGCGCTTGGCCCTGAAGGCTGCTGTGATGGATGACAGGGGCGGCGTCGAAGAGGTTTCTGTGTCGATTTCGGCGAATCATCCGCGTCTTCTGCCCGCAGAACTGCTGGCGGAGGGACAGGCCAGAATCGCGTTGCTGCTGCTGCCCGAAGGCTTCCAGCCAACGTCCGGCCATAAGGACGTTCCACCGCCAGACAAGGACGCTCTAGCCACGGGCCTGCCCATGCAATGACCAGGGTTTCCGTTCTGGGGCTTACGACCGCCAGCGCGCCGCCCATTCGGCCGTCCATTCGGCCAGCATGTCCGCAAGCGTCGCGCCATCGGACGGGAGGGGCAAGTCGAGGGTTGACGCGGCCTGGGTCAGGGCGGCTGTGGGATCGGTCAGATCCAGCGCCTGGGCCCCGTTCTGCTTGCTCAGCTTCTGCCCGTCGGCAGCCAGCACCAGGGGGGTGTGCAGGTAGCGTGGCGTTGGAACGCCGAGGGCGCGCTGCAGCAGGATCTGCCGTGGCGTGTTGTCGGCCAGATCTTCACCTCGCACGACGTGCGTGACGCCCTGTTCGGCGTCGTCGATGACCACGGCCAGTTGATATGCCCAGAGGCCATCGGCGCGGCGCAGCACGAAATCGCCAACCTCATGCTCGACGTCCTGCTGCTGTGGACCCAGCCGACGGTCGTGCCAATGCACCAAGTTCAAAGCCGTGGATGCTTCGTTGTCGATAGCTGTCAGCGCCCTTTCCGTGGGCGTTGGCGGCATTTTTTGATTGGAGCGCGCAGTGTGCAGACGCCAGGCGCGCGCCGGCCTGGCGTGCAGGCCGCCGCGTTCGGGGCGGCAGGTGCCGGGGTAGGGCAGTTCGGCGCCACGCAGGCGACTGAGTCCGCGTGCGGCGTGCGCCAGTTCGATGTCCTTGCGTGAGCAGGCGCAGGGGTAGGCGAGGCCGGCATCGACGAGACGGGCCAGCGCGGCTTCGTAGAGATGGGTGCGATGCGATTGCCACACTGGCGGCGCATCGGGCACCAGCCCGCACGTTGCCAGTTGCTGCAGGATGGCCTGATCGGCCCCCGGGACACAGCGCGGCGTGTCGACGTCTTCGATGCGCACCAGCCATTGCCCGCCGTGCGCTCGCGCGTCGAGCCAGCTGGCCAGTGCGGCCACCAGCGAGCCGGCGTGCAGCGCGCCGGTGGGGGAGGGGGCGAAGCGGCCGATGTACATGGCGTTGGGCAAGGACCGTTGCGGTTCAGGTCATGGTCGGTTCTATCAAAAAAATAGCTGCTTGCGCTTTCTGCTCGGTTGTTTCAATGGTTTTTCTCTTGAAACCCTGGCGGGATATGCGCAAGCGACTATAAAAATGAAAGCGCCCCTGGGAGCAAGCGTTGCTCAGGCGATGGCCAGGGCCAGCTCGAGGCCCGAGACGAAGGCGTCCTCGACGCGGTGGCCGATGCACCAGTCGCCGCACAGGCCGACGCCTAGGCTGGCGTTCCACAGCCAGGGTTGCCCCAGTGGCTTCAGGGTCTGCGCCTCGCGCCACAGCACCGCTTCGGCCAGCGCGGGCGTGGCGCGGATGCCGGTGATTTCGGCGAAGGCCTTGGTCAGCTTGCCGATCACGCGGCCGGCATCGTCGTTCTCGTGTTCGCGCGACCAAGGGGGGCTGGCCTGCACCGTCCAGCGTTCGACCGGCTCTCGGCCGGGCTTGGACGATTCGCGCGCCAGCCAGGCCACGCGGTGGTGGGTGCTGCGGGCGGCGTTCCATTGCGGGCCCAGGGTTTGCAGGCCGGGTTGCGAGGCGTTCGGGTAGGCCAGCATCAGGGTCCAGCAGGGCGCCATGTCAACGGCCGCCAGCGCCTCAGCCAGGCTGGGAAGCTCTGAAATCAATAGCAAGCTGCGCGCCTGTGATGCCGGTACGGCCAGGATGACGCGGTCGAAACCGGCATGCACCCGTTGATCGCCTTCAAGGCCCTGCGTGTGCAGTTGCCAGCGCGCGGGCACCAGCGCATCGCGTGCGATGTGGGTGACGCGCGTGCCCAGGTGCAGGGCGCTGGCGGCCTGCAGCGGCTCGGCCCAGCGCTGGGGCAGGCGGTGCATGGCCGGGATGGCGACCCAATGGGCGTCGCGCCGGGGCGGCGCGGCCTCGACCACGCGGCCGTGTTCGTCCAGCACGCGCACCGCGTTGGCGCTCCAGCGGCGCACCAGGTCGGGGGCGGTGGTGTCCAGCGCCTGGGTGAAGCGCGCATCGCGCACCGTGAAGTACTGCGCGCCGGTGTCGAAGCTGCCGAAGGGCGACAGGTGCGTGGCCACGCGCCCGCCGGGCTCGGGCGCGGCCTCGAACACCTGCACCGCATGCCCGGCGCGCTGCAGCGTGCGGGCGCAGGCCAGGCCGGCCATGCCGGCGCCGATGACGGCGAATTGACGACGCGGGGTGCGGTGTGAGCGGGCCATGGGCGAACTCTACATGCTGCCGTGCTGTTCGAGCAGCGCGCGCCGGGTGATGGGGCGCTCCAGCTGTTCCAGCCACCAGCTCAGGGCCTTGCCTGGGTTGGCGCTGGCGCGCCAGGCGTAGCTGAGCTGGGCAATGCGGGTGCTGCGTTCCACCCGCCGCGCCACCATCCGGCCGGTGGACAGGTACGGCCGCGCGATCGGCTCCGGCAGAAAGCCGGCGCCCAGTCCGCGCAGGTGGGCGTCGAGCTTGGCGGCCAGACTGGGCACGGTGAAGGTTTCCTGCCCCGACAGCAGGCCGAAGGATTGCGTGGTGCCGTTCTGCACCGAGTCGGCCACCACGATGCCGCGGTGCTTGAGCAGTTCCGTATCCGACAGCGGCTCCTCGGCCCGCGCCAGCGGGTGGTGCGGCGCCACGGCGTACACGAAGCGCACCTGCCCGAGCGGCTTGGCGCGCAGGTTGGCGGCGCTGGAGGGCTCCAGGATCACGCCGATGGCCAGATCGGCCTTGCCCGAGGTGAGCGCGCCGACGGTGCCGCTGAGGATTTCCTCGCGCAGGCGCAGGCGGGTGGGCGGGTTGAGGTTGAAGAAGTCGCAGCACAGCTCCATCAGGGCCGAATGCGATATCAGGCCGTCAGCGGTGATGGTCAGCTCGGGCTCCCAGCCGGTGGCCACGCGCTTGACGCGGTTCACCACGGCGTCCACCTCCTGCTTCAGGCGTTCGCCTTGCGCCAGCAGTTCGGCGCCGGCGGCGGTGGGGCGCGCTTGGCGCGAACTGCGGTCGAACAGCAGCACGTCCAGCGCGTCCTCGATCTGGCGCACGCGGTAGGTCAGGGCGCTGGGCACCATGCCCAGCGCGCGCGCCGCTGCGGCAAAGCTGCCCGCCTTGGCGATGGCGTTGAGGATGCGAAAGGCATCCGGGCTCAGGACGTCGGTCGGCTCGGCCATGGGGCATGTCTCCTTGATTCATTTTTTTTGAATGATGCCATCAATGATGTGCGGTTTCAAAAACGCTGCCGCCACCTAAAGTCGAGGACATACAAGGAGTTCACACATGATCACGATTCGCAAATCACAGGACCGCGGCTACGCCGACCACGGCTGGCTCAAGTCGTACCACAGCTTCTCGTTCGCCGGCTACTACGACCCGGCGCACATGGGCTGGGGCAACCTGCGTGTCATCAACGAAGACCGCATCGCTCCCGGCACCGGCTTCGGCGCGCATGGCCACCGCGACATGGAAATCATCAGCTACGTGCTGCAGGGCAACCTGGCGCACAAGGACAGCATGGGCAACGTCAAGGGCATTCCGCCCGGCGACGTGCAGCGCATGAGCGCCGGCAGCGGCGTGATGCACAGCGAGTTCAACCATGCGGTGGGCCAGACCACGCACTTCCTGCAGATCTGGATCGAGCCCAACGTGACCGGCATCGCGCCCAGCTACGAGCAGAAGACGGTGCCCGATGCCGACAAGCGCGGCCAGCTGCGGATGGTGGCGGCGTGCGAGCCGGAGGGCGATGCCGTGAAGATCCACGCCGACGCCGCCCTGTACGCCGGCCTGTTCGACGGCGCCGAAAGCACCGAGCTGGCCATCGACCCCGCCCGCAAGGCCTACGTGCACCTGGTGCGCGGCCAGCTGAGCGTGAACGGCCAGCGCCTCAGTGGCGGCGATGCCGCGCTGATCGAGCAGGAAAGCCGCATCCGCCTGGATGGCGGCCAGGACGCCGAGGTGCTGGTGTTCGACCTGGCGGCCTGACCGCCCACTTCCAGACGCTTCACCGAGTTTGTCTGCTCGCGCCGACCTGTCGCAGGTCGGCGCGGCCCGGCTGTGCCCGCTGGCGGCGCACCGTGGGCAGGCTCGCCCTTTTTTCATCCCACTTTGTTGTCACAAGGAAACCACCATGAACGCACTGCAAAATCCCCTGGCCCTGCTGGGTCGCCTGTTGCTGGCCTACGTCTTCATTCCCGCCGGCATCGGCAAGCTGGGTGCGGGCTTTGCCGGCACCGTGGGCTACATCGCCTCCAAGGGCCTGCCCATGCCCGAGGTGCTGGCAGCGCTGGCCATCGTGGTCGAGATCGGCGCCGGCATCACCTTGCTCGTCGGCTTCAAGACCCGCTGGTCGGCCCTGCTGCTGGCCTTGTTCACGCTGGGCGCGGCCGTGTTCTTCCACAACTACTGGGGCGTTCCGGCCGACCAGCAGATGGTGCAGAAGCTGATGTTCACCAAGAACCTGGGCATCGCCGGCGGCCTGCTGGCGATGGCGGCCCTGGGTGGTGGTGCGCTGGGGCTGGATGGCCGACGCAGGGGCTGAAACCCTCGGATTCCGCACGCTGGCCCCTTCGGGGGCCTTCTTTGGTTCCGGCAGTCTGGCGCCATCCATCTGCCATGGCCAGGGCGCTGGTGGACAGGGGTAATTTTGATGAAAAATGCCTGTATCGCCCGTTGATCAAGCGCACCAAGCTATAAAAAGTATAGTAAAAATGCCTCGATGGTGACCATGAAAAAAGCCCCGGCATGCCGGGGCTTCGTTCATGCGATGTGGCGCGGGCGCCAGATCAGAAGTTCATTTCCTTGTCCACGTCCAGCACCTTGCGGCGGGCCATGGCCAGGTTGGCGCGCTGCTTGTCCAGCACGAAGTAGATGAACACGCCGTCCTTGCGCGCCGACGGGCGCAGGATGTGGTACTGCTTGCCCAGGGTGATCAGGATGTCCTCGATCACGTCGTTCAGACCCAGCGAACGCATGGTCTTCATCTTGGAGCGGATCACTTCGGTGTTGCCGGCGGCAGCCACTTCCAGATCGACGCCGGAGCCGACCGAGCCCAGCATCATGCCGCTGGCAGAGTCGACCACGGCCGCGCACATGGCGCCGTCCAGGGTCATCAGTTCGTCGAGGGTTTGCTTGATATTGGCCATGCCGCCTTTTCTCCGTTGGGTTGATTCAGCCATTGCGTGGGAAGTGATTCAGCAGGAGGGGCGCCACGCAGAAAAACGCCGTCTCCCGGTTGGAAACCGTGGGGTTTACAGCTCGTCCACCAGGCGGGCGAGTTCCTTGGTCTTTTCCTGCCACAGCGCCCAGTCGATGTCGGACTTCTGGCGCGTCAGCGTCACCAGCAGCATGCCGGTGCCGCAGGGCAGCAGCGTGATGCGGCCCTGCGCGTGCATCATCACCGAGGCCTTCAGGTCGCCCAGGTCCTTGAACTGGTGCGACAGGCGGTTGTACAGGCGCCAGTAGTCGCTGGCCGCTTCGGCAAAGGTCTGCACGCCTTCGATCTGGCCGGCGTGGTGCCACACCATGCCGGCCTCGATCTCGACCAGTGCGCAGCCTTCGAGCCCGGGCATCGCGGCCATGGACTCCAGCGCATCACGCAGTGCTTTCTGTGTCATGCTTCGGCCAGCGTGCGGGCAAACTGCGCGATGCGGTAGGCCACCTGGCCCAGGATGGCGCTGCCGTCGGCGATCACGTTGATCACCAGTTCGGCATCGTCGCGGTGCACGCTGTACACCATGGCGAAGCCGGATTCGGTGTCGATGGTCACGCTCTTGTTGCGGCCCAGGTTGGCCTCCTGCGACACCACCGAGCTGATGGCCGAGATCGAGCTGGCCATGGCCGCCACGCGCGCCGCATCGCCCGCGCGCATGGCCGAGGCCACGTCGAAGCCGTCGACGGTGGCGATCACCACGGCGGTGACGCCGTTGACCTCGTCGAGGAAGTTCTGCGCTTCGCGCGCGGCAATGACTTTCGCCGTCGGCGACAGTTTCAGATTCACGGACATGGCTTACTCTCCAAACATGCCGGCCTCGAGTTGGGCCAGCAGGGTATCGATCAACAGGATGACGTCATCGCGCTTGCGCACGTCGACCTCGAGCACCGGCAGCACGCGGTTGTGCCTGGCCAGCTCCTCGATGTAGTCGTCCATCGACGGCGAGGGGTGTTCTCCCAGGCGGCCGATGCCGATGGCGCAGGGCATGATGTCCAGGTCGTCGGCAAAGCCTTCGAGGTACACGCGCAGGTCGGCCAGCGGGTCGGGGCGCGAGTTGTCGGTCAGGATGATCATGCCGAGCGCGTTCTTCGACAGGATCTTCCAGAGGAAGTCGAAGCGCGACTGGCCCGGCGTGCCGAACATGCGGATGCGGTCGCCGTTGTCCAGCGTGAACTGGCCGAAGTCCAGACCCACCGTGGTGCGTTCCTTGGTGTGCGACTGGTCGTTGTTGACCACGTCGGTCACGATGGGCGGCGTTTCGCTCACCGCGCCGATGGCGGTGGTCTTGCCGGCGCCCATGGTGCCGGTGAAGAGGATCTTGTATTCGTTCATGATGGCTGCAGCGGGATCAGAGGCCGAGGCGGCGGCGGATACCGGAGATCAGGCCGCGGGCAAACGTGGGGGCCGGCTTGGGCGGCGCGGCGGGCGCGGGCGCGCCGGCGGCGGCGGGTGCGGGGGCCGGCGCGGGCTCCTTCTGCACGTCCACCAGGCCGGTGGTCTGCAGGGTCGTCAGGAAGGCCTGGCACTCCTGCACCGGCTGCTGGCTGATGGTGGCCAGCTCGGCGGCGTTGAGCGCGCGGCGCGACAGCAGCGTGGCCATGCGGATGTGGTTCGGGTCGGAGCGCAGCAGCGCCGCCGGCGGCCAGCGCCGCAGCTTGAAGCGCACCGGGTTGATCGGCGCCGCCGGGGTCGTCGCCTCGGCCTCGACGGCATCGGGCTGCGTCGCTTCCTCGATCAGCGTGGCCGGGCGCGTCTGCAGCAGGTCGTGCTCGGTGGACTTGAGCCAGTCCTGCAGCCGGTCGGCGCGGATCGGGCGCTCCAGCGTGTTGGGTGCCTGGCCCGAGTTCATGCGTGTGAGGCGCAGCACGGCCTTGGCCATGGCATCCACGGCCGGGCTCATGCCCTCGTCGGTGGTGCCGTCGGCCAGCAGCGCGTCGTAGGGCGGTGCGGTGACGAAGGTCCAGCGGAACGCGTCGCCGTGCGCGTACAGGCGGAACAACGTCTGCACCAGCACCACTTCGGCGGCAGGTAGTTTGTAGGCGCCAAGCCTCAAGGTCGACATCGGTTTGTGATCGCTTTGTTCTGGGTTCTGAAGGGTCAGTCTGCGGCGCGCTGCAGCCATGGCTGCGGGCGGTGCGTTGCCTGTGGGTGATGCCTCATCCGACGTTCTGGCGGATACTCGCGAGGCACCTGGGCGACTGCTGGAAAGAAGTATATTTTTGACTTCACTCGCATCGGCGACTCGTTCAGCGCAATGTGCGCACTAATGCGCAGAAGCCCGCCGCAAGCCGCACAGGGCCTCGGCGCCTACCCTGCAACTAAGTCACACCCGCGTTGCAAGCGGCGTTCATCGCCACTTTGCAGACGCCTTGTTCACGCCCTCCGCCCATGTTTGTCCATCTGCGTTTGCACACCGAGTTCTCCGTGGTCGACGGCACCACGCGCGTCGACGACATGGTGGCCGCGGCCGCGCGTGACGGCCAGCCCGCACTGGCCATCACCGACCTGTCCAACCTGTTCGGCGCCATCAAGTTCTACAAGGCCGCGCGCGGCAAGGGCGTCAAGCCCATCATCGGTGCCGAGGTGCTGCTGGCGGGGCGCGATGCCGACAATGACCTGCCCTCGCGCGTGCTGCTGCTGGCGGCCAGTCACCAGGGCTACCTGAACCTGTCCGAGTTGCTGGCCCGCGCCTGGACGCAGGGCGTGGTGAAGGCCCAGGCCACGGTGCGCTGGGACTGGCTGGGTGAGCTTTCCGAGGGGCTGATCCTGCTGTCGGGTGCGCAGGCCGGCCCGGTGGGCCAGGCGCTGCTGCAGGGCAACCAGCGGCTGGCGGGCGATGTGGCGCTGCAACTGGCCGAGCTGTTTCCGCACCGCTTCTATCTGGAGCTGCAGCGCGCCGGCCGCGCCGACGACGAAGCGCACGTGGCCGCGGCCGTGCAACTGGCGGCACGGCTGAAGCTGCCGGTGGTGGCCACGCACCCGGTGCAGTTCGCGACGCCCGACGACTACGAGGCACACGAGGCCCGCGTGTGCATTGCCGAGGGCGAAATCCTGGGCAACCCGCGCCGCGTGCGCCGCTTCACGTCCGAGCAGTACTTCAAGTCCACGGCCGAGATGCAGGCGTTGTTCGCCGACGTGCCTTCGGCCCTGGCCAACGCGGTCGAGATCGCCAAGCGCTGCAACCTCACGCTGGTGCTTGGCAAGCCGCAGCTGCCCGACTTTCCGGTGCCCGAGGGCCACACCATCGAGACCTACTTCCGCCAGGCCTCCATCGACGGGCTGGAAGAGCGCCTGCAACACCTGTACCCCGATGCGGCGAAGCGCGACGCCGAGCGCCCGCGCTACCTGGAGCGGCTGGAGTTCGAGATCGACACCATCCTCAAGATGGGCTTTCCGGGCTACTTCCTCATCGTGGGCGACTTCATCAACTGGGCCAAGAACAACGGATGCCCGGTGGGGCCGGGCCGTGGCTCGGGCGCCGGATCGCTGGTGGCCTATGCGCTGAAGATCACCGACCTGGATCCGCTGGAATACAAGCTGCTGTTCGAGCGCTTCCTGAACCCCGAGCGCGTGTCGATGCCCGACTTCGACATCGACTTCTGCCAGGCCAACCGCGACCGGGTGATCGACTACGTGAAGGCCAAGTACGGCAAGGAGGCGGTGAGCCAGATCGCCACCTTCGGCACCATGGCCGCGCGCGCCGCCATCCGCGACGTGGGCCGCGTGCTCGACATGAGCTACATGTTCTGCGACGGCATCAGCAAGCTCATCCCCAACAAGCCGGGCCAGCACATCACCATCGACGGCGCGCTGAAGGTGGAGCCGCTGCTGGCCGAGCGCCTGGCCAAGGAGGACGAGGTCAAGACCCTGCTGGCGCTGGCGCAGAAGCTGGAGGGGCTGACGCGCAATGTCGGCATGCACGCCGGCGGCGTGCTGATCGCGCCCGGCAAGCTGACCGACTTCTGTCCGCTCTACCAGCAGCCCGGCAGCGAGTCGGCCGTGAGCCAGTACGACAAGGATGACGTGGAGGCCGTGGGCCTGGTCAAGTTCGACTTCCTGGGCCTGGCCACGCTCACCATCCTGGAGATAGCCAAGGAGCTGATCGTCAAGCGCCATGCGGGCCAGCAGAATTTCGCCTTCGAGAACATCGCGCTCGACGACGCCAAGACCTACAAGCTGTTCCAGGACGGCCGCACCGAGGCCGTGTTCCAGTTTGAAAGCCGCGGCATGCAGGGCATGCTGCGCGACGCGCGGCCGACGCGGCTGGAAGACCTGATCGCCCTGAACGCGCTGTACCGCCCCGGCCCGATGGACCTGATCCCCAGCTTCGTCGCGCGCAAGCACGGGCGCGAGCCGGTCGAGTACCCGCACCCGCTGGTGGCCGACATGCTGAGCGAGACCTACGGCATCATGGTCTACCAGGAGCAGGTGATGCAGACGGCGCAGATCCTGGGCGGCTACAGCCTGGGTGGCGCCGACCTGCTGCGCCGCGCCATGGGCAAGAAGAAGCCCGAGGAGATGGCGGAGCACCGCCTGATCTTCCGCGACGGTGCGGCCAAGAACGGCATCAGCGAGGCCAAGGCCGACGAGATCTTCGACCTGATGGAGAAGTTCGCCGGCTACGGCTTCAACAAGTCGCACGCCGCCGCCTACTCGCTGCTGGCCTACCACACGGCCTGGCTGAAGGTGCACTACACGGCCGAGTTCTTCTGCGCCAACATGACGGTGGAAATGGACAACACCGACAAGCTGAAGGTGTTGTACGAAGACGCGCTGAAAGAGGGCATGGCGTTCGAGCCGCCCGACGTGAACCGCGGCGGCTACCGCTTCGAGCCGGTGAGCGACACGCTGATCCGCTATGGCCTGGGCGCCATCAAGGGCACGGGCCAGCAGGCCATCGAATCCATCGTCGCCGCGCGCGAGGGGCGGGGCGAGGGCAACGCCGGCGGCGAGAGCGGGCCGTTCACCAGCCTGTTCGACTTCTGCCGCCGCATCGACCGCACGCGCGTGAACAAGCGCACCGTCGAGGCGCTGATCCGCGCCGGCGCCTTCGATTCACTGCACATGAACCGCGCCGCGCTGGCCGCATCCATCGACCTCGCCTTCGACTACGCCGCCGCCAACGAAGCCAACGCCAACCAGGGCGGCCTGTTCGACCTGATGGACGACGGCCACGGCTCCAGCGCGCAGGAGCCGGAGCTGCCGCAGGTGACGCCCTGGGGCGTGAAGGAGCGCCTGTCGCTGGAGAAGACGGCCATCGGTTTCTATCTGTCGGGCCACCTGTTCGACGAGGTGGAGCGCGAGGTGCGCCAGTTCGTGCGCCGCCGCATCGACGAACTGGTGGACAGCCGTGAGCCGCAGCTGCTGGCCGGCATCGTGGGCGACTTCCGCGTCATCAACGGCCAGCGCGGGCGGCTGGGCCTGTTCAAGCTCGACGACAAGTCGGGCACGCTGGATGCGCGCGTCGAGGAAGGCCTGCTGCACCAGCACCGCAACCTGCTGAAGGACGACGAATTCATCGTCGTCATGGCCAAGGCCCTGCCGGATCGCTTCTCGGGCGGGCTGCAGCTCAACATCACGCAGATCTGGGACCTGCCCACGGCGCGCTGCCGCTTCGGCAAGTTCCTGCGCGTGGCCGTCAACGGCAAGGCGCCCGATGTGCGGCGCCTGCTGTCGGAATACCCGCCGCAGGTCGAGCAGACCGAGCAGGGCGATCTGCTGCGCGGCCTGCCGGTGCGCCTGCTGGTGGAGCGGCGCGGCGAGAAGGGCGGCGTGATGGCGCAGATTCAACTCGGTGACCAGGCGCAATTCTTCCCCAGCGACGCCGCGCTGGCCAGCTGGATGGCGCAGGCGGATGAGGGGCGGGCCAGCGTGGTGTACGAGTAGGGTTGCCGATATGGGGGGTATCGGTCTGCAGCGCTTATTGAGCGGGCGCTAGCGGACTGCTATATGGGGAGTATATGAGGAGCGTGGCGGATTTCCCCACCACTGGGCTGCATGCCGCTATGCGTTCAAAGCGATGACCAATGACCACGGCTGGCGCCGCATGACCAATGACGAACGGCCGCTTGGTCACTGAAGCGCAGCGAAGTCATTGGTCATTTTGAAAGCAAGTTCGCATCAGTCGCGCAGCCTGAAGGTGATCAGCATCGGGTTCCAGTAGCGCCCGTTGTCGGAGGGCAGCTTCTCGGTGCGGTCCAGTGCGCGCAGCACGGCGTCGTCCCACGACTTGACGCCGCTCGACTTGGTGACGCGGCGGCTGATGATCTGGCCCGTGGGACCAGTGCGCACTTCCACCTCGGCCACCGGGTTGCCCGGCACGTCGTCGGTGAACACGATGTTGGGCCGCACCGCGGCGCGAATGCGGCCGGCGTAGTTGCCCGACGGGCCGGCGTCGTGCTCGTCGTCGCCACCCGCCGTGCCGCCACCCTTGCTCCGGCCGGCGGCGCTGCCGCCCTCGGCGCCCGCACCCGCCAGCTTGGCCAGGCGCGCCAGTTCCGCCTTGCGGCGTGCGTCGGATTCGCGCGCCTCGCGCGCGGCGGTGGCCTTGGCTTCGGCGGCGGCCTTGGCCTTGGCGTCGGCCACCGCCTTGGCCTTCGCTTCGGCCTCGGCCTTGCGTTCAGCCTCCGCTTCGGCTTTCTTCTTCGCCTCGGCCAGCTTGCGTTGCTCGGCTTCCTCGGCCTTCTTCTTCTCGGCCAGCTTGCGCTGCTCTTCGGCCTTGCGCTGCTTTTCCTCGGCGGCTTTCTTCTGCGCCAGTTCGCGCTTTTCCTGCTCGGCCTCGCGGCGCTCCTGCTCGCGGCGGCGCTCTTCCTCGCGCTTGGCGGCGGCGGCCTTGCGGGCTTCTTCCTGCTTCTTCTTCTGCGCCAGGGCGATCTCGGCGTCGCGCTCTTCGTCCACCTGCGGCTTGGGCGGTGGTGGGGGCGGGGCCTTGGCGACGGGCTCGGGTTTGGCGCCTGGCTGCGGCTTGGGCGGCGGGGGCGGGGCGCGCTCCACCGCGGGCGCGGGCGGTGGCGGGGGTGGCGCGGCCTTGGGTGCGGCGCGCTGCACGGTGGGCGACCACAGCTCGGCCTCCACCGCGTCGTCCTGCGCGTCGCGCTGCCAGCGCAGGCCCCAGGTGAAGGCCAGGATCAGCAGCAGGTGTGCCAGCAGCGCCAGCGCCAGCGCGCGGCCCAGGCCGCGCGGCGGCGGCGGGGCAAACTCGTTGCGTTCGACGGTGGTGGCGTTCATGTACTGCTGGAACTCCTGCGTGCGCGGTGCTTACCTGACGGCCAGGCCCACGCGGGCCACGCCGGCCTGGCGCAGGCGCGAGGTGACGTCGATCACCTTCTGGTAGGCGATATCCTTGTCGGCGGCCACCATCACGGCCAGGTCGGGGTTGCCCCTGGCGGCATCGCTGATGGCGGCAAAGATGTCGCCCTCGCCCGCGTTCTGCAGGTTGGGGCCGTTCTTGCCGCCGTCGGCGGTGATGGCACCGTCGGCGGCAATCATCACCGTGACGGGGTTGTCGGGCGCCTTGCTGGACTGCCCGGAGCGCGGGATATTGATGCTGCCGGGCGTGATGACGGTGGCGGTGACCATGAAGATGATCAGCAGCACCAGCATCACGTCGATGAAGGGCACCATGTTGATCTCGTTCATGGCGCGGCGGCCGCGGCCGCGGGAGGCGACGTTGGGCATGTCAGTATCCGGTGGGGCTGCCGAACTGCGACGACGGGCCTGAAGAAGAAGCCGGCGGCGCCTGCACACCCAGGTTGCGCTGCAGGATGTTGGAGAACTCCTCGATGAAGGTCTCCTGCTTGATGGCAATGCGGTCGATGTCGCGCGCGAAGCGGTTGTAGGCCACCACGGCCGGGATGGCGGCGAACAGGCCCAGCGCCGTGGCCACCAGCGCCTCGGCAATGCCGGGCGCCACGGTGGCCAGCGTGACCTGCTGCAGCGCGCCCAGGCCGGTGAAGGCGTGCATGATGCCCCACACGGTGCCGAACAGGCCCACGTACGGTGACACAGAGCCGACCGAGGCAAGGAAGGACAGGTTGACCTCGGCCGCGTCCAGCTCGCGCTGGTAGCTGGCGCGCATGGCGCGGCGGGCGCCGTCGAGCAGCGTGCCGGCGTCGGCGATGCGGCGCTCGCGCAGCTTCTGGTATTCGCGCATGCCGCTGGCGAAGATGCGCTCCATGGGCCCGCCGTGCTTGGCGTTCTGCGCCGCGCTGGCGTACAGGTCGTTCAGGCTGGTGCCCGACCAGAAGTCGCGCTCGAACTCGTCGTTCTGTGCCTTGATGATCTTGAGCGCGCGCAGCTTGCGGAAGATGGCGGCCCAGCTGGTGATGGAGCCCACCAGCAGCACCAGCATGACCAGCTGCACGATGAAACTGGCGTTGACCACCAGGTGGAGGATGGAGAGGTCCTGATTCATGGGTGGAGCTTTTGCAGGATGTCGGAAGGAATGCGTGCCGGCTTCATGGTCTGCGCATCGACCCAGCCGGCGCGGATGGTGCCCTCGCACAGCAGCGTGCGCGCAGCCGTGCCGGGCTCGATGAGAAACGCCTGCTGGGCCAGCACCATGCCTGCCCTGCCGGCTTCTTGGAGCCGCGCGGTGACGACAAGTTCATCGTCCAGCCGCGCCGGCCGCAGGTATTTGAGCGCGGCATCGGCCACCACGAACATGCCGCCGGATTGCTCGCGCAGCGTACGCTGGTGGATGCCCAGCGCGCGCAGCCATTCGGTGCGCGCGCGCTCGAAGAACTTCAGGTAGTTGGCGTAGAACACGATGCCACCGGCATCGGTGTCTTCCCAGTAGATGCGGATCGGGAATTCGAACGCCGTCATCAACCCGCCTGTCAGGCCAGCACCTCGCGCAGGCGGGCGACGGCCGTCTCCAACTGCGCCATCGAATTGGCGGTGGAGAAGCGGATGTAGCGCGCCGTGTCGGCGTGGCCGAAGTCGCGCCCGGGCGTCACCGCCAGGTGCGCGCGCTTCATCAGCTCGAAGGCGAAATCCCAACTGCCGGCTGCTTGCATGCCGCTATTGTATTCGGAGCGCGCGGCGCTGTGCGTGCCGAACAATTTGTCACATGCCGCGCTGCAGTCGGCCCAGGCGTAGAAGGCGCCGTCGGGCGTGACCGGCACATCCAGACCCAGCGCATTGAGCTGCGGCACGAACCAGTCGCGCCGCGCCTTGAATTCGGCCCGGCGGCGTTCGTACTCGGCCAGGCTCTCGGGCTCGAAGCAGGCCAGCGCCGCGTGCTGCGACACGGTGCTGGCGCAGATGAACAGGTGCTGCGCGATCTGCTCCACGGTGCCGGCGATGCTGTCGGGCACCACCAGCCAGCCCAGGCGCCAGCCCGTCATGTTGAAGTACTTGCTGAAGCTGTTGATGCTGATGATCTGGTCGCTCAAACCCAGCGCGCTGTGGCTGTAGGTGTCGTCGAAGCTCAGGCCCAGGTAGATCTCGTCCAGCAGCGTGATGCCGCCGCGCTCGGTCACCACGTCGTGGATGCGCTTCAGCTCGTCCGGGTGGATCGAGGTGCCGGTGGGGTTGGAGGGCGAGGCCAGCATCACGCCGCGCGTGTGCGCACCCCAGGCCTGCTGCACCTTGTCGGCGCTGAGCTGGAAGCGCTCGGCCGGCGTGGACGGGATCAGCACCGAGCGCCCCTCGGCCATGCTGACGAACTGGCGGTTGCAGGGATAGCTGGGGTCGGGCATCAGCACCTCGTCGCCCGCTTCGATCAACGCCAGGCAGGCCAGCTGCAGCGCGGCCGAGGCGCCGGCGGTGACGACGATGCGGCGCGCCGGCACGTCGAGCCCGAAGCGCTGGCGGTACCAGCCGCTGATGCGCTCGCGCAGCTCGGGCAGGCCGGTGGCCTGGGTGTACTGCGTCTTGCCGTCGCGGATGGCCCGCTCGGCCGCCTCGGCCACCAGCGGCGGCGCGGTGAAGTCGGGCTCGCCGATGTTCAGGTAGATCATCGGCCGGTCGCTGCCGGCGGCCTCGCGCGCGATGGCGGCGGCCGACTTGGCCATCTCCATCACGTAGAAAGGCTCGATGCGCTGGGCGCGGGCGGAGATTCTCATGGCGTCAATGTACTTTCAATATGATAGCTGCTGGCGCTTTATATGCAATGGTTTCAGATGAAAAATCATCTGAAAACGGCTAATGACGGGCGCGAGCAGCTATCGTTTTCAATCAATGGCGAGCGCTGACGATGCGGCGTGGCGGCGAATGCCATGCACGTCGCGGGGCGCCCGGCCGCAGGCAGCTCTCAGGCCTTGGCGGCGCGGTCGGCTTCCACTTCGACGGTGCGCAGCCTGGGCGCGATGCCGTTGAGCACGGCGTTGACGTACTTGTGGCCGTCGGTGCCGCCGAAGTCCTTGGCCAGTTCGATGCACTCGTTCAGCACCACGCGCCAGGGCACGTCGGGGCATTTCAGGAACTCGTAGGCGCCGATCCACATGCAGCCGTGCTCGATGGGCGAGATCTGGCCCAGCTCGCGGTCGAGCAGCGGCACGATCAGTGCGTCCAGGTCGGCCGCCAGTTCGATGCAGCCGTGCAGCAGCGCGTCGTAGTGCACCGAGTCGGCCTTGTTGAAGCCCTGCAACTCGCGCGTGAAGGCGTCGATGACAGCCACGTCGCTGCCGCCGACGAAGTGCTGGTACAGGCCCTGCAGCGCAAATTCGCGCGCGCGCGAGCGGGCCGACTTGGTGGACGATTTGCGCGTGCCGGGGTTGGACGGTTTGGCGCCCGGCGTCTTTTTCGCGGTGCTCATTGGAGTTTTTCTTTCAGCAGCGCCATTTCCACCGCCACGCGCGCCGCGTCCTTGCCTTTTTCGATCTGGCGCACGATGGCCTGCGTCATGTTCTCGGTGGTGAGGATGGCGTTGGCCACGGGCAGGCCGCTGTCGAGCGCCACGCGGGTCACGCCGGCGCCCGATTCGTTGGCGACCAGTTCGAAGTGGTAGGTCTCGCCGCGGATGATGCAGCCCAGCGCCACCAGCGCGTCCACGTCGCCGCGCCGTGCCAGCATCTGCAGCGCGCTGGCCACTTCCAGCGCACCGGGCACGGTGACATGGGTGATGTTCTCGTCGCGCACGCCCAGCGCCGTCAGCTCGGCCAGGCAGGCGGCGTGCAGGGCGTTGGTCACGCCTTCGTTGAAGCGCGCCTGCACGATGCCGACGCGCAGGCGGCTGCCGTCGAGGGGAGGGGTATGGCCTTTGTCAGCGCCGAACATGCGGAGTCCTTTTCATATTGATGGTTGCAACGTGCACGGCCGCGCGACGCCAGGCGCACGGGCGGCCGGCGCACGCCTTATTCGGTGATGTAGCCGACCACTTCAAGCCCGTAGCCGCCGGCCATGCTGGGCAGGCGGCGCGGCGTGCCCAGCAGCTGCATGCGGTGCACGCCGCAGTCGCGCAGGATTTGCGCGCCCACGCCGTAGCTGCGCAGGTCCATGCGGCCGCGCGCGGGCGCGTGCGCTGCGCGCGCCGTGCCGCTGAACTGGGCCAACAACTGCTCAGCGCTTTCGCCGCAGTTCAGGAACACGGCCATGCCGCGTCCTTCCTGCTGCAGGCGCTTCAGCGCCGCATCCACGCTCCACGAATGCGTGCCGCGGCCGCTTTCCAGCACGTCGAGCACCGACAGCGGCTCGTGCACGCGCACGGGCACGGCGTCCTGCGGCTGCCACTGGCCCACCACCAGCGCCAGGTGCAGCTCGCCGCTGGGTTGGTCGCGGTAGGCGTGGGCGATGAACTCGCCGTGCGCGGTGCGCAGCGGGCGCGTGGCGATCTTCTCGACCAGGGTTTCGGTCTTGCTGCGGTGCTCGATCAGGTCGGCAATGGTGCCGATCTTCAGCCCGTGCTGCGCGGCGAAGAGCTGCAGGTCGGGCAGGCGCGCCATGGTGCCGTCGTCCTTCATGATCTCGCAGATCACCGCGGCCGGAGAGCAGCCAGCCATGCCGGCCAGGTCGCACCCGGCCTCGGTGTGGCCGGCGCGCATCAGCACGCCGCCGTCGACGGCCTGCAGCGGGAAGATGTGGCCGGGCTGCACCAGGTCGGCCGCCTGGGCATTGGGCGCCACGGCGGCCTGCACGGTGCGGGCGCGGTCGGCGGCGCTGATGCCGGTGGTCACGCCCTCGGCCGCCTCGATGCTGACGGTGAAGGCGGTGCCCATCTTGGTGCCGTTGCGCGCCACCATGGGCGGCAGCTGCAGGCGCTCGCAACGCTCGCGCGTCAGCGTCAGGCAGATCAGGCCGCGACCGAAGCGCGCCATGAAGTTGATGGCCTCGGGCGTCACGTGGTCGGCGGCCAGGATCAGGTCGCCTTCGTTCTCGCGGTCTTCCTCGTCGACCAGGATCACCATGCGGCCGGCGCGCAGATCGGCCACGATGTCCTCGACGGGCGAGATGGCGCTGGAGGCGGGGGCGGTGGGGGTGTGGGGGGCGTTCATGGCGGTGGCCGGCCGCCGCGTCGGCGCCGGCGTGCGCCGAAGGGCGCACCTGCAAAGAACGGCACCGCGCGGGGGCCGCGTCGGTAAAAGGGCGATTATCCCGCTTTGCCTGGGCCATCGTCGGTGGTGGGCTTGGCGTTGCAGGCTTGCTGTGGGAGCGGGCTTGCCCGCGATGAGCGTCATGAGGGGAAGCAGGCGCGGCACCGCGGGCAAGCCCGCTCCCACAAAAGTCCTGTTTTGATAGCTGCTTGCGCTCGTGGGGCGGGCGCTGGAGGCTGATTTCATTCAAAAACCTGCGGTCGTGCCGCTGCGTGCATGGCGTGCTCAGCCCATAATCGCCGCCGCCCATGACGCTCGATCACCCCGTCGCCTCGTCCCTGCTCCCCGTGGTGCTGCTGATCGGCATCGGCTTCGCCGCCGGGCGGCTGAAGCTGATCCGCGGCGAGGCGGTGCGCGATCTGTCCAACCTCGTCTTCCTGGTGCTGGTGCAGGCGCTGCTGTTCCGCACCATGGCCACGGCCGATCTGGCGCGGCTGGACCTGCGATCGGTGGCGCTGTACTACATCGTGGCCGGGGCCATGTTCTTTGCGCTGCTGTTCATCCGCGGGCTGACCAGCCGCTCGGCCGTGCTGGCGCTGGCGGCCATCTTCAGCAACACGCTGATGATCGGCGTGCCGCTGGTGCAACTGGCCTACGGGCAGGCCGGGCTGGTGCACCTGTTCACGCTGATCTCGATGCACGCGCTGATCCTGCTGACGCTGGCTACCGTGGTGCTGGAGCTGCTGGTGGCGCGCGAGCAGGCCGCGGCAGGCCAGGGGCCGCGCCGCCACATTGCCGCCACCGTGGCGCAGGCGGTGAAGAACGCCGTGCTGCACCCGGTGCCGCTGCCCATCATCGCGGGCTTTCTGTATTCACTGACGGGCTGGGGCCTGCACCCGGTGGTGGAGCGGCCGCTGAAGCTGCTGGGCGACGCCTTCGGCCCGGTGGCGCTGGTGCTGGTGGGCGTGACGCTGGCGCAGACCGCCATCGGACCGCACCTGCGCGGTGCGCTGGGCATCTCGCTGCTGAAAACCGTGCTGCACCCGGTGTTGATGGCCGCGGCCGGCTGGGCGCTGGGCATCCGCGGCCTGCCGCTGGCCGTGATGGTGACTGCCGCCGCGCTGCCGGTGGGCGCCAACGTGTTCCTGTTCTCGCAGCGCTACCACAAGGCCGAGGACCTGGTCACCGCCAGCGTGGCCGTGTCGACGGCGATGGCGGTGGCGACGATTTCGATCGCGCTGGCGCTGCTGGCGCGCTGGCCGGGCTGAATGACCGGCTGGCGGCCCGCCGGATGGTGAATATTCACCCAATCTGTAGCGTCTACCCCGTGGCGTCGGCTCGCCGGGTAAGGTATCTTTGTGTCCAAACGTGAGGGGAGAGGACATGTCGATCAGCCTGGAGCAGTACGACGAGGTAACGAGAACCAGAGCACGCGCCGACAGGCTGGTTTTCGGCCGCTTGCGGCTCACCATCAGCGTGACGGCGTTCATCGCCGCGCTGGTGGCCAGTCCGCCGGTCTCGGCGCAGAGCGCCCCGCCGGCCCCCAGCGCACCGGGCGCCGCCACGCCCGCCGCCGCGCCCCGCGTCATCGCCTACCTGACCCTCGGGCCGAGCGAGTCGAACCGGCTCTGCATGAACGAGGTGCGTGCCGGCCTGGAAGCGGCCGGCTGGTCCTTCGACCGGCAACTGAGAATCGAATGGAACGACGTGGCCAACGACCCGGCACGCTACGCAGCCGTGGCGCAGGCGATGGTGGCGCGCCGGCCTGCCGTGCTGCTCGCGACCAACAATCCGGAATCCGAGGCACTGATGAACGCCACGCAGGAGGTGCCGATCGTCGTGCTGGGCCCGACCAACCTGCGCCAGGTTCTCGATGCCCAGTTGCGCCCGCTGGCCAATGTCACCGGCGTCACGCTGGGCCTGTCGGGCCAGTTCCTGCTCAAGCCGATGGAGGTGTTGCTGCAGGCGTTCCCGCAGGCGCGCCGCGTCGGCATGGTCACGAACGACGGCAACCCGAGGCACGAGGCGATGAAGGACCTCGGGCCTTTCGCCGACATGCTGGGGCAGGCCGGCGTCGAGGGGGTGCGCGTGCGCTTCTCTGGCGAGGCCGGCATTGCCGGCGCCTGGGACGAGTTGGCCCGGCGCCAGGTCGATGCAGTCCTGATCTGGCCGGATTCGGCGGTATTCCACGGCGAGCACGCGCGGCAGGCGCTGCGGGTGCGCCTGCCGGCGATCGCCCACACGTCCTGGTTCACCACCCGCCACGGTGGCCTGCTCAGCTACGGCGCCATCGGCCGCGTCAGCATGTGCGGGCGCGGGGCGCGCTATGTGGACCAGGTGCTGCGCGGTCGCCCGCTGGCCGAGCTGCCGGTCGAGGAGCTGTACGAGGCGGCGCTGGTTGTCAACCTCGACACCGCCGAGCGCATCGGTGTGACGCTGCCACCCGCGCTGCTGGCGCGTGCCGACCGCCTGATCCGGCCGGGCGACCGTATGCTGCCGCCGACGGCGGACGCCAAGGGTGACGCCGGGGCTGCCGCCCAGCCCCCCTCCCGCTGATGCGCCCACCTGGCCAGCGCCTGTGGCAGACCTATGCCCTGTCGGTCGCCGGGCTGGTGACGCTGGTGCTCACCGTCAGCGGTCTGGCACAGCTCTGGCTGATCCAGCGCGAGACGCGCATTGCCGTGGAGGCGCTGCAGGCGCTCGAAGCCGCCAGGGCCTCGGCCCGGATCGAACGCTTCATCGGCCAGACCGGTGCCTTGCTGCGCGCCGCCCTGGCGCTGCAGGACTCACGCCACCTGGACGATGCTGATGCCGACATCCAGTTCGAGCTGTACCGGCTGATGAAGCAGTCGCGCGCGATCCAGGCGCTGTACTGGATCGACCAGCACGGGCAGGAGCGTGTGCACATCTCGCGCATGGAGCCCGACCGCATCGGCGTGCGCGAAGACCGCAGCCAGTCGCCCGAGTTCCTGTACGCCAGCGCCGAGGCGCCGTGGTTCGGCCCGGTCACCTTTGTCGTCAACCAGCCTCGCGTGGTCCTGGCGCGGCGCGGCAGCCTCCCGCAGAGCGGCGTGCTGGCGGCAGAGGTCGAATTGGCGCAGCTGCGCGAGATCATCGACGAAACCCGCTTTGGCCGCGAGGGCCAGGCCTACGTCGTCGATGGCGAGGGCCGCCTGCTGGCGCATCCGGATTTTCTGCAGGTGCTGGCACGCCCCGACTGGGCCGACCATCCGCCGGTGCGCGCGGCCATCAGGCCGGCGGGGGCGGATCGCGGCGGTTTGATCGAATTCACGACGCCCGAGGGCCGCGCCATGGTCGCTCGCGCCGCCCCGCTGAGCGTGCCCGGCTGGCGGCTGATCACCGAGCAGCCGCGCGACGAAGCCTACGCGCCGATCCGCCGCGCGCTGGCGACGGCGCTGCTGATCCTGGTGTTCGCCGTGCTGGCGGGCTCGGCCGTGGGCATCGTGCTGGCGCGCCGGGTGGTGCGGCCGATCCGGGAGCTCGCCGAGGGGGCCGACCGCATCGGTGAAGGCCAACTCGACCACCGCATCGTGCTGCGGCGCGGCGACGAGCTGGGCCAGCTGGCGGCGCGCTTCAACCAGATGGCCGAACGCCTGGGCGATTCGGTCCAGTTGCTCGAAGCCCGCGTGGCCGAACGCACCCACGAGCTGGCTGGCGCCAACACCTTGCTGCGTGCCCGGCGCAACGAAGCTGAGCAGGCGAGCCAGGCCAAGACGCGCTTTCTGGCGTCGGCCAGCCACGACCTGCGCCAGCCGCTGCACACCATCAGCCTACTGGTCGGCGTGTTGCGCCGGCAGGCGGTCACGCCCGAGGTCGGCAAGCTGGTGAGTCACATCGAGGCGTCGGTGTCCGCCATGGAAGCCTTGTTCGTCGGCCTGCTCGACATCTCGAGGCTGGACGCCGGCACGGCCAAGCCCGTGCTGGGCGACCACGCCCTGGCCGATCTGCTGCACCGGGTGGCGACCAGCCACGGGCCGGCAGCCGAGCGCAAGCAGTTGCGCCTGGTCGTGGTGCCTTCTCGCTGTGCCGTGCGCACCGACGCCGTGCTGCTGGAGCGGGTGCTGGGCAACCTGGTGGCCAACGCGATTCGCTACACCGAACGCGGCAAGGTCCTGGTGGGCTGCCGGCGGCGCCCCGGCGGCGTCGAGCTACAGGTCTGGGACACCGGCATCGGCATCGCGCCCGAGCAGCTGCCGCACATCTTCGACGAGTTCTACCAGATCGACAACCCGGAGCGCGACCGCGGCAAGGGGCTCGGGCTGGGCCTGGCCATCGTCAAGCGCACGCTCGATCTGCTGGGCCATCCGCACGTGCTGCGCTCGACGCCGGGCCGCGGCACCTGCTTCTCGATCCTGCTGCCGGGCGCCGAGGCGCTGCCGCAGGTGCCGGCGCAGCCTGCCGCACTGGCGAGCGGGCGGCGCGTCGTCGGCGCGTTCATCGTGGTGATCGACGACGAGGCCGATACGCGCCGCGCGATGCAGGCGCTGTGCCACAGCTGGGGCGCGCACGTGCTCACCGCCGCGTCGGCCAAGCAATGCCTGACGCTGCTGGGCGAGCACCTGCGCGACCCCGACCTGATCCTGAGTGACTACCGGCTGCGCCAGCACCGCGACGGCCTGGACGCCGTCGAACAGATACGCGCGCGCATCGGCCAGGCGGTGCCGGCGATCATCGTCACCGGCGACATTGCCGCCGCCGACCTGCGGCGCGTCACCGACGCAGGCCTGCCGCTGCTGCACAAGCCGGTCGGCGCCGACCGGCTGCTGGCGGCGATCGAGGCGGCGCTGGACGCTCACCCAACTGGGGGAGGCGCAGCGGCGGAAACGCCCTCAGACTCCGGCCATGAGGATCCTGCTGGTCGATGATCACGCGCTGTTTCGCGACGGCGTCGCGCTGCTGCTGCGCGAGCTCGACCCGGCGGTACAGGTCTCGCATGCCGCCAGCCTGGACGAGGCGCTGGCCACCCTGGGCGACAGCGCGGACATCGACCTGATCCTGCTCGACGTCATCCTGCCCGGCATGCACGGCCTGCAGGCGCTGGAGACGCTGCGCGAACGCCACCCCGGCGTACCGCTCGTCATGCTGTCCTCGCAGGAAGACCAGGTCACCGTGCTGCGCTCGATCCAGCTGGGCGCGATGGGTTTCATCCCCAAGTCGGCCCCGGCCGGCCAGATGTTCGAGGCCTTGCGCACCGTGCTGGCACGGCGCATCTACGTGCCCCCGCTCAGCCTGGCGGGCATCGCGCTGCCCGTGCCGGCGCGGGCCTGCACCAGCCCGGCCGAGCTCGGACTCACCCCGCGCCAGACGCAGGTGCTGCGGCTGATCCTGGAGGGCAAGCCGATGAAGCTGATCGCGCGCGAGCTGGGCCTCAGCCCCAACACCACCAAGACCCACGTCAGCGCCGTGCTGCGCGCGCTCGCCGTCACCACGCGCACGCAGGCGATCGTGGCGGCAAATCGCATGGGGCTGGTGCTGGGGGACGACGCTTCCACCTGAACCGCGGCGCTCGCGGTGGACACCGCCGTCGTCCAAGCCCGTTGTCAAAGCAAAAGAGAGGTACGCCACGCTCACCCAACTGGGTGATGTACGGGGGAAATGTTTCTTTTAGTGTCTCTCGTGTCGATAGACAAGCCCCAGCAACCCCAGGAGGAGCCTCATGAAACCCCGCACGCGAAGCCTGCTGATCCACGCCTTTGCCGCCACCGCCGCACTGTCAATGGCCGCCTGTGGCGGCAGCGGCGACGATAACGACGATGATTCGTCCCCGCCGCCACCGCCGCCTCCCCCCGTGACCCTCAGCGGTGAAGTGGCCCGCATCGGCCCCCTCCAGAACGTGGTGGTCTGTCTGGACCTGAACGCCAACGACGCCTGCGACGACGGCGAACCCACCTCGGCCGCCACCGGCGCCGATGGCCGCTACAGCCTGACCTACGACCCGTCCGCCGTGCCGGGCGCCGCGTCGGCCCGCCTCATCGCACTCGTCAAGACGGGCGATCCGGCCGCGGCCACCACGGCCATCGATTCGGCCACCCCCGGGGTGGCCGCCACCGACGCCGACTACGTGATGCACCGACCGGCCGGCTCGGGCGGCGCCATCAACCCGCTGACCACCCTGGTGCAGGCCGGCGTGGCTGCCGGCATGACCGACGCGGCGGCGCGCGCCAACGTGGCGCTGCAGCTGGCCATCGACGCCACCAAGATCGACGCCTACCAGGACGATCCGGCCTGGGATGCCAACCAGATACACGACACGGCGCGCATGGCGGCCGCGGTCGTTTCCGGCATGCTGCGCACCGGTGTGCCGCTGGAGGTGGGCGACCAGCAGGCGGCTGCACCGGCATCGACCACGCTGCGCGCGCTGCGTTACGTCGGCCCTGACGACTACTTTGAGCGCAGCAACGATCGGCAAGCCAAGGCGGCGGGCAGTGCCGGCGTGCAGTTTGTCGATAACCGCAGCGGCAAGAGCGGCGGTCAGCCCAGCCCGGACAATGCGCTCTACGGCACCGCTTTTCTCACGCCCAGCGGCTGGACCTACTGCACGCGCGATGTGGTCCACCGGTCCACGGTCGGCAATCCGAGCCGCACGGTGTACTGCGACGGCGAAACAACGCTGGGCTCCACCCGCGCCAGCAGTGTGGCCGGTCAGGCCATGGCCGATCTGGTGGACCGCTGGCAGACCCTGCCCACCAACACCATCAACGTCGGAATGCCGACGGTGGGCTTGAAGGGGGCGCTCGGCGCGACCGTGTTCCCTGCGGGTGCCGAGGAACTGCTGCGCACCAATGTGGTGTTGGGGTCGACCATCCAGATCGACGCCCTGGCGAACCGCGCTCAGCCGCAGAGTCGAAACACGCTGGAGGCTTTGATCAACCACTACCCGACCTCGGGCGCCGCTGCGCCCACCGGGGCCAACACCCTGAACCTGGCGCTGACCACCAGCGCGCTGAAGAACCTGCGGGTGTCGATGGCGCCGTCCAGCGCCACCCAGGGCTCGGCGCAGTACTACGAGTGCGATCTCAATGCCGAGCAGACCGTGGTGTCCAACTGCGTGCCGTCCACCACGGGCACCTACAGCATCGACGACGTGAATGGCGAGCGCGTGCTGCGCTTCACCGGCCAGCCGCCGACGCCAGCCATCCGCTACCACGTGGTGTACAGCGAGATCCGCTGGGTTGCCGGCGACCCGAATTCCCAGTGGGTGTACCGCGCCCACGAGACCAAGCCCGGCCTCGTCTCGCGTCAGGCGGCATCCCATCGCCTGAACGAGGCGGCCTGGACGGCCATGAAGACCCAGTTGGGACTCTGACGGTCCCTCGGGGGGCGGACGCCGGTTGGGGCGTCCGTCTCTCCTGTCTTGCATTCATTGCTGGAGACCCACATGAACACCGCCACCCGCCTATCGATTCTGCTGTCACCCCTGCTGCTCGCCGCCTGCGCCGCCAGCGCGCCGCCGGCCAAGGACTTCCCTGCCGGCGCCCGCGCGCCTTCGGCGGCCGAACTGGCCACGCTGCTGCGCGGCAAGTCCACCAACGCCCCCCTATCCAACGGCGGCACGATCCGGGTGGACTACGCCGCCGACTCGAACAATCTGAAGGTTTTCGTCGCGGGTCGTTCGGACACCGGCACCTGGCGTGCCGAGGAGGGCGGTCGTGTCTGCTTCGAGTTCAAGGTCTTCCCCTCGGCCTGCAACGACATCCGGCTGGTGGGGCAGGACGTGTATGCCAGGCGCGCCAATGGCGACGTGGTGCCGGTGACCGTGTCGCGTTGATCGGCGCGCTACTGAAGACGCCCGGCACTTTGAAAATCATAGCTGTCTGCGCTTGCCAGTAAAGCGCTGGAGCCCGAAAAAGCTTCAAGGCGCCAGCCGCTCGCGCACCCAGCCGCCGCCTTCCAGCCGGTAGCGCAGCCGGTCATGCAACCGGCTCTTGCGCCCCTGCCAGAACTCCCACCGATCAGGCTTCAGGCGGTAGCCGCCCCAGTGCGGCGGGCGCGGCGGGTGCAGCAGAAACTTGGCGCCGACCTTGGCCGCCTCAGCCACCAGCCAGGCGCGGCCGGGGATCACCTGGCTTTGCGGGCTGGCCCAGGCGCCCAGGCGGTGGTCGAGCGGGCGGCTGGCGTAGTAGGCGTCGCTCTCGGCCTCGCTCACCTTCTCGACCAGGCCCTCGATGCGCACCACGCGCTCCAGCTCGACCCAGTGGAGCTGCAGCGCCGCATACGGGTTGCCGGCCAGCTCCAGCCCCTTGCGGCCCTGGTAGTTGGTGTACCAGACGATGCCGCGCGCGTCGTATTCCTTGATCAGCACCACGCGGGTGCTGGGGCGCAGGTCGCTGCCCACGGTGGCCAGGGTCATGGCGTTGGGCTCGGGCAGCTCGCTTTTCAGCGCCTCGTCGAACCACTGGGCGAATTGCGCCATCGGGTCGGCATGGCTGGCGTCTTCGGACAGTTCGGCGCGCTCGTAGCTCTTGCGCAGGTGGGCGATGTCACTCATGCGCCGAAGTATAGGCAGCGGGCGCGGGCGCGGCCCCGCTTGCGTCAGGCCTCGGGGTCGTCCGCCAGCGCCAGCAGTGCGCGCAGCCGCCGGTCGTGGATGCCGTGTTCGCGCAGCGTGTCGAGCGTGCGGCGCGCGTAGTCCAGCGTGGTGCCGTAGCGGCCGCTGGCGTGGCGGAAGATGTGGCGGTACTGCTCGGGCGCCAGCTCGCCGGTGAAGGACGGGCTGCGGCGCGACAGCGTGAAGGCCAGCGCCGGCACGGGACCGTGCGGCGTGGCGCAGGGCAGCCAGCGCGCGTCGTACACGCCGCTGGGCATCTCGCGCGCCCACAGGGTGTCGAACACGGCCTCGGCCTGTTGCCCGGGCACGCGGTACACCATGCCCTGGCAGCTGCCGCCCGGCAGCAGGGCGAACACCAGGCCGGGCAGCTCGGGCGTGCCGCGGTTGACGCGGCTCCACATGGCCAGCGCGCGGTGCCAGCCGTGGATGCGGCTGGCGTGGCGTTCGGTGAAGTCGAAATCGGTCCGCCAGATCAGCGAGGCGTAGCCGAACACCCACAGGTCGCGTTGCGGGCCGGCCCGGCGGTGCCATTCGGCGCGCGCCTGCGCCAGCATGCGCTGCGGGTCGCGGCCGGGCGGGCGCAGATGTTCGTAGGGGGCATAGGCGGCGTCAGTGGGCTGCATGGCGGGACTTTATACAATCGCCCCAATTTCTTTGGAGAACTCATGAGTACACAGAACGATGACAACCAGGGCGTGGTGTGGACCGTGCTGATCGGCGTGGTCCTGCTCGCCATCAGCTTGGCCATCGGGTTTGGGCTGTATCGCACCGGCAAGGGTGCGGCCCCCACCACGGCCGTGGCGGGCGCCAGCACGGGCGTGGCCGGTGGTGCCGCGCCGGGTGCGGTGGGCACGGCGTCTGCTGACGGTGCCGCCGGCACGGCGACGGGCGTGGCCGCCGCAGGCGGCGCAGCACCGGCCAGCACCGCCGACATGACCACCGCCGCGGCCGATGGCCCCAGCATCCGGGTCGAGAACGGCGTGGTGAAGTTCTACTTTGCCAGCGGCAGCGCCGACCTGGCGCCGGGCGCGGCCGATGCGCTGGGCGACGTGGTGAAGGGCGTGGCCGCCGGCCAGACGGCCGTGATCAGCGGCTACCACGACACCACGGGCGATCCGGCACAGAACGAGGAGCTGGCCAAGCAGCGCGCCTTGGCCGTGCGCGATGCGCTGAAGGCGCTGGGCATCGGCGACGACAAGCTGGACCTGAAGAAGCCCGAGGTGACCACCGCCACCGGCAGCAACGCCGAGGCGCGCCGCGTCGAGGTGAGCCTGCAGTAAGCGGCTGCTGCAAACGCGCGCATCAAGCCCGGCCTGGCCGGGCTTTTTCGTGGGTTGCGGCGGCAGGCGGCGCACACCCCGGATTTTCAGATACTCCCCTATATGCATGCCGATAGCGCCCGTAGAATGGGCGCTGGCGATGCATACTCCCCTGTTTTGGGGCTGTGCCGTGGTGGGGAAGGCGCTGTCCGTGACAGAGCTGTCCGCGTCGCACGGACCGGCGTTCAGGCTTCCGCCATGCGCCCCGCCGCCACGCCGCGCAGAAAGCCCAGGATGCCGCGGTCGATGCCCAGCGGCTCCAGCAGCGTGGCCAGCAGCATCAGGTCGCGCGCGGCGCCGATGCTGGTCTGCAGCTCGGTCGCCTGCTCCTGCCAGCGGCGCGTACGCTCTTTGGGCAGCACGGTGCGCAGCGCCTCCAGCACGTAGCGCGTGCGCTTGGCCAGCAGGCGCACGTTGTGCTGGTGCTCGATGCCTTCTTCGGTGTCGAGGTCGGCGGCTTCCATTTCCTCGATCTCGGCGGCCAGGCGCGCGTGCAGGCGCTTGGTGCGGCTGGCGGCCCAGTCGCCGATGCTGCGCTCGGCCAGCTCGGGCGTCCATGCGGCCTGCGGCAGCGCGTGCAGCCAGCGCTCCAGCCCCAGCAGCGCCTGGCCGGTGCCGGTGGCGCCCAGCGCGGCCAGCAGGCCGGCGCGGCGGATACGGCGCTCGGCGGTGACGGCCGCTTCCATGGTCTGCCATTCCTGCGCGCGCTCGCGGGCTGCTTCGTCGGTGCCGCCGATGTAGGCGTCGGCCCATTGCGGCAGGCTTTCCAGCGCCGCCACGTCCAGGTCGCGCATGGCGCCCAGGGCATTGAGCAGCGGGCGCAGGCCGGCGCTGTCGGGCGCCGGGTGGGCGTCGGCCAGCAGCGGCTTGAACAGCCACAGCGCGCTGCGCCAGCGCCGCCAGCCCACGCGCGCCTGGTGCACCAGCTCGGGGCCGTCGGCGCGCACGATGCCGCTCAGGTTCTCGATGAACTGGCCCAGCATTTCGCCCAGCACGGTCTGCGCGGCCAGCAGCACGGGGGTGTTCTCGGCCAGCTCCAGCTTGCGCGCGCGGCGCGGCGCGCGGGTGGTGCCGTCGACCAGGCGCCAGGCGCGCTCGGCCTTGCTCACCGGGTCGGGCAGCACCGGCAGGTGGCTGGCGATGTGGTCGGCCAGCGCGAACAGGGCGTCGGGCGCGCCTTTCAGCAGCTCCAGCTCCAGCTCGCACAGCTCGGCACGCTCGTCGCCGGCGCGGATGGCGCCGACGTCCAGCACCACCTCGATGCGGCTGCCGTCGTCGCCGGTGAACAGGCGCAGCGTGCGCGTGGCGTCGGTCTCAAAGCAGGGCGCGAGTTGCGGCAGCAGCGTGCCGTCTGCGTCCAGCGTGGGCCAGGGCGTGCCCTGCAGCACGACGGGGTCGAGCTTACCCTCGCGCACCGTGGCTTCCCACTCGCCGCGCTGACTCAGGCCGCCGGCACTGCTGTCTTCGGTCTTCAGGGCCTGCAGCCAGTGCACCTTGCCGCCGTCCTGGCGCTGGCTGCGCAGGCGCAGCACCGCGCGGGCCTGGCGCAGGTGCTGGGCCGGGGTGTCGAAGTAGATGTTGCGCAGCTTCTGCTGGGTGACGGGCAGGGCGGCCAGCAAGGGCAGGGCGGCGAGCTGCTCGCCGATGGCCTTGGGATCCGCGCCGGGCATGGCGAGCTTGAGCTCGATCTCGGCGCTGGTCGCGGAGGTCATGGGGGGGTTCGAGGGGGTGGTCTTGTTCAAGTCAAAAATGGTCTGAGGCGCCGTACATAAAGCGCCAGCAGCTATAAATAAGTGAGTAACCAGGTTGGTCGATCATGACCGCAGGCCTTCGCCGGCGCCGTCGGTCGCGCGCTGGATCAGTTCGATCTTGTAGCCGTCCGGATCGGTGACGAAGGCGATGACGGTGGTGCCGCCCTTGACGGGGCCGGCCTCGCGCGTGACCTTGCCGCCGGCGGCCTTGATCTTGGCGCAGGCGGCATAGGCATCGGGCACGCCGATGGCGATGTGGCCATAGGCCGTGCCCATGTCGTACTGCTCGGTGCCCCAGTTGTAGGTCAGCTCGATCTCGGCCTGGCCGGGGTTGCCGCCGTCGAAGCCCAGAAAGGCCAGCGAATACTTGTATTCGGGGTTTTCCGACGTGCGCAGCAGTTGCATGCCGAGCACCTGGGTGTAGAAGTCGATGGCGCGCTGGAGGTTGCCCACGCGCAGCATGGTGTGCAGGATTCTCATGCGCCCATTGTGACCTGCCTGCGTGACAGCGTCGCCAGGCCAAGCCCGCATTGGCGCCTGCAATGGAGAAATCGCTTGCACCTTGGCACGGAATAGGCAATATAATGCAGGTTGCGCCCGCAACTATTAGCACACTTATAAAATGCGGCGTTTAGGGATGGCCCGTAAACGCAGGGGCGATCCGCACCGTTAGACTGCCCAGCTGAATTCCCAGCTGGCTTCTTTTATTGCAGGAGACTGTTCCTATGACATCCAAGCGTCTGGTGGCCCGTGCCGCCGCCACCCTGTTGCTCGGTCTGGGCGCGCTGACGGGCGCCCACGCACAGACGGTGCTGAAAGTCTCGCACTTCCTGCCGCCGGGCTCGAACTTCCAGAAGAACTTCCTGGAGCCCTGGTGCGAGAAGATCGCCAAGGACTCGGCCGACAAGCTCAAGTGCCAGATCTACCCGGCGCTGCAACTGGGCGGCACGCCCGCGCAGCTGGCCGATCAGGTCAAGAACGGGGTGTCCGACATCGTGTGGACCTCGCCCAGCTATTCCACCGGCCGCTTCCCGCGTACCGAGGCGCTGGAACTGCCCTTCACCATGCCGCCTGATGGCATGGGCGGCAGCCGCGCCATGTGGGAGTTCTATGAGAAGCACGCACGCGACGACTACAAGGACTTCAAGGTCCTGACGATCTGGAGCGCCTCCAACGTGGTGCTGTCCACCGCCAGCAAGCCGATCCTGACCGCCGCCGACTTCAAGGGCGTGAAGCTGCGCAGCCCCTCGCGCTTTGCCGCGCTGTTCCTCACGGCGCTGGGCGGCACGCCCGTCAACATGCCGGTGGCGCAGGTGACCGAGGGTGTGTCCAAGGGCGTGATCGACGGCGCCATGGCGCCGTGGGAGGTGCTGCCGGCCACCAAGATCGACGAGGTGGTGAAGTTCCACATGGAAGGCCAGGCGAACCAGCCCGGCTTCACGCAGACGCCGATGGCGCTGCTGATGAACCAGCGCAAGTTCGACAGCCTGCCGGCCGACCTGAAGGCCGTGGTGGAGAAGAACAGCGGCCTGGTCGCGGCCGAGTGGCTGGGCAAGGTCTGGGACGACGGCAACAACGACGCCCGCAAGTCGCTGGCTGCCCGCGGCAACAAGGTGCTGACGATCAAGAACGAAGACCTGGCGGCGATGAAGAAGCAGACCGCCAGCGTCGAGGCCGACTGGATCAAGCAGGCCACCGCGCGCGGCCTGGACGGCAAGAAGCTGGCTGCCGAGGCCCACGCCATCGGCGCGAAATACATGCCGAAGTGAGGATGGATGGGCTTATAACGCGCCCATGAACGCCCGGCCTGCCACGGACACGCGCTGCGTTCCTGGCAGGCTTTTCATCATTCAAGAACACATCGAGGAGGCAGCGTGGCTGAACTTGCGCCGGGCGCTACCGGAGAACCGAGTCCGTTCACCAGCGCCGCAGGGCGCTGGCTCGACCGCATCGCCACGTGGTGGGCGCTGTTCGGCGGCCTGCTGTTTTGCGCCATCGTGGTCATGTCGATCATCTCCATCGTCGGCCGCAAGCTGTTCTCCGCGCCGATTCAGGGCGACATGGAACTGCTGCAGATGGGCTCGGCCATCGGGGCTGCGGCCTTCCTGCCGCTGTGCGAGGTGTATGACCACCACATCAAGGTGGATGCCTTCACCAACGGCCTGAGCGCCCGTGCGCGTGCCTGGCTCGATGTGCTGGGCCACGGCCTGCTGGCCTTGATGGGCGCCATGCTGACCTGGCGCACCGCGCTGTACGCCGTGTCGGCCAAGGAGACGATGGAAGTATCTGCCCTGCTGCTGGTGCCGCTGTGGTGGCCGGTGTCGATGCTGGTGCCGAGCTTTCTGCTGCTGACCGTGGCGGCGCTGGCGCGCCTGGGCATGTCGCTGCGCACGGCTACGGGAGGTGCGGCATGAGCGGCATGACGGTCGGTCTGTGGATCTTCGCGATCCTGCTGTTTCTGCTGGCGATCCGCGTGCACGTGGGTGTCGGCATGTTCCTGGGCGGCGCGGCGGCCTTCCTGGCCATGAACGGGGGCGACCCGTCGGCGCTGCTGTTCACCCTCAACACCACGGCCTACGCGCGCCTGTCGAACTACGATCTGGCGGTGGTGCCGCTGTTCATGCTGATGGGCCAGTTCGCCACGCACGGCGGGCTGTCGAAGGCGCTGTTCCGCTGCGCTGCGGCTTTCCTGGGTCACCTGAAGGGCGGGCTGGGCATGGCGGCAGCGGGTGCCTGCGCGGGTTTTGGTGCCATCTGCGGCTCGTCGCTGGCCACCGCCGCCACCATGGCGCAGGTGGCGCTGCCCGAGCTGCGCGCGCACGGCTACTCGGGCAAGCTGGCCACGTCCACACTGGCTGCGGCCGGCACGCTCGGCATCCTGATCCCGCCCTCGGTGCCGCTGGTGATCTACGCCGTGCTGGTGCAGGAGTCGATCGGCAAGCTGTTCGTGGCCGCCGTCATCCCCGGCATCATTGCCACGCTGGGCTACATGCTGGTCATCCGCATCGTGGTGGCGCTCAATCCCAGCGCCGGCCCGGCCGGCGAGAAGTCGAGCTGGAGCGAGCGTCTGGCTGCCTTGGTGGCGGTGATTCCCGTGATCCTGGTATTCATTGTGGTGATCTACGGCATCTACGGCGGCTGGGCCAACCCGACCGAGGCGGCCTCCATTGGCGCTGCCGCCTGTGCGGTGCTGGCCATCGTCAACGGCATGCGCTGGAAGGGCCTGCGCGAGAGCCTGATCGGCACCGCCCACGCCACCGCCATGATCTTCCTGGTGCTGGTGGGTGCCGACCTGCTCAACTCCGGCCTGGCACTGACGCAGATGCCGGTGGAACTGGCCAACTGGGTCAAGGACAGCGGCATGCCGCCCATGATGGTGCTGGTCGCCATCCTGGTCATCTACCTGGTGCTGGGCTGCGTGATGGACTCGCTGGCGATGATCCTGCTGACGATCCCGATCTTCTATCCCATCATCATGGGCCTGGATTTCTGGGGCCTGAGTCAGGCCGACAAGTCGATCTGGTTCGGCATTCTGGCCTTGATGGTGGTCGAGATCGGCCTGATCACGCCGCCGATGGGCATGAACCTGTTCATCATCCAGAAGCTCTCGCGGACCGTGCCACTGATGGAGATCGCCCGCGGTGTGCTGCCCTTCCTGGTCTCCGACCTGACCCGGATCGTGCTGCTGGTGCTGTTCCCGGTGCTGGCGCTCTGGTTGGTGAACCTGGGGACGTGACGTCAACCCCGATGGGCACGAAAAAGCCGCGCAACGCGCGGCTTTTTTCATGTCCGGGAGCGGCCTGTGCCGAGGCCGGTCCGGCTACTTGGCCGCTGCCGCAGCAGGCTTGGCCGTGGCGGCGGCTGCGGGTGCCGCAGGCTTCTGGGCTGCCGGCTTGGTGGGGGCACCGGCATAGCCAGCGCCGTTGACGGTCAGTCCGTTGTCGGAGAAGCGGCTGGCACTTTTTTCGCCCACGCCTTTCACGCGGGCGATGAAGTCATTCCAATCCTTGAATTTGCTTTTCTTGCGCTCATCGATGATCCGCGTGGACATGGCGGGGCCAATGCCCTTGACGCTGTCCAGATCGGCCGCCGTGGCCGTATTCACATCGACAGCGGCAAACGAAACGGCCGCGTAGAACATGGTCAATGCCGCCAAAAGCTTTTTCAACATGGGTTTCCTCCGATGTAACGATGAAGAGCCGGCACATGCCGGCCAATGATCTTGCCATGACGCGCCCGGCCTGGAAGCCCGCGCTCTGCAGGGCATCCCCTGTACAGGGTAGAGCTTGTGGCGCCGCGGCTACAACTCTTCGATGCGTTTGGGGGGAAAGCTCTCCCAAGCCTGGCAGCCTGGGCACTGCCAGAAATAGCCCTGGGCCTCGAAGCCGCAGGCGGCACAGCGATAACGGGCCAGCGGGCGGGCCGCATGCTCCAGGGAGCGTTGAACCACAGGATGCGCCCCTTCCTGGGCAAACGGCTCGTGGCTGAGCCAGCGGGCAGCGGCGATCAGCGAGGGTTCCTGCGACATGTGGCGGACATAGCCCTCACGCGCGTCCTTCAGGGGCGCTCCCGCGATCATCTGCGCCTGGACGATGGCATCCACCACGTCGACGGATGGTGCTGCGGCATAGCGTCGCTGGAGCAACTCGGTGGCCTGCGGCAGTTCGCCAATGGCCTGGCCGATGCGCACCAACTCGCTCGCGACCAGCGGGAGGGCTTGCGGCGCATGCGGTTCAAGGTCAAGCAGATGCTCGAACGCGCCCCGCAGATCATCCTGCATGGCCAGCAGGCCAGCCATCTGGATGCGGGGTCGGGCGGCGTGAGGGGCTGCCTGGATGGCCTGCTCCAGCAACGTGCGGGCGGTGTCGGCATCCTTCTTCTTGTCCCAGGCATGGGCGGCCAACTCGCATTGGTAATGTGCCAGGCGGGCGGTGAAGTCGCCCTGATGCGCCTGCTGCAAGCGCTGGGCAATGTCTCGTGCCTGCACCCAGTCGCGTGAGCGCTCGTGCAGCGACAGCAAGGTCAGCCAGGCTTGCTCCTGGTAATGTGTGCCGTCCAGCTTGTGCAGTGCGGCTTCGGCCCGGTCGAGCAGGCCGGCTTTCAGAAAATCCTGCGCCAGGGCGTGCTGCGCCCGATCGCGGTCGGCCTGGCTCAGATCGGCACGGGACAGCAGGTGCTCGTGAACCCGGACAGCGCGCTCGTATTCGCCGCGGCGGCGAAACAGGTTGCCCAGCGCGAAGTGCAGTTCCGACGTGTCAGGATCTCTCTGAACCGCTTCGATGAAGGCGTCGATGGCCTGATCCTGCTGCTCGTTCAGCAGGTAATTGAGGCCCTTGAAGTAGGCTTTGGGCGCCTGGCGATTTTCGATGCGGAGTTGGCGCAGATCCAGGCGCGATGCGATCCAGCCGAGCGCGAACACGATCGGCAGGCCCAGCAGGATCCAGCTGAGGTCAAACTCCATGCGGCGGGTCCGTCCGCTCGTCGCCGAGCGGGGCGAGGTCAGAGTGTGGTGCTGGCCTGGGCGCAGGTTTGCGGCGCGACCACCAGCCCGGCAGCATGCCGAGCACGCCCACCACCAGGCCCAGCGCAAACGCGGCCAGCACGATCAACATCATGGGCGCACGCCACTGGTGACCGAACAGAAGATGGACGGTGGCGTCTTGCTGGTTGTTCAGCGCAAAGGCGAACAGGGCAAAAAAAACGGCTGCCTTCAGTATCCACGTCAGCAGCCTGGTGAGCTTGTTCATGTGTCTTCTTCAGCGTCGAAGAAGATTCTAGCGGCGGGCACTCAGGAGTCTGGCGCTCGCTCGTCGCTTTCGACGGGTTGCGCGCCGACGGCTTCACGCAAGGCTTTGCCTGGCTTGAAGTGCGGCACCCGCCTTTCGGGGATGTGCACGCTCTCGCCAGTGCGGGGATTCCGGCCCAGGCGTGGTGGCCGGCGGTTGATGGAAAAGCTGCCGAAGCCGCGGATCTCGATCCGATGCCCACGCACCAGCGCATCGCTCATGGCGTCAAGAATCGTCTTGACGGCCGCGTCGGCGTCGCGTTGCGTGAGCTGACCGAAGCGTTCGGCCAGCAGTTCGACCAGGTCGGAGCGGGTCATGTTCCCGAAGGCACGGCCAAGGTGGTGCCTGGCCGTGCTTTCCCTTCTTACTTCTCGCTGCTGTCCAGCTTGGCACGCAGCAATGCGCCAAGGCTGGTGGTGCCGGCCGTGCCGCTGCTCTGGCTCAGGCTGGACATGGCTTCCTGCTGGTCGGCAGCGTCCTTGGCCTTGACGGACAACTGGATGTTGCGCGTCTTGCGGTCGACGTTGACCACCACGGCAGTCACTTCGTCGCCCACCTTCAGCACCTGGCTCGCGTCTTCCACGCGGTCACGGCTGATTTCGGAGGCGCGCAGGTAGCCCACCACGTCCTGGCCCAGGTCGATCTCGGCGCCGCGGGCATCGACGCTCTTGACCTTGCCGGTCACCGTCTGGCCCTTGTCGTTCACCGTCACGAAGGTGGTGAACGGGTCCTGGTCGAGCTGCTTGATGCCCAGACTGATGCGCTCGCGGTCGACGTCGACGGCCAGCACGATGGCCTCGACTTCCTGGCCCTTCTTGTAATTGCGGACGGCGGCTTCGCCGGGCTCGTTCCACGACAGATCGGACAGATGCACCAGGCCGTCGATGCCGGCGGCCAGGCCGACGAACACTCCGAAGTCGGTGATCGACTTGATCGGGCCCTTGACGCGGTCGCCGCGCTTGGTGTTCTGCGCGAATTCCTGCCACGGGTTGGCGCGGCACTGCTTCATGCCCAGGGAGATGCGGCGCTTGTCCTCGTCGATCTCGAGCACCATGACCTCGACCTCGTCGCCCAGCGACACGATCTTGCTCGGGGCCACGTTCTTGTTGGTCCAGTCCATCTCGGACACGTGCACCAGGCCTTCGATGCCGGGCTCCAGTTCGACGAAGGCGCCGTAGTCGGCGATGTTGGTGACCTTGCCGAACATGCGCGTGCCCTGCGGGTAGCGGCGGCTCACGCCCAGCCACGGGTCGTCGCCCATCTGCTTGAGGCCCAGCGACACGCGGTTCTTCTCGGTGTCGAACTTGAGGATCTTGGCGGTGATTTCCTGGCCAGCCTGCACCACCTCGCTGGGGTGGCGCACACGGCGCCAGGCCATGTCGGTGATGTGCAGCAGGCCGTCGATGCCACCCAGGTCGACGAACGCGCCGTATTCGGTGATGTTCTTGACCACACCGTTGACGATGGCGCCTTCCTTCAGCGTCTCCATCAGCTTGGCGCGCTCTTCGCCCATGCTGGCCTCGACCACGGCGCGGCGGCTCAGCACCACGTTGTTGCGCTTGCGGTCGAGCTTGATGACCTTGAACTCGAGCGTCTTGTTCTCGTAGGGCGTCAGGTCCTTGGTGGGGCGGGTGTCGACCAGCGAGCCGGGCAGGAAGGCGCGGATGCCGTTGACCAGCACCGTCAGGCCACCCTTGACCTTGCCGGCGGTGGTGCCGGTGACGAAGTCGCCCGATTCGAGGGCTTGTTCCAGCGCCAGCCAAGAGGCCAGGCGCTTGGCGGTGTCGCGGCTCAGGATGGTGTCACCGTAGCCGTTTTCGATGGAGCCGATGGCCACCGGCACGAAGGCGCCGGGCTCGACCTCGACCTCGCCTTGGTCGTTCTTGAATTCCTCGATCGGGATGTAGGCCTCGGACTTGAGGCCGGCATTCACGACGACGAAGCTGTGCTCGACGCGCACGACTTCGGCGGTGATGACTTCACCCGGGCGCATTTCGGTGCGCTGCAGGGATTCCTCGAACAACTGGGCAAAAGATTCAGACATGAAAGGTTCCTTGTCCGCACACACAGGTTCACGACGGCACGGTGCAATCGTTTCTAAAGGCTGGTGGCGGGGACGTGGTTTGCGGCAGGACCGCGGTCAGGTTGAACAACCCATGGACTCAGTGCGCTTGAACGCGCGGAGGGAAGCCAATGGGGCGGGTGGCCGGTCAAGGCGCAGCAACGTGTCTTGACCGGGTGGGCAGCCACACCTTCAGGAGGTGCGAAACGGCTGCCTCTCCTGCCACCAGCGGAGCACCTGATCGACCGATTCCTCGACCGTCAGCTGCGAGTTGTCCAGCAGCAGGGCGTCTTGCGCGGGCTTGAGAGGCGATGCGGTGCGGGACTGATCCCGCGCATCGCGCGCTTCCAAGTCGGCGCGAAGACTGTTGATATTAGCAGGAATTCCCTTGGAAATCAATTGCTTATGGCGCCTTTCGGCGCGCTGCGCAGCACCGGCAGTGAGATAGACCTTGAGCGCCGCCTGCGGAAAGATGGTGGTGCCCATGTCGCGCCCATCGGCCACCAGGCCGGGCAGGCAGGCAAAGCCGTGCTGCAAATTCAGGAGCGACTGGCGCACGCTAGGCAAGGCGGAAACGCATGATGCATCCATGCCTGCAGCTTCGGTGCGAATGGCGTCGCTGACGTCCTCGTCGCCGAGCAGGATGCGATCGGCCACAAAGCGCACCGGCAGGGACTGGGCCAGGGCGCTGATTGCTGCCTCGTTGCACGGATCGGGTTCCAGCTGCGCGCGGCGAGCGGCCAAGCCGGTGAGCCGGTACAGCGAACCGGAGTCGAGGTAGTGATAGCCCAGCCGGCGCGCCACTTCGCTGGCCAGCGTGCCCTTGCCGGAGGCCGTGGGGCCGTCGATGCAGATGACGGGCACGGCACCTGCTGGCTGTGCGATGGCGAACAGTGTTTCGAGGTAATCCGGGAAGGTCTTGGCGACGCACTTGGGGTCTTCGATGCGCACCGGCAGGCCGGCGGGATTGAAGGCTGCCAGCGAGCCGCACATGGCCATGCGGTGGTCGTCGTAGGTGTGGATCGACGCCGCGCGCCAGGCGCCAGCGTCGGGCAATGGCATCACGCGGATGAAGTCGGCGCCTTCCTCGACCTCCGCACCCAGCTTGCGCAGCTCGGTGGCCATGGCGGCGATGCGGTCGGTTTCCTTCACGCGCCAGCTGGCGATGTTGCGCAGCGTGGTCGGACCGTCGGCATAGAGTGCCATCACCGCCAGCGTCATCGCCGCGTCGGGGATGTGGTTGCAATCCAAGTCGATGGCCTTCAACGGCCACTGGCCGCGCCGCACGTGAAGCCAATTGGGACCGCTTTGAATCTCGGCGCCCATCATCCGTGCGGCTTCGACGAAGCGGATGTCGCCCTGGATGGAGGTTTCGCCCACGCCCTCTATTTTCAAGCCTTTCTGGCCTTCAGGCGGCGCCGATAAAGCGCCAGCAGCTATGAAATAACTAGCTGAAGAAGCGTCGGCTTCGACATGGATTTGGCCGGGCGACTGGTAGCGGCTGCCTGCGGGGATGACGAAGCGTGCCCAGTTCTCGCGCCGCACCTGCACGCCGAAGCGCGCCAGCAGCTGCAGCGTGATGTCGATGTAGGGCTTGGAGATCAGCTCGCCCACGACGTCAACGACGACATCCTGCGTCTGCGCAGCCAGCGGCAGGGCCATCAGCAGCGCTGTGAGGAACTGGCTGGACACGTCGCCGCGCACGGGGATCGGCTGGCCGAGCCGCAACTGGGGCTGGCCGATGCGCAGCGGCGGGTAGCCTTCCTGGCCGAGGTAGTCGACGCGGCAGCCCACGGCCCGCAGCGCATTGACCAGGTCGCCGATGGGCCGCTCGTGCATGCGTGGAATCCCGCTGAGCGTGTAGTCGCCACCCAGCACCGCCAGTGCGGCCGTCAGAGGTCGCATGGCCGTGCCGGCGTTGCCCAGGAACAAGTCGGCCTGCGGCTGGCGCGGGCGACTGCCCAAGCCATTGATGACGGCGGTTGCGCCCTCGACCGTCACACTGCAACCCAGCTGCCGCAAGGCCTGCAGCATCACGCGCGTATCGTCGGAGTCGAGCAGATCGTGGACGGTGGTCCGACCTTCGCACAGCGCCGCCAGCAGCAGCACGCGGTTGGAGATGCTCTTGGAGCCGGGCAGGCGCACCGTACCGGAGACAGAGCGCAGCGCCGGTATGTCGAGAAATTCGGTATCGAACACGGGGGTGAAGCGGCGTCAACGTGCGCCGGGTGACACGCGCCAGTTGGCCCGTGCGTGGCTGGCGCGGTTGATCAGGCGCTCCAGTTCGTCGGCCTGGCCATTGACGATCAAGTGCTGGAATTCAGCCAGGGCGAGCTGGAATTGCTCGGTCTGGCGCGCCAGCTCCTCGCGGTTGGCGATCAGCACGTCGCGCCACATCTGCGGATCAGCCGCAGCAATGCGGCTGAAGTCGCGGAACCCCGGACCCGCCATCGAGAGGTAGTCCTTGCCTTCGGGCTGGCCGGTGATGCTGTTCATGAGCGCGAACGCCAGCAGGTGCGGCAGGTGGCTGACCGCGGCGAAGGCGGCGTCGTGTGCCTCGGGCGACATCGTGACCACCTCGCAGCCGAGCGCGCGCCACAGGGCGACGGCCTGGTCGAGCTTGGTGGTCAGGGTGCGCTCGATCGGCGTGAGGATGACCTGCCTGCCGGCGTACAGACCGGCGTCGGCATTCTCGACGCCCGACACTTCGCGGCCGGTGATCGGGTGGCAGGGCACGAACACGCCGACGTCATGCTTGAGCACGCGGCGCGCGGCGTCGACCACATCGCGCTTGCTGGAGCCGACGTCCATGATCAGCATGTCGGGACTGACGAGGTGGCGGATGGCTTTCAGCGTGGTTTCGGTGGCGGCCACGGGCACGGCCAGCAGCACCAGATCGGCACCAGAGACGGCGAGCAGGGCAGACGGCGCCTCGACATCGATCACGCCCAGTTGCAAGGCCCGCGCGGTGGTGGAGGGCGACTTGCTGTAGCCGACGACCCGGCGCACCAGGCCGGCGCGCTTGAGCGCCAGGGCGAACGAGCCGCCCATCAGGCCGCAGCCGATCAGTCCGAGTTGTTCAAACATCTTGTCCGAGAGGGTAGGCGCCCAGCATCTTGTAGAACGCGCAGTAGGCCTGAAGTTCGGCCAGTGCTGCCGCCACGTTGGGCTGGCTCGGGTGCCCCTGCAGGTCGATGTAGAAATAGTATTCCCATTTGCCGGACTTGGCCGGGCGCGACTCCAGGCGCGTCATCGAGACTCCGTGCTTTTTCAACGGAGTCAGCATGTCGTGCACCGAGCCGGGCTTGTTGGGCACCGACACCACGATGCTGGTGCAGTCGCGTGCAGTGGCGGCGGGCATCGCCAGGGTCTGCGGCAGGCAGATCACGGCGAAGCGCGTGCGGTTGTAGGCCTCGTCCTGGATGGCATGGGCGACGATGTGCAGCCCGAACCGCGATGCGGCTCGCTCGCTGGCCAGGCCGGCCCAGGCCGGGTTGGTGGACGCCAGGCGAGCGCCTTCGGCGTTGCTGGACACCGCGCGGCGCTCGGCCTTCGGCAGATGCTCTGACAGCCAGCCCTGGCACTGCATCAGGGCCTGGGGATGGGCCAGCACGACCTCGATGCCTTCGAGCGAATTGACCTGCCGCAGCAGGTTGTGGCGCACGAGCAGGCTGACCTCGCCCACGGTGTGCACGGGTGAATGCAGGAACAGGTCGAACGAGCGCGCCACCACGCCCTCGGTGGAGTTCTCCATGCCCACCACGCCGAATTGCGAAGTGCCGGCGGCCGTGGCGTGGAACACCTCGTCGAAGCTGTTGCAGTAGATCAGGTTGGCGGCGCTGCCGAAGAATTCGATGGCAGCCTGCTCGCAGAACGTGCCTTGCGGACCAAGCACCGCCACGCGCTGCGGCACTTCCAGTGCCAGGCAGGCGGACATGATCTCGCGCCAGATGGCGGCCACGTGCTGGTTCAGCAGCGGCCCTGGGTTGGCGGCCTGTATCTTCTCGATGACCTGCGCCACGCGATCGGGGCGGAAAAAAGGCGTGCCTTCTTCGCGCTTGAGGTCGCCCACCTCTTCGGCCACTCGGGCGCGCTGATTCAGCAGCGACAGCAACTGGGCGTCCAGGCTGTCGATCTGCACCCGAAGCCTGGCCAGTGCTTCGGACTGGATGGGAGGTGGCGAACTCATGGGATCAGAATGCTCCGGAAAACGACAATGCGCCGGCAGGTTGCCGGCGCAGCATGGGGTGAGCCGGTTTCTTACTTCTTGCCGCCGTTGGAAGAGCCCGTACTGGCACTGACGATGCGGTTCGCTGCCGTGTCGAAGTTCTTGGCACCAGCTTCAACTGAACTGCGGGTGGCGTCGATCACGCGCTTGGCCCAGGCGTTGGTGGCTTCTGGGCCCAGTGCCTGAAACTTGGTGCTGACCGGCGATTCGAGGTAGGCGATGATGGTCTTCAGTTCGTCTTCGGTGAGCTTCTCCATGAAGATCGGCACCAGCGCGGCTTCGCCAGCCTTGCCGACCTGGGCTTCCACGGTCTTGTGCGTGCTGTCCGCGAACTTCTTCAACTCGACATCCAGCTTGTCGCGTACTTCTTTCTGCTTGGCCGGCGGCACGGTTTCGTCCAGGCGTTGCGACCAGTTGGCCAGCACCGGCTGCACCGCGGTGGCGGTCAACTGCTCGGCCAGCGCTGCACTGTCGGCCTTCAGCTGGATTTGCGCCAGCTTGGTGGCCAAGGCACGTTTGCCATCATTTTGGGCTGTAGCCGGCATGGATAGTGCGCAAGCAGCTGCCAATACGATAGCAGCAGGAAGGCGAAGATAAGTGACTTTCAAGGTTTACTCCATTGGGGGATCCTGGGGTTCATCGGTTGCGGCTTCCTGCGCATCGTTCTCGACGATGCGCTGCAGGCCGCTCAGCTGAGCGCCGTCGTCGAGGGCGATGAGGGTGACGCCCTGCGTGGCGCGCCCCATCTCGCGAATCTCGGCCACGCGGGTGCGCACCAGCACGCCCTTGTCGGTGATCAGCATGATCTCATCCTCAACGCCGACGAGGGTCGCGGCGACGACCTTGCCGTTGCGCTCGCTCTGCTGGATGGCGATCATGCCTTTGGTGCCACGGCCGTGGCGTGTGTATTCGGTAATGTTGGTGCGCTTTCCGTAACCGTTCTCGGTGGCGGTCAGAACGCTGTTGCGGGCGTTTGGTTCCGTGCCGGGTTCGGCTGCCTCGGCGTCGGCCACCAGCATGGCGATGACGCTCTGGCCCTCTTCCAGCTGCATGCCGCGCACGCCGCGCGCGTTGCGGCCCATGGGGCGCACGTCGTTCTCGTCGAAGCGCACGGCTTTGCCGCCATCGGAGAACAGCATCACGTCGTGCTCGCCGTCCGTCAGTGCGGCGCCGATCAGGTAATCGCCTTCGTCCAGGTCGACGGCGATGATGCCGGCCTTGCGCGGGTTGCTGAACTCGGGCAGCGCGGTCTTCTTGACGGTGCCCATCGACGTCGCCATGAAGACGTAGCGGTTCTCCGGGAAGCTGCGTGCTTCACCAGTGAGCGGCAGCACGACGTTGATCTTTTCGCCCTCGGCCAGCGGGAACATGTTGACGATGGGGCGCCCGCGCGAGCCGCGCGAGCCCGAGGGGACTTCCCACACCTTGAGCCAGTACAGCCGCCCGCGGTTGGAAAAGCCCAGGATGTAGTCGTGCGTGTTGGCGATGAAGAGCTGGTCGATCCAGTCGTCTTCCTTGGTCGCCGTGGCCTGCTTGCCGCGGCCGCCGCGCTTCTGGGCGCGGTACTCGCTCAGGGGCTGCGCCTTGATGTAGCCGGTATGGCTCAGCGTCACCACCATGTCGGTCGGCGTGATCAGGTCTTCGGTGGCCAAGTCCTGCGCGTTGTGCTCGATGGTGGAGCGGCGCGCACCTTCCTTGGTCTGGCCGAACTCGGTCTTCAGCGCGGTCAACTCCTCGCTGATGATGGTCGATACGCGCGCCGGCTTGGCCAGGATGTCGAGCAGATCCTCGATCTCGGACATCACTTCCTTGTATTCGGCAACGATCTTGTCTTGCTCCAGCCCCGTCAGGCGCTGCAGACGCATCTGCAGGATTTCCTGCGCCTGCGTGTCCGACAGGCGATACAGGCCATCCGCCTGCAAACCGTAGGCACGGTCGAGGTCATCCGGGCGGTAGTCGTCGGCGCTAATGGTGACGCCGTCCTCGCGTGTGCGCGTCAGCATCTCGCGCACCAAAGCGCTGTCCCAGCTGCGCGCCATCAGCTCGGCCTTGGCCACCGGCGGGGTGGGCGATTCGCGGATGATGCGGATGAACTCGTCGATGTTGGCCAGCGCCACCGCCAGGCCTTCCAGCACGTGGCCCCGCTCGCGGGCCTTGCGCAGGTCGTACACCGTGCGCCGCGTCACCACTTCGCGGCGGTGCTGGATGAAGACCTGCAGCAGTTCCTTCAGGTTGCACAGCTTGGGCTGACCGTCGATCAGCGCCACCATGTTGACGCCGAAGGTGTCCTGCAGCTGCGTCTGCTTGTACAGGTTGTTCAGCACCACCTCGGGCACTTCGCCGCGCTTGAGCTCGATCACCAGGCGCATGCCCGACTTGTCGGACTCATCCTGGATGTGGCTGATGCCTTCGAGCTTCTTCTCGTGCACCAGCTCGGCCATGCGCTCCTGCAGCGTCTTCTTGTTGACCTGGTAGGGGAGTTCGTCAACGATGATGGCTTGGCGCTGACCCTTGTCGATGTCCTCGAAGTGCACCTTGGCGCGCATCACCACACGGCCACGGCCGGTGCGGTAGCCGTCCTTGACGCCCTGGATGCCATAGATGATGCCCCCGGTGGGGAAGTCTGGCGCCGGCACGATCTCCATCAGCTCGTCGATGCTGGCTTCGGGCTGGCGCAGCAGATGCAGGCAGGCATCCACCACTTCGTTGAGGTTGTGCGGCGGGATGTTCGTGGCCATACCCACCGCGATGCCGCCCGAGCCGTTGACCAGCAGGTTGGGCACGCGCGTCGGCAGGACGGTGGGCTCCAGCTCCTTGCCGTCGTAGTTGGGCACCATGTCGACGGTCTGCTTGTCGATATCGGCGAGGATCTCGCCGGCGATCTTCTCCAGCCGGCATTCCGTATAGCGGTAAGCGGCGGCGCTGTCGCCGTCGACCGAGCCGAAGTTGCCTTGGCCGTCGATCAGTGGGTACCGCATGGAGAAGTCCTGGGCCATGCGCACCAGTGCTTCATAAGTGGCAGAGTCGCCGTGCGGGTGAAAGCGGCCGAGCACGTCACCGACCACCCGGGCGCACTTCACGTAAGGACGGTTCCAGACATTGTTGGCCTCGTGCATGGAGAACAGCACGCGGCGGTGCACCGGCTTCAGGCCGTCACGTGCGTCGGGAAGTGCGCGTCCCACGATCACGCTCATGGCGTAATCCAGGTAGCTTCGCCGCATCTCCTCTTCCAGACTGATCGGGAGCGTTTCTTTGGCGAATGAAGTCATATCTATATAGAGAGTCCCGCCCGAGCGGGCGAAAGTCGCTGATTCTAGGCGCTTTGCGGTGTCGTATCACAGCAACATTCGGCTTGAATTGAGCGCTTGTCTGACGGGGCGCGCCGCGGTTCTGTTAAGAATGCACAAAGACGTGTGGCACAATCAATCCAACGTTTTTGGTGGTGGTCACTTGAAGCGTCCGATTTATCGCAGCCCGGCTGCGGCTTTTTTCCCCATGAGGAGAACCATGAAGAAACTGAACAAAGTAGCGATCATGTTCGCTGTTGCAACCGTGGCTGGTTCCGCCTTCGCAGCTGGCTCGACGATCAACTCCGACAACTGGCGCAGCGGCCACGGCAACCTGATCTGGAAGAACGGCACCAACGAACTGTGCTGGCGCGATGCCTTCTGGACGCCCGCTACCGCTGCTCCTGGCTGCGATGGCGCTCTGGAAGCACCGAAGGCCGCCGCTCCCGCTCCTGCCGCCGCTCCGGCTCCTGCCGCAGCTGCTCCGGCACCTGCTCCCGCACCTGCTCCTTTGGCCGCCCAGAAGGTGACCTACGCTGCCGACGCCTTCTTCGACTTCGACAAGTCGGTGCTGAAGCCCGAAGGCCGCGCCAAGCTGGACGATCTGGTCAGCAAGATCCAAGGCATCAACCTGGAAGTCATCATTGCTGTGGGTCACACCGACTCGGTCGGCTCTGACGCCTACAACCAGCGCCTGTCGGTCCGCCGTGCCGAAGCCGTGAAGGCCTACCTGGTGTCCAAGGGCATCGAGCGCAACCGCATCTACACCGAAGGCAAGGGCGAAAAGCAGCCTGTGGCTGACAACCGTACCGCCGAAGGCCGCGCGAAGAACCGTCGCGTGGAAGTGGAAGTGGTGGGCACGCGCGCCACGAAGTAATCCGATCCTTTTCGGACATTACTCAAAGAGCCTTGGGAGCGTCAGCTCCCGGGGCTTTTTTTCATTGGACCGATGAAATTGTCTGCGCGATGAAGTGCCGTGGCGTTGGGGCCATCGTCCTGATCTCTGGTGCCCTTTTTGGCCTTGCTCCGGCGGTGAATGCCGGTTCGCAAGGTGATCACGTCGTCGCCGGGGCTCTTGAGGCGCCTTGTGACTTTCGAGCAGGGCTCTCACGCATGGAGCCTGGGACGCAGCCTGTCGCGCAGATGGTGCTGTCACCCCGCATGCCTTACGCGCTGCAGGAATGGCGCCGGATGGCTGGGGTGGCCCGCGAGGCTGGATTCCACGTCGTTGTCTTTCGCGATCCCCGGGTTGCTCAGGATGAGTGGCTGCAGGCTGTCGCTGCTGCCGGCGCAATGGAGTTGACCGAAGCTCCCGCGCTCGACCCGGATACCGGGCGGGCTTGTCAAGTGCTGAATCACTCTCCCGCCACCATCGTTGTCCGTTGTGGGCGCGCGCACCCGTGGCCGATCCTCGGCGTCATGCCGGACGCTGCATGGCATGGTCTGCTGCAAGCGCGGGGCACCGAACTGGAGGCCGTGTCATGCCGTTGAACAGGGCGTTCAGGGGTGGCCGGCATGCGGGTGTGCTGGCGCTGGGCGTCGGCGCCGCCATGGCGATGGCTCACGCCGCAGGGCCGGCATGCATTCCGCCCTTGACCTATCTGCCGCTGGACGCCCACATCGTTGGCCGCGACACGCACGGCGTAGCAGCGTTGGGAACGTACGAACGCATCAGCCCGGACGGACGTTTCATCCTGCGCTCGTATTCTGGCGCTCAGTTGGGCAAGGTGAGTTTGATGGAACTGCCTGCAACATCCAGCGGCGCTGTCAAGGCTTATCGCACGCCGTTTTCCAACGAGGCATTTCCTGTCCAGGGCACATGGCGATACCTTGTCGACGTTTCTGGCGAACACTATCGCTTCAGCGACATTCCGCGTCTGCAGACAGCGGCCAAGCCACTGTTCAAGGGGGGAATGACGGGCTTCTACGCAGCAGCGTCCGAACTGGGACCATGGGTTGACCGCGGGGAGGGTTCTTCTGGAAGCGGCCAACGCGTGCAGATTCGATCTTTGAGCTGGCCCCAGAATGCCGATTCGGATGCGCAAGGCGTCGGGCCTCTGCAAGTGGCTGCCATCGAGGTGCAGGATGCAGGGGCGACTGCCAAGGTCGTCAATACCGTCGGCCCACGCTTTATCTGTGGCCATCGCGCCGCGGCCGACGGCAACGTGTATGCGCTGCCCATGCTGTCGGTTGACGGCGCGGAGTTCTCGGCCATTCCGCAAGCACCGCGTGCTGGTCAGCCATCCATGCGTGTCTATGGGCTGGCGCCGGCCGCCGATGCGCTTGATCACCCATGCGATCTGCGCGCAGACCTGGGCCTGTCGCCCAGCAAGGCCGTGTTTGGCTTCCCGCGCGCCGGCACTTCCGCGTGGCTGACGTACAGCGATCTCGGCCATGTTTATGTGCACGACCGCGATCTCAGGCAGACATTCAGGCTGGAGCACGCCAAGCATCGGGTGCTGGCCAGCGCGTTCCCGGGTCTGACACGGGACGGGCGCGTCATCTACGGTGCGACATGGCGTGACTGCGCTGACGCCCAGCGCTGCCCGGAGCAGGCCGGCTACGTCGTCGCCGACCCTTATCAAAGCCATGCGTATCGCAGCTACTGGAAGTCACGCGGTGAGAATGCGCCAAAAGCCTGCATCACGCACGATGAAGTGGCAGCAGAGCGCACGAGGTTTGCGCGGTTCCATGGCCTGAGCGATTGAGTAGCCGCTCTGGTTCAGCGGCCCGTGCATGGGACAATGCCCGCCATGAACACAGCCAATGTAGACCATGCCGAACTGGCCAAGTTTTCGTCCTTGGCGCACCGCTGGTGGGACCAAGCGGGCGAGTTCGGCCCCCTGCATGCCATCAACCCCCTGCGCCTCGAATGGATCGACAGCATCGCACCGCTGAACGGGCATCGTGTGTTGGACGTGGGTTGTGGCGGCGGCATTCTGGCCGACGCGATGGCGCGCAAAGGCGCGGATGTGCTGGGCATCGATCTGGCGGAAAAATCCCTCAAGGTTGCGCAACTGCATGCGCTGGAGGCCGGCACGCCCCACATCGCCTACCGACAGATCTCGGCAGAAGCGCTGGCGGATGAATTGCCTGGCCAGTTCGACGTCGTCACCTGCATGGAGATGCTGGAGCACGTGCCCGACCCGGCCTCCATCGTCCGCGCCTGCGCGCAACTGGTCAAACCCGGTGGCTGGGTGTTCTTCTCGACCATCAACCGCAACCCCAAGTCTTTTCTGCTCGCGATCGTCGGTGCCGAGTACTTGCTGAACCTGGTGCCACGCGGCACGCACGAATACGCGCGCCTGCTGCGCCCCAGCGAACTGGGCCAGTTCTGCCGTGCGGCGGGGCTTGACCTGCAGCACAGCTGTGGTCTCGAATACAACCCCATCACGCGCCGCTATCGGCTGTCGCGCGATACCAGCGTCAACTTCATGCTGGCAGCACGCAAGCCGCCGGCCGCTGGCTGAGTGCGCAGATGTTCGGTCACATCCGCTGCGTGCTGTTCGACCTCGACGGCACCCTCATCGACAGCGCTGCCGACCTGGGCCTGGCCGCCGACGAGATGCGCGTCGCGCGTGGTTTGCCGTCGCTGCCCATCGAAGCGTACCGGGCCCACGCGGGCGCCGGCGCCCGGGGCATGCTGGGCACGGCGTTCGGCGTCACCCCCGAGCACGCCGAATTTGGCGCCTTGAAGGAAGAGTTCTTCGACCGCTACGAGCAGCGCATGACGCGCCTCACCCGCCCGTTCGAGGGGGTCGACCAACTCCTGCTCACGCTGACGCGCCAACGCATCGCCTGGGGTGTGGTCACCAACAAGTCGAGGCGCTTCACTGTTCCGCTCACGGCAACCATGTCGCTGTTCAGCGCCGCCGGCACCATCGTCTGCGGCGATACCACACCGCACATCAAGCCGCATCCCGCGCCGGTGCAGGAGGCCATGCGACAGATGAACGTGTCACCAGCGCATTGCGTGTACGTGGGCGACGACGAGCGCGACATGCAGGCCGGGCGCGCCGCGGGCGTGGCCACCGTGGCGGCACGTTACGGCTACCTTGGCGCCGGCGCCGATGTTTCACGCTGGTTGGCGGACGCCATCATCGATTCGCCCATCCAGCTCTTGAATTTGTTCGATACAGCCTAAAATAGCCGGTACAGGGGCTGCATTGGTTTCGACGTGGGTTGGAATCGCCTCAGGGCATGTCGAGGTTCAGTCACCTCGTAAAACCGCTGAAAAAAACTAACTGCAAACGACGAACGTTTCGCACTCGCCGCCTAAACACCGGTGAGCCTCGCAACAGCAGGCCGATGGGCTGGGCAAGGGGGTCGCAAGACCTCCCGGCTGCGAGGGAATCCACATCGGCTGGTTCACGTCCGGGTGCCTTGGGCGTGAACGAGATTCAAGGGCACTGGCTGCTTCGATAGCGTGCGACTGCGCGATCGAGGTGGCGAGACTCAAAACAGACCGCTAAACATGTAGAACTGGGCGTGGAAGATTTGCGGACGCGGGTTCAAATCCCGCCAGCTCCACCATTTTTTGATCCAAAGGCCGCCAAGGATGTCCATCCGGCGGCCTTTTTCCTGGTAAATCAATAGGTTATGTGCCAATGGTGTCCAAGGGAGCGCATTGACATCCAGTTGGTAGAGGGGGAACATCGGGGGGAACACAGGTGATTTTTTCCCCCGTTGGGGGAACAAGAACGGAAAGGGAGTTCCCCCATCATGCTGACTGACGTGCAATGCAAGACGGCAAGCTGCCCTGCCGAGAAGTCTCGAACTCGGCTTGCTGACGCTGGAGGCCTGTATCTCGAAGTGACACCGAAGGGCTCCAAACGCTGGTTTCTCAAGTACCGGATTGGAGGCAAGGAGAAGCGACTGGCACTGGGCAGCTACCCTGCAGTGGGGTTGACGGCGGCGCGGCGCGCGCGCGATGTCGCGAAACTGCAGAAGGCGGACGGCGTTGATCCGGTGCAAGCTCGCAAAGTCAAAAAGCTAGTTGCCGCAAATCCGGCCGGCGATACCTTCAAGGTGGTGGCGCTGGAGTGGTATGAGAAGCAGGAACCACATTGGAGTGAGGCCCACGCCGTGCGCTCTAAGCGGCAGTTGGAGCGTGACTTGTTCCCCTGGTTGGGGGAACGCAGGATGGTGGAACTTACGCCCATGGAGTTGTTGGCGGCCTTGCGCAAGGTTGAGGCGCGCGGGGCTGTGGAAACTGCTGACCGTGGCCTGATGCTCGCCCGGCAAGTGTGGAGATACGCGGTGGCAACGGGACGGGCGGAGAGAGACATCACAGCCGACCTGAAGGGCGCGCTGTCGCGGTACCGTGGCAAACACTTTGCAGCCATTACCGACCCAGTGAAGTTGGGTGAATTGATCCGCGCAATCAGGGCATATAAGGGCGGCCCTATCGTGCGCGCCGCTCTGCAACTGGCCCCGATTCTTTTCCAGCGGCCCGGCGAACTGCGTGCGGCTGAATGGTCGGAGATTGACCTGGATGCGGGGCTATGGACGATCCCTTCGGCGAGGATGAAGCGCAGCAAGGACGGAAAGGAACACGGCGATCCGCACTTGGTACCTTTGCCAAGTCAGGCCGTGGAGATTCTGAGGGGGCTTCATGGCTACACCGGGCACGGCGTCAAGGTCTTCCCTGGTGAGCGCAGCCATGATCGCCCGATCAGCGAAAACTCTGTGCGTACAGCCTTGATAGCCATGGGTTACACGTCAGAAGTGCAGACTTGGCACGGCTTCAGGGCAACGGCTCGGACGATGTTGGCCGAGCGACTGGAATGCGACCCGCTGGTGATCGAGGCACAGCTTGCACATGCGGTCAAGGATGCGAATGGACGCGCCTACAACCGCACCACGTACTTGAAACAGCGCACAGAGATGATGCAGCGCTGGGCCGACTACCTCGACAAACTCGCTGCTGGCGCAGACGTGATCCCATTGCGTGCGATTGCCTGAGAAGCCCCGATATCCTGGTGCAGCCTGACCGGTGTGGTGGCGGGACTCCACCCACCAATCACGGGCAGCTGAGCCGCAACAACGGCGGTCGCTGGCACCACCCACTCAAAAGGCGGATGCCGGCAAGCCAGCAAGACGTGCTGACCACAAGTTGGGAGACCAACGGCAGCAGCCCGACACTCCGGACCGGGGGCGACCTGGTACTGAACGCGTGCCGATTGGCGTCCTTTTTTGAGACAAACCGACCGATCGGTCCCGGTCGCGTTTGTCGCCCACGCACAACATCCAGGGCCGGCGCCCCGATCTCCGCAGCAGGTTTCTGACTGCTCAAAGCGCAGAAGGCACCAAGCCACCCCCCTCCACTCCCGGTTGAAGCGCCCGCGACGAGCCCTCCGGGCCGGGCCGACCTTGGCCATCCGCTCCCAGGGCGCGTCTTGCGCGATTCTCTGAGAGCCGGATACCACTAACTCGACGTGGCTCTCGTGTCTGACGCTGCCCTGAATGGGCAGTGCTGGCGAGACATCACGCCGCACTTGGTAGAGCACTTTCGGCTCGCCCAAACCGGCTACTGCGCATTCCACTGATGGCGGACAGTGATTCCATTCCCATCGCGGACAGCGTTCCAGGCGATGGC
>NZ_JBHUEP010000007.1:0-49755 GCF_042680925.1 Ottowia beijingensis
TCAAATCCGCGCCGCGATGCCCCGCTGCGCACGCCGTTGGCTACATGCGTGAAATATCCGGGCTAGGAATCCGGGCCTGAGGCGTCAGCCGAGCGGAGCGAGGGAACGATGGAAGCCCGGAAGGGGCGAGACGCCGCAGGCGGCTCGATGCGCAGCGCGCACGACAGCGCGACCGGCCATGTTTCTTGGCCGGGGACGCACAGCATTCAATGCTCGATGCACAAGCTCATGCGTCAGTCATGGGGAAACAGGTTCGACAACGACTGCTGTGGTCTGGCCGATCCGGCGCAGCCGGTTCGGCGGTCTTTGAGGGGCGCCAAGCACCGCGCGGCGGGGATAGCCCGCAGGGCTTTCCCTGGAGGCAAGCGAAGCGCGCAGCGCCCCACAAGGGGCGCGTAGGCATCACGCCGAGTCGTCAGGGCGCAGGCTGGATTCCGATACCGGCATCCACGGCGATGACGAGTCCAGCAGGTAGCGCGCACCACGCGCGTACAGACCCGACAGCCCGGTGGGCTGGTAGAACCCGGTGACGCGGCGCCGGAACTGCGCGCCAAACTCGTTGGTGTAGATCACCGCGTCGCCGATCTTGAAGCGCAGGGGCTGGCCGTTCTCCGGCGCGAACGGCTTGAGCGCATCGTGCTGCGCAGTGATTTCGATGATGTAGTCGTGATGGCTGCTCATGGCATTGATCTCCTGCGAAGGTTGGAAAAGCGCAAGGAGCGCCTTGCGGCGCTCCGAGGGCCGGCTCAGACAGCGATCCGCCCGGCCAGCCGCGCATCGCGCGCGTAGGCGCTCAACCGCTTCTCGGCGCGGAAAGACAGGTCGCGCTCGATCGGCAGGCCCAGCCCGCCGCGCACCGTCGCCAGCTCGCCCAGGCTGACCCAGGCGATTTCTGGCGCACCCAGGCCCAGGTCACAAAGACCAAAGGCGTGGTCGTGGTCATCGGGATCAATCTCGGTCAGCAGCCAGGTCGCGCCGGCGTCCGGCGTAAACAGCTTGACCACGGGTGCCGGATCGAAGTCCGGGTTCTCCAAGGATTCGCGGCCGTTGGCCAGCAGCACGATGCGCTGCTCGTCAGTGATGAGTGCGTTGTTCACGGTGAACTCCTGAAAGGATGCCGGGCGGTATTGCCCGACCCTTCCGGGGCACGGCGCAGCGCAAGCAGTCAGGGGTCAACGACGGCCGCCAGGACGCAAGCGCCATCGGCGCGCAGCCCTTGACGGCGAGAACGCCGTGGCACGATGAAGGGAACAGCAAGACCGCCTCTCTCGCACCTCCACGCACCCCGGTTTTCGGCAAGTGCGCAGCACGCGCAGGCCCGCGAGGGCCGGAGTCGCGCGGCCGGGCGCAGCAAAAAAAGGGGGCCGAAGCCCCCAAGGGTCAAAGCAGGCCGCGCTCGGCGAATGACGTGGTACGGCTTCCCGCGACGATGACGTGATCCAGCGTGCGAACGTCCACCAGCGCCAGCCCCTGCCGAAGCTGCGCGGTCATCGCCTTGTCGGCCGCGCTCGGCTCGGGGTTCCCACTCGGATGGTTGTGCGAAACGATGACCGCCGCCGCATTGAGCCGCAGCGCCAGCTTCACCACCTCGCGCGGATGCACCTCGGCCGCGTCGATCGTGCCGTGGAACATCTCCACGTAGTCGATCAGCCGATGGCGCGTGTCGAGGAACAGCACCGCGAAGACTTCGTGCTCGAAGCCGGCCAGCTTGGCGCGCAGGTAGTCCTTGACCACAACTGGCGAAGTGAACTCGGCGCCGCGCTGCATCTTCTGTTCGATGACCTGGCGCGCGGCTTCCAGAATCTGGTCGGCGTCCGCCGGCCGATAGCGCCCACGGCCATCGCGCACCATCAGCGGAGTATCGAGAGAGAGGGAAAGTTGCGACATGATCGTGCTCCGGTTGCTCGGGCGGAATTGCCCGGAACCGGCGCCAGCACGGCGCAGCGCAAGCAGTCAGGGGTCGCAGACGGCCGCCAGGACGCAAGCGCGCATGGCGCGCGCCGCCCTTGACGGCGAGAACGCCGTGATACGGTGAAGGGAACAGCAAGACCGCCCACACCCGCCCACTGCACACAGTCGGCTTTTGGGGCAAGCGGAGCGCGCAGGCCCGAGAGGGCCGGAGGCGTCAGGGGTCAAAGCCGAATGGCCGCGATTCGGCACGAAGCGCGGGGCGCAGCCCGCGAACCCGACGGCGGCACGCCGGGACGCCCGGCTATTGCGGCAGCTTCTTGAGCTGCTTCGCCGCACGCGACTCCAGCAGTCGCCGCGTGGTTTCCAGCTCCTTCTGCAACAGTTCGGCATCCGGCAGCACGGTACGGTAGTTCGCCGCCATCACCTTCGTCGGCAAGCCCTCCAAGGCATACCGCGCCAGCGCGTGGCCCTTGTCGGCGCAGAGGATCAAACCCACGGGCGGGTTTTCGTCGGGATACGCCCAATGCTCCTTGGCGTAGTTGCAATACATGTGCATCTGGCCCACGTCCGCATGGGTCAGGCTGCCCAGCTTCAAGTCGATGATGACCAGGCAGCGCAGCCGCCGGTGGAAGAACAGCAGATCCACCCGATACCACGTCTGGTCGATGCGCAAGCGCCGCTGCCGACCGACGAAGGTGAACCCTTCGCCCAGCTCCAGCAGAAAATCCTCCAGCCGCTGGATCAGGGCTGCTTCCAGATCGGATTCCGAATACTCGTCCTTGAGGTTCAGGAACTCCAGCACATACGGGTCTTTGATCGCATCGTCCGGCCTGACGGCATCCTCCGGCCTAGGCGCAGCGCCCTTGACCAGCATCGCCGCCTTGTCCTTCGACAAAGCGGTGCGCTCGTAGAACTGGCTGCCGATCTGCCGGTCAAGCTGGCGCACGCTCCAGCCGCCGCGCAGCGCCTCGGCCTCGTAGAAGCGGCGGGCGTGCTCGTCCTTGACCGACAGCAGCCGCACGTAGGCCGACCACGGCAGCGTGAACACCTGCGCCAGCTCGCCCAAGGCCAATTTCCGAGACACTGTCTCGGATTTCTCGGCGGGCAGCCCGTCGCCCGATTTCCGAGACAGTGCCTCGGAAATCACCGGCCGGGGATAGGCGGCGAAGAACCGCCGCATGTTCTCCAGGTTGTCCGGGCTGAACCCGCGCCCGAAGCGCGCGGTCAGGTCGGCGGACAGCCGGGCAATCAACTGTTCGCCGTACCCTGCGCGCCGTTTGCCCTGTTGCTCGGCCTCCACGATGCGGCGACCAATCTCCCAATAGCTGGCCGTCATCAGCGCATTGACGCTGCGCGCCGCCGCCTGGCGGGCGGCATCGAGCAGTTCCACGATGCCGCCGTGGATGCCGGCGTAGCCGGCAGGCACGGCAGCGCCTTTTACTGCTTTGGGCGTCCGGGCGCTCATGCCGTGGCCTCCTGGGGCTGGCGTTGCCGCGCCTTCGTGATGGTCTGGCGCCGGGTCGCCACCAGCTCGGCCGCCTGGCGCACAGGATCGTCCTCGGTGTGGACATAGCGCATGAACATCGCCACGGTCTTGTGCGCTGTCAGCGCCATGCCGACCTTGAGCGGCACGCCCGAATTGGCAATGTCCGTCGCCGAGCGGTGGCGGATGCCGTGGGTGCCGACCTTCGGCACACCGGCACGGTCAAGGATGCGCCGCCACGCCTGATAGTAGGAGTGGGGGCTTAGCGGCTTCTTGTGATCGAGGATCGCAGGGCAAACGTAGGGCGAATCGCCATAGTGGGGGGCGCTCTCCAACAGGCGGCGAGCCTCGGCGCTCAGGGGCTTGGACATATCGCCGGTCTTGCTGTCCGGCCAGACCACCCGGCCGTTGGGCAGGTCGAGCCAATCCCATTGCAACAGCAGGATTTCCGACATGCGCGCCGCGAACTCGAATTGCAGCCGGACGGCCAGCAGGTGGATGGGATGTTCTAAGCCCTCGGCCTCGGCCTTCTCCAGATAGGCGAACAGCTTGGTCATCTGGTCGTCGGTAATGAGCCGGGTCGAACCCTTTTCCGGGTACTTGGGCACATGGCGGCAGGGATTGGAGCCATCGGGCCGGTAGCCCCACAGTTCGGCCAGGTTGAACATCTTTCGGACGAGCGACAGCACGCGGTTGGCCTGGGTGGGCGACTTCTCCATGCGCTTCATCAGCGCAGTGATGTCGTTGCGCGTGACCTCATGAACCTTCTTGCTGCCGAAGGCTGGGATGACGAAGCTGTCGATCTGGTACTGGTAGCCGGCCTGCGTGCTGGGCTTGTTGTGCGGCTTGGAGTGATCGTCCACGAACCGGCCGCACAGCTCCTTGACCGTCGGCGCCTTGCGGGCCTCGGCCTTGTCGAGTCCGGGGTCGCCCCCGCGCCGGACTTCGGCCAGCCAGTCTTGTGCCAGCGACCGGGCCTGTTCGACCGTCAGCTCGCCGAACTGGCCGATTGCCGGCTTGCGCCGCACGCCGGAGTTCGTGCGGTACTGAACCATAAAGACCTTGCGCCCGGTTGGTGTAACCTTGCACAAGAAGCCCGGAACGAGCGTATCCCGGAGTTCCACGTCGCAGGTTTGCGCCTGCGCCGTGTCAACGACGGACTTGGTGAGTTTGATTTTCGCCATGAGGTGCTCCTGATAGGCCCCGATTCCAGGGGCCGGCTAGGAGCCAGGCGGAAGGGAACCGGGGCGGTTTGCATCGCGCACCGGGATATGATCGAAGGCATTGGCCTGGGGGAAAACCTGCTACAGCAAGCCTCATCCAAGCCCATCGGTAGCCCGGTGCGGATGCCATGCTCTGGCTTAAAATCCGCCGCTTTCCCGAAAGGGAGCGTGCCGGTTCGACCCCGGCCCGGGGCACCACTCGCACACGACAGGACAACGCCATGAGTCGCGACGACGCACCTTTCGAGATTCACGTGCATGGCGACGTGAAATTGCGCACCGACGTGGGCTTCGACGCCCTGCAGGATGCCCTCAAACCCCTGTGGAAATATGCTGGCGCCCGCTCGCTGGCCGATGGCGCCGCCAGCCTGTACGAGGACGAGCCCGGCATCCGCTTCGATCCGCAGCAGCACCTGCTGCAGATGTGCTGGACGCTGCAGGGCGAGGACGACTTCCGCCATCAACTCGACGACCTCTGCATGAACCTCAACGAACTGTCGGCCGCGGGCTCGCAGATCGAGGTCACCTTCTACGACGCCGATTACGACGAGGACGATGAAGACGAGGGCCGCGAGGCGCGCGACGACTTCGTGCTGCTGTTCGTCGGCCCGACGCCCGAGGCCATCATGCAGGCACAGCGCGACCTGCTGGTCGAAGACGTGGTGGCGCTGATGGAGCGCCACTTCGACGGCGCCGAGCTGGGCGGCGTGGTGTCGGAGATCGACAAGCTGTTCCAGGGCCGCTATTCGGCGCTGACCAGCTCGCTGGAACTGGGCAAGCCGCCGCGCGGCCCGGGCAGCGGCGCGCCGGGCCACGGCGGTGGCCGCCGCCCGCGTCATCTGCACTGACCGCTTTATGACCGCCTGCGGCGCATGATTTCGGCTCCGCCTCCAATGACGAAATGATGAATGATCGCGCCTGCTGCGCGTGACCGGTGCATCGCGGTTATTCGTCATGGCGCGAAGCGCCGTCATTGAAGGGCCGCCAGGCTGAAGTCATGCGCCGCAGGCGCGTCATCAGTTCACACCGCCTTGTTATGCTGCACCCCGACCGGCCGCCACGTTGGCCGGCGGGAGTGGTTTGCGTGGCCTTGTTTTCGACTGAGGTACTGAACCCCGGCGTGCAGCGGCGCGAGTTGCTGGGCTGGGCGATGTACGACTTCGCCAACTCGGGCTACACCACGGTGGTCATCACCGCGGTGTTCGCAGCCTACTTCGTTGGCGGGGTGGCAGGCGGGGCCGACTGGGCGCCGCTGGCCTGGACGGTGGCGCTGTCGATCTCCTACGCCATCGTCATGCTCACCATGCCCAGCCTGGGGGCGTGGGCCGATCTGCGCGGCGCCAAGAAGAAGACGCTGATGGTGGTCACGGCCGCCTGTGTGGTCAGCACCGCGGCACTGGCCTGGGCGCGGCCGGGCAGCGTGGCGCTGGCGATGCTGCTGATCATCGTCTCCAACACCTTCTACTCGTACGGCGAGTCGATCACGGCGGCGTTCCTGCCCGAACTGGCCCGGCCCGAGGCCATGGGCAAGGTCAGCGGCTGGGGTTGGGCCTTCGGCTACGTCGGCGGCATGTTGACGCTGGCGGGCTGCCTGGCCTATGTGCTGCATGCGCAGGCGCAGGGCCAGCCGGCGTCGGCGTTTGTCCCCGTCACGATGTGGATCACGGCCGCCGTCTACGGGCTGGCCGCGTGCGTCACGTTCTCGCTGCTGCGCGAGCGCGCCAGCGGCGTGGCCGCGGTGGGCGAGCCGGCCAGCTTCGGTGCGGCGCTGGGGCAGCTCAAGGCCACGTTCCGCGAGGCGCGGCGCTACCGCGATTTCATCTGGCTGCTCACCTGCACCATGGCCTACCAGGGCGGCGTGGCGGTGGCGATCACGCTGGCGGCGATCTATGCCGAGCAGATCATCGGCTTCGCGCAGCAGGAGACGATGCTGCTGATCATGGTGCTCAACGTCGCCGCGGCAGCCGGCGCCTTTGCCTGCGGCTACCTGCAGGACCGCATCGGCCACAAGCTGACGCTGAGCAGCACGCTGGTGGGCTGGGTGATCACCTGCATCATCGCCGCGCTGGCCACCACCAAGGGGCAGTTCTGGGTGGCGGCCGCGATCGCCGGGGCCTGCATGGGCTCGTGCCAGTCCATCGGTCGCGCCATGGTGGGCCTGTTCGCGCCCCGCGCCAATCTGGCGGAGTTCTTCGGCCTGTGGACCTTCTCCACCCGCCTGGCCAGCATCGTCGGGCCGCTGGCGTATGGCGTCATCACCTGGGTCACCGGCGGCAACCAGCGCGTGGCCATTGCGGCCACCGCGCTGCTGTTCGTGCTGGGCCTGCTGGCGCTGATGCCGATCAACGTGCAGCGTGGCCGCGCGGCGGCGCTGCAGCCGGTGTGACCGGCGTCAGATCGCCAGCGTCGCGACCGCGGGTGCTGCCGCCCCGGCAGTCGCACCAGGCAGCCAGCGCAACGCCGCAGCGTGCAGGGTCTGGGTGGCGCCGGTTGCCAGCAACCGCAGGTGCCCGGGCGGCGGTGCCACGCTGTGGCCCGGTGAAAAGCGCAGCAGGCCGGTGGAATGCAGCAGGCGCTGGGCATGGCGGGCGACCGGCTGCCCGGCCTCGATCAGCGTGACGCCCGCGGGGATGCGGTGCGCAATCTGCTCGCGGATCAGCGGGTAGTGCGTGCAGCCCAGGACCAGGGTGTCGGTGGCATCACCCTCGCCGCCGAAGGGTGCCAGCGGCGCAAGGTAACGGTCCAGCAGTTGGCGGCTCTGCCCCCCGTCGCCGCTCAACGCCCATTGCTCGATCGACGAGGCCAGGCCGTCGCAGGCGATCGGTGTGAACCGCACGGCCGGGTGCGTCTCGCGCATCGCATCGCACAGGGCGCCGAACTTGCGGCTGGCCAGCGCGCCGCGCGTGGCCAGCACGCCCACGTGGCCGGTGCGCGTGTGGTGCGCCGCGGGCTTGAGGGCGGGCTCGATCGCCACCACGGGCCAGCCGGGGTTGTCCTGCCGCACGGCATGGGCGCCGGCCGCGCTGGCGGTGTTGCAGGCGATCACCAGCAGCTTGGCGCCGTGCGCATCGCGCAGGTGCCGCGCGATGGCCAGCGTGCGCTCGGCGACGAAGGCATCGCTGCGCTCGCCATAGGGCGTGTGGGCGCTGTCGGCAACGTAGACGACGTCCTCGCCAGGCAAGGTAGTGCGCAACGCCTGCAGCACCGACAGGCCGCCGATGCCGCTGTCGAACACGCCGATGGGTGCGGCGCGGTCGGTGCTGTGGCGCGGCGGCGTCAAGCGGCCGAGACGGCGATGCCTTTGAACTCGCCGCTGGCGATGCGCTTTTCCCACTCGGCCGGGCCGGTGATGTGCGCGCTGGTGCCGCCGGCGTCCACCGCCACGGTCACGGGCATGTCGACCACGTCGAACTCGTAGATGGCTTCCATGCCCAGGTCCTCGAAGCCGACCACCTTGGCGGTCTTGATGGCCTTGCTGACCAGGTAGGCGGCGCCGCCCACGGCCATCAGGTAGGCCGACTTGTGCTGCTTGATCGCCTCGATGGCGGCGGGGCCGCGCTCGGCCTTGCCGATCATGGCGATCAGGCCCGTTTGGCTCAGCATCATGTCGGTGAACTTGTCCATGCGCGTGGCCGTGGTGGGGCCGGCGGGGCCAACGGCTTCGCCGTCCACCGGATCGACCGGGCCGACATAGTAGATGACGCGGTTGGTGAAATCCACCGGCAGCTTCTCGCCCTTGGCGAGCATGTCCTGAATGCGCTTGTGCGCCGCATCACGACCAGTCAACATCTTGCCGTTGAGCAGCAGGGTCTGGCCCGGCTTCCAGCTCGCGACCTGTTCCTTGGTCAGCGTGTTCAGGTCAACGCGCTGGCTCTTCTCGGTGTCGGGCGTCCAGTCCACCTTGGGCCACAGGTCGAGGCTCGGCGGGTCGAGGTAGACCGGTCCGCTGCCGTCCAGCACAAAGTGCGCGTGGCGCGTGGCGGCGCAGTTGGGGATCATGGCCACGGGCTTCGATGCCGCGTGCGTCGGGTACATGGCGATCTTCACGTCCAGCACCGTGGTCAGCCCGCCCAGGCCCTGCGCGCCGATGCCCAGCGCGTTGACCTTCTCGAACAGTTCCAGGCGCAGCTCCTCGACCTGCGTCAGCTTCTCGCCCCTGGCGGCCTTCTCCTGCAGCTGGTACATGTCCAGATCGTCCATCAGGCTCTGCTTGGCCAGCAGCACGGCTTTCTCGGCCGTGCCGCCGATGCCGATGCCCAGCATGCCGGGCGGGCACCAGCCGGCGCCCATCGTGGGCACGGTTTTCAGCACCCAGTCGACCAGGCTGTCGCTGGGGTTCAGCATCGCCATCTTGCTCTTGTTTTCAGAGCCGCCGCCCTTGGCCGCCACGGTCACGTCCACCGTGTTGCCCGGCACGATCTCGGTGAAGATGACCGCGGGCGTGTTGTCCTTGGTGTTCTTGCGGGCGAAGTGCGGGTCGGCCACCACGCTGGCGCGCAGTGTGTTGTCGGGGTGGTTGTAGCCGCGGCGCACGCCTTCGTTGATGGCGTCTTCCAGGCTGCCGGTGAAGCCTTCCCAGCGCACGTCCATGCCCACCTTCAGGAACACGTTGACGATGCCGGTGTCCTGGCAGATCGGGCGGTGGCCGGTGGCGCTCATCTTGCTGTTGGTGAGGATCTGGGCCATCGCGTCCTTGGCGGCGGGCGACTGCTCGCGCTCGTACGCGCGCGCCAGGTGTTGGATGTAGTCGGCCGGGTGGTAGTAGCTGATGTACTGCAGCGCGGCGGCGATGGATTCGATCAGGTCGTCCTGCTGGATGGTGCTCATGGGGATCCTCTCTAGCGTGTGAATGCTGGCGGCGGCGCAAGGGGCTTCGCGGCTCTGCTACCGTGCCTGAACCCGCCATTTTGACAGGCCGCCCCATGCCCGACGCTGACACCCCCACGCGCGCCGAGCGCGACACCTTCGGCCCGATCGACGTGCCGGCCCACCGGCTGTGGGGCGCGCAGACGCAGCGCTCGCTGCAGAACTTCGACATCTCGGGCGAGCGCCAGCCGCGCGAGATCATCCACGCGCTGGCGCTGGTCAAGCGCGCGGCGGCGGTGGTCAACCAGCGGCTTGGCCTGCTGGATGAGCAGAAGGCCGGCGCCATCGTCGCCGCGGCCGATGAAGTGCTGGCGGGCAGGCATGAGGGCGAATTTCCGCTGGTGGTGTGGCAGACCGGCTCGGGTACGCAGACCAACATGAACCTGAACGAGGTCATCGCCAACCGCGCCAGCGAGCTGCTGGGCGGCGTGCGCGGCGAAGGGCGGCGGGTGCACCCCAACGACGACGTGAACAAGGGCCAGTCGAGCAACGACGTGTTCCCCACCGCGATGCACGTGGCGGCGGTGGAAGCGGTCACGAACCGTCTGCTGCCCGCGTTGCAGAAGCTGCGCGGCAGGCTGGCGCAGAAGTCGCGCGACTTCGCCGACATCGTGAAGATCGGCCGCACCCACCTGCAGGACGCCACGCCGCTGACGCTGGGGCAGGAGTTCTCGGGCTACGTGGCGCAACTCGACCACGCCGAGGCCCACGTCCGTGCTGCATTGCCGCACCTGTGCGAGCTGGCGCTGGGCGGCACGGCGGTGGGCACGGGGTTGAACGCGCCGGCCGGCTACGCTGAGGCCGCGGCGGCCGAACTGGCGCGCCTGACCGAGTTGCCCTTCGTCACCGCGCCCAACAAGTTCGAGGCGCTGGCGAGTTGCGACGCGCTGGTCCACGCGCACGGCGCGCTGAAAGGGCTGGCCGCCAGCCTGACGAAGATCGCCAACGACGTGCGCTGGCTGGCCAGCGGCCCGCGCAGCGGCATCGGCGAGATCACGATCCCCGAGAACGAGCCCGGCTCGTCCATCATGCCCGGCAAGGTCAACCCGACGCAGAGCGAAGCCCTGACCATGCTGTGCGCGCAGGTGATGGGCAACGATGTGGCCATCAACATCGGCGGCGCGTCGGGCAACTTCGAGCTGAACGTGTTCCGTCCGCTGATCGCCCACAACTTTCAGCAAAGCGTGCGCCTGCTGGCAGATGGCATGCGCAGCTTCAACGACCACTGCGCGGTGGGCATCGAGCCCAACCGCGCCCGCATCGACGAGCTGGTGCAGCGGTCGCTGATGCTGGTGACGGCGCTGAACCCGCACATCGGCTACGACAAGGCCGCGCAGATCGCCAAGCACGCGCATGCGCAGGGGCTGAGCCTGCGCGAGGCGGCGCTGGCCAGCGGCCACGTCACGGCCGAGCAGTTCGACGCCTGGGTGGTGCCGGCGGCGATGACGGGCGAGGGCTGAGCCGGCCCGCGATGCGGTGACAGGGCAGGGGGGGACTTGTCAAATTATTTGATGATTGAAAAACGCATCCAGCGCCCGATGAACGGGCGCCAGCAGCTTCTTTTTTTGAAGTTATAAATGGCGTCAATTTGCTATCGCTTGATTAATGCGCTGTGCTGGGTCCGGGCGACGCACCGCGCTCACGGGGACGCAGGCTTCAGGCGCGCGGCTCTCCGCGCGTGCTGCCCCAGGCGCCGGGCCGCTGGCGCCTGGCCCCCACAGGCGTTAGAGTGCGCCAGTCAGAGCTTTGTAAGAGCCTGGCCGGATCATGGCCGGGTTTTGGGCTGGTGCCATGCACGCTGCGTGGCTGGCCAGCAGGTTCTGCATTAAGGCAACAACAGAGGAGACAAGCCAGCATGAGCGCCATTCAATCGGTTCTGGTCGAAAACCGCGTATTCCCCCCCAGCGAAGCCATCGTCAAGGCCGCCCGCATCAGCGGCATGGACGCCTACAAGGCGCTGTGCGACGAGGCCGAGCGCGACTTCGAGGGCTTCTGGAGCCGCCTGGCCAAGGAGCATGTGGTGTGGGCCAAGACGCCCACGCAGGTGCTCGACGACTCCAACAAGCCGTTCTACAAATGGTTTGCCGATGGCCAACTGAACGCCAGCGCCAACTGCCTCGACAAGCACATGGGCACGCCGGTCGAGAACAAGACCGCCATCATCTTCGAGGCCGACGACGGCGCCGTCACCAAGATCACCTACCGCGAGCTGCTCACCCGCGTGAGCCAGTTCGCCAACGGGCTGAAGGCACATGGCGTCAAGAAGGGCGACCGCGTGCTCATCTACATGCCGATGACCATCGAGGGCATCGTCGCCATGCAGGCCTGCGCGCGCATCGGTGCCACGCACAGCGTGGTGTTCGGCGGCTTCTCGGCCAAGGCGGTGCAGGAGCGCATCCAGGACGGCGGCGCCGTGGCCGTGGTCACCGCCAACTACCAGAAGCGCGGCGGCAAGGAACTGCCGCTGAAGGCCATCGTCGACGAAGCCCTGTCCATGGGCGGCTGCGAGTCGATCAAGAACGTGTTCGTCTACGAGCGCACGCCCACCGCCTGCAACATGGTGGCCGGCCGCGACAAGACCTTCGCGCAGATGCTGGAAGGCCAGAGCACCGACTGCCCGCCCGAGATGGTCGATGCCGAACATCCGCTGTTCGTGCTCTACACCAGTGGCTCCACCGGCAAGCCCAAGGGCGTGCAGCACGCCACGGGCGGCTACATCCTGTGGACCAAGCTGACGATGGAGTGGACCTTCGACCTCAAGCCCGAGGACGTGTTCTGGTGCACGGCCGACATCGGCTGGGTCACCGGCCACAGCTACATCACCTATGGCCCGCTGGCCGCCGGCGCCACCGAGATCGTGTTCGAAGGCGTGCCCACCTACCCCAACGCCGGGCGCTTCTGGCAGATGATCGAGCGCCACAAGTGCAGCATCTTCTACACCGCGCCGACGGCCATCCGCTCGCTCATCAAGGCCTCCGAGGCCGACGAGAAGGTGCACCCGAACGCATCCGACCTGTCGAGCCTGCGCATCCTGGGCAGCGTCGGCGAGCCGATCAACCCCGAAGCCTGGATGTGGTACTACAAGAACGTCGGCGGCGAGCGTTGCCCCATCGTCGACACCTTCTGGCAGACCGAAACCGGCGGCCACATGATCAACCCGCTGCCGGGCGCCACGCCGCTGGTGCCGGGCTCGTGCACGCTGCCGCTGCCGGGCATCCAGGCCGCCATCGTGGACGAATCGGGCAACGAGATGCCCAATGGCTCGGGCGGCATCCTGGTCATCAAGAAGCCCTGGCCCAGCATGATCCGCACCATCTGGAACGACCCGGAGCGCTTCAAGAAGAGCTACTTCCCCGAAGAGCTGAAGGGCTACTACCTGGCGGGTGATGGTGCCGTGCGCGACGCCGAGACGGGCTACTTCCGCATCACCGGCCGCATCGACGACGTGCTGAACGTCTCGGGCCACCGCATGGGCACGATGGAAATCGAATCGGCCCTGGTGGCCAAGACCGACCTGGTGGCCGAGGCCGCCGTGGTGGGCCGCCCCGACGAGACCACGGGCGAGGCGATCTGCGCCTTCGTCGTGCTCAAGCGCCCGCTGCCGCACGGCGACGAGGCCAAGGCCATCGCCAAGGAACTGCGCGACTGGGTGGCGCACGAAATCGGCCCCATTGCCAAGCCCAAGGACATCCGCTTCGGCGAGAACCTGCCCAAGACGCGCTCGGGCAAGATCATGCGGCGCCTGCTGCGCAGCCTGGCCAAGGGTGAGGCGATAACGCAGGACACCAGCACGCTGGAGAACCCGGCCATCCTGACGCAGCTGGATCAGACCTACTGATGCCGCGACCGTCGCCATGAAAAAGCCCGCGCACTGCGCGGGCTTTTTTCTTGGGCGGCCAGGCCGCAGAGGCGGCCGGGATCGGCTTACTCGAGCGTCAGGATCCAGGCCACGAGCTTCCTGGCCTCTGCGTCGTTGACGCCGGCGTTGGGCGGCATCGGCACCACACCCCAGACGCCGGAGCCGCCTTTCAGGACTTTCTGCACCAGCTTGTCGACGGCAGCACCACCGTCCGGCGCGTACTTCCTGGCCACGTCCTTGTAGGAGGGGCCGACCAGCCGCTTGTCCATGGCGTGGCAGGCCATGCAGTTCCTCGCCTTGGCCAATGCCTCATCGGCCATGGCCGGTGCGGCCGCCGCGGCGAGTGCGGTGGCGAAGGCCCATGCAAGGTGCTTCATGCGCTCTCCTGTTTTTGGTCGGACAATTTGTCGACGATTCTAGGCTGCCGTCTTCAGCCGCCGGTGTCGGAGAAACCGGCAAGACACCATGAAAAAAGACCGCACTTGTGCGGTCTTTTTCAGGCAGCCGGCACCAGGGCCGGATGACGCCGGATCACTTCAGGCTCATCACCCAGGTTGCCAGCTTCTTGGCCTCGTCGGCGTTCACGTTGGCGTTGGGCGGCATCGGCACGGGGCCGAAGACGCCGGAGCTGCCCTTCATGATCCTGCCAGCCAGCAGATCCACGGCGCCAGCATCGCCAGCATGTTTCTTGGCCACGTCCTTGTAGGCGGGGCCCACCAGCTTCTTGTCAACGGCATGGCAGGCCATGCAGTTCTTGGCCTTGGCCAGTGCTTCGTCCGCCATCGCCGGTGCGGCAGCGGTGACAGCGGCCAGGGCGGCAAAAGTCAACAGAACACGCTTCATCGTCATATCTCCATCATGGGTAGTTGCGCTACAGTGGTTCAACGCGATTTTAGGATTGCCGGTTGACCTGAGGGAACTCTAAAACTGGCGCACATCAAGGATAAACCATGTATCTGTTGGGCCTCGGCATCATTTTGTTGCTCATGAAGTGGCAGGAAATCGGTCCGGTGGCCACCTGGTCGTGGTGGCTGGTGCTGGCGCCCTTCGTCGGGGCCGCGTTGTGGTGGACCTGGGCCGATGCCTCGGGCTACACCAAGCGCAAGGCCATGGAGCGGGAAGACCAGCGCAAGCTCGACCGCATCAACCGCCAGCGCGAGGCGATCGGCCAGAAGCCGAAAACCGCGCCGCCCCGCCGCCGCTGACATCGACCAAGGCGCGGCAGCCGGGGCAGGGCGCACGGCGGCCAGCACGGAAAGCCATAATCAACGGGCTCGGCGGCTTTGGGGCCGGCGGGCCCAGTTTCGGTTTTCCTGCTTGCAACGGATCTGCTCCATGCCCACCTATCGTTCCAGAACCTCCACCGCTGGCCGCAACATGGCCGGTGCCCGCTCGCTGTGGCGCGCCACCGGCATGAAGGATGGCGACTTCGAAAAGCCCATCATCGCCGTCGTCAACAGCTTCACGCAGTTCGTGCCGGGCCACGTGCACCTGAAGGACATGGGGCAGCTGGTGGCGCGCGAGATCGAGGCCGCCGGCGGCGTGGCCAAGGAGTTCAACACCATCGCCATCGACGACGGCATCGCCATGGGCCACGACGGCATGCTGTACAGCCTGCCCAGCCGCGACCTGATCGCCGACAGCGTGGAATACATGGTCAACGGCCACTGCGCCGACGCCATGGTGTGCATCAGCAACTGCGACAAGATCACACCCGGCATGCTGATGGCGGCGATGCGGCTGAACATCCCGGTCATCTTCGTCTCCGGCGGGCCGATGGAGGCCGGCAAGAGCAAGCTGGCCGTGCCCGGCACGGCACCGGTGCAGTTCAAGAAGCTCGATCTGATCGACGCCATGGTGATGGCCGCCGACAGCGCCGTGAGCGACGCCGACGTGGCCGAGATCGAGCGCAGCGCCTGCCCCACCTGCGGCTCGTGCTCGGGCATGTTCACCGCCAACTCGATGAACTGCCTGACCGAGGCGCTGGGCCTGTCGCTGCCCGGCAACGGCACCGTGGTGGCCACGCACGCCGACCGCGAACAGCTGTTCAAGCGCGCCGGCCACTTGATCGTGGAGCTGACCAGGCGCTACTACGAGCAGGACGACGAGCGCGTGCTGCCGCGCAGCGTCGGCTTCAAGGCGTTCGAGAACGCCATGACGCTGGACATCGCCATGGGCGGCTCGACCAACACCATCCTGCACCTGCTGGCCATCGCGCAGGAGGCCCAGATCGACTTCACGATGAAGGACATCGACCGCCTCTCGCGCGTGGTGCCGCAGCTGTGCAAGGTGGCGCCCAATACCGACAAGTACCACATCGAGGACGTGCACCGCGCCGGCGGCATCATGGCCATCCTGGGCGAGCTGGCGCGCGCCGGCAAGCTGCACACCGACACGCCCACGGTGCATGCGCCCACGCTGGGTGCCGCGCTTGCCGAATGGGACGTGATGGCCCAGCCCGCCGAGGCGGTGCAGACCTTCTACAAGGCCGGGCCGGGCGGCGTGCCCACGCAGGTGGCCTTCAGCCAGTCGGCCCGCTGGCCCAGCCTGGACACCGACCGCGCGCAGGGCTGCATCCGCTCGATGGACCACGCCTTCTCGCAGGAGGGCGGCCTGGCGGTGCTGCACGGCAACATCGCGCTGGACGGCTGCGTGGTCAAGACCGCGGGCGTGGATGACAGCCTGCTGGTGTTCGAAGGCCCGGCCCACGTGGTCGAGTCGCAGGACGAGGCCGTGGAGCACATCCTGAACGACCAGGTGAAAGCCGGCGACGTGGTGGTGGTGCGCTACGAAGGCCCCAAGGGCGGCCCCGGCATGCAGGAGATGCTCTACCCCACCAGCTACATCAAGAGCAAGGGCCTGGGCAAGGCCTGCGCGCTGCTGACTGACGGGCGCTTCTCGGGCGGCACCTCTGGCCTGTCGATCGGCCATTGCTCGCCCGAGGCGGCGGCCGGCGGCACCATCGGCCTGGTGCGCAACGGCGACCGCATCCGCATCGACATCCCGAACCGCCGCATCGACGTGCTGGTGTCCGACGAGGAACTGGCGCGTCGCCGCGCCGAGCAGGACAAGCTGGGCTGGAAGCCCGCGCAGCCGCGCCCGCGCAAGGTGTCGGCCGCGCTGAAGGCCTACGCGCTGCTGGCCACCTCGGCCGACAAGGGCGCGGTGCGCGACCTGTCGATGCTGGGCGACTGAAACCGGCTGAGGCGGAGCCGCATCCACGCCGCATGCGCAGGCATGTGCACGGGTGCGTGAGCACATGTCCGGGGCGCGCGAGATTCGCCAGCGCATTGCCGCCGTCGGCAAGACGCGGCAGATCACCAGCGCCATGCAGCGCATCGCCTACATCCGCATGGGGCGGGCGCAGCAGCGGGCGCGGCAGGTGCGGCCTTACAGCCAGTCGCTGTTCCGCATTGTGGCGCGCATGCTCGAGCAGCACCAGGACCACCGCTCGCCGCTGATGGCGCAGCGCGTGCCCGCGCACCGCGTGGGCATGATCGTGGTGACCACCGACAAGGGGCTGTGCGGCGCTCTCAACACGCGGCTGCTGCACATGTGCATCACGCAGATGCTGTCGTGGCAGGCGGCAGGGCGCGAGGTGAGCGTGACGGTGATCGGCGCCCGCGGCCTGGGCGCCATGCGCCGCGCCGGCGCGCGCATCGTGGCGCAGGCCGTGGGCGTGGCCGACCTGGCGCCCGACGACGTGACCGCGCTGATGGGCGCCGCGGCGGTGCCGCTGCACCAGTTCATCGACGGCCGCATCGACGAGCTGTTCGTGGCCACCAACCGCTTCATCAACGCGCTCAGCTTCGAGCCGGTGCTGGCCCGCATCCTTCCGTTCAGCCGCGAGCTGGCCGAGCTGCCCGCGGTGCACGCGGGCGAAGTGGCGGTGCCCTACCTGTACGAGCCGGAGCCCGGCCCGGTGATCGACGCGCTGCTGCTGCGCTACGTGGAGACCGTGATCTACCGCGCCATCGTCGAGAACGCCGCCTGCGAGCAGAGCGCCCGCATGACCGCCATGAAGGCGGCCACCGACAACGCCGACCGCATGATCGACGAGCTGACGCACCAGTACCACAAGTCGCGCCAGGAGGCCATCACGCGCGAGCTGGCCGAGATCGTGGCGGGCGCCGACGCGCTGCGGAGCGGGTGATGGCCGAGCCTGTCACCACGGGCGGGGCGCCCGGCTTTCACCTGCAGGTGTCGACGCTGCACGAATCGCTGTTCGAGGGCCAGGTCCGCTACGTCGGCGTGCCCGGCGTGTGGGGCTATCTGGGCGTGCTGCAGCACCACACGCCGCTGCTGACCGAGGTTGCGCCGGGCCGGCTGCTGATCCGCCCCGTGGCGGGGCCCGAACGGACGATCGAGGTCATGGGCGGCATCGTCGAGGTGGCGCCCTGGGGCGTGACGCTGCTGGCCGACTACGCCGGGCGCGACGCCCAGGCCGAGGAAGACCGCATGGCCGAGGCGCGGCGCCAGGCATCGGTGCACGTGCCGTTTGCCGAGCGGCCCATCGGCGCGGCCGCCGTGCGGGCCGAACTGGACGCGGAGCTGGTGCGTTTTTTCGCCGCCGCCATGCGCGATCGGCGGGGGTGACCGCGCCGCCGTGCGCACTGCCGGGGTGGCGGCCGTTCGCACAAGGGCGCGGCGCGCCAAGGGTCAGCGTCACCAGGGGCTGTACATAATCCAGCCCATGCTGATGCACCCCCAAATCGACCCCATCGCCATCCAGATCGGCCCGCTGGCCATTCACTGGTACGGCCTGACCTACCTGGTCGCGTTCGCGCTGTTCTTCTTCCTGGCCACGCGGCGCCTGCGGCACGAGCCGTTCGCCAGCATCACCCTGCCCGCGCCGTGGACGCGGCGCGACATCGAGGACATGCTGTTCTGGGGCGTGGTCGGCGTCATCGCCGGCGGGCGGCTGGGCTACTGCCTGTTCTACAAGCCGGCCTATTACGCCGCGCACCCGCTGGAGATTTTCTACATCTGGCAGGGCGGCATGAGCTTTCACGGCGGCATGCTGGGCGTGATCGTGGCGATGATGTGGTGGGCGCGTTCGCGCGGCCGGCCCTGGATGCAGGTGACGGACCTGATCGCGCCCTGCGTGCCGCTGGGCCTGGCCTCGGGCCGCGTGGGCAACTTCATCAACGGCGAGCTGTGGGGCCGCGTGGCCGATCCGTCGCTGCCCTGGGGCATGGTGTTCCGCGGCGCGGGCGATGCGCCGCGCCACCCGTCGCAGATCTACCAGTTCCTGCTCGAAGGCGTGCTGCTGTTCATCCTGCTCTGGCTGTACGCGCGCCAGCCGCGCAAGATGGGGCAGGTGAGCGGCGCCTTCCTGTTCGGCTACGGCGTGTTCCGCTTCATCGCCGAATACTTCCGCGAACCCGACGCCCACCTGGGCCTGCTGGCGCTGGGCATGAGCATGGGGCAGTGGCTGTGCATCCCGATGATCGTGGCCGGCGCGGCCATGTGGCTCTGGGCCACGCGGCGCGACGATGCAGCGCTGGCCTATCAAAAATAGGAGCTGCTTGCGCCCGTTAATAAAAGATTTCAGGTCTTTTTGTATCTGAAATCATTGTATAACAAGCGCAAGCAGCTCATTTTTCAGGAGTGAACAACCGCATGTCTTTCGCTTGCAAGCCACACGGCACGGACCGCGCCAGCGGGCGCTTCCGCCCTGGCCCGCGCCACGAACAGCCATGACCGACAAGACCACCAACGGCCTGGAAGAAGCGCTGACCCGCCAGCTGCGCACCACCCGCGAACGCCTCGGCGCCATGCTGGGCCGGCAGGGCGAGGCGCTGTCGCCCTGGGTGCTGCGGCGCACGCTGCGCGAGCTGCAGAACGTGGCCGACCCGGCGGTGAGCGACGTCGAAGGCGGCCGCCGCGCTGCCGGCGTGGCCGGCTGGTACGCCCAGGCCACGCCCGAGCAGCGGCGCGATTGCTGGCTGCTGATGAGCGAGCAGTTCCCGCCCGATCCGTCCGCCATCCAGGCCGCGCACGACGCCTACGACGCCGCCCGCGGCACCGACGAGGAAGCCCGTGCCGAAGTGCGCCTGCGCAAGGCCTTCGCCTCGCCCCGCACGCGGTTGCTGCAGCGCTTTGCCGCTTTCCCCGAGGGCGTGCGCTTTCTGGTCGATCTGCGGGCCGAGCTGCTGCCGCACCTGCGGCACGAAAAGCGCCTGCTGGCGCTGGATGCCGAGCTGGAAGACCTGTTCTCCAGCTGGTTCGACGTCGGCTTTCTGGAACTGCAGCGCATCAGCTGGCACTCGCCCGCGTCGCTGGTCGAAAAGCTCATCAAGTACGAGGCGGTGCACGACATCCGCAGCTGGGCCGACGCCAAGAACCGGCTCGACGAGGACCGGCGCTGCTATGGCTTCTTCCATCCGCGCCTGCCGGGCGAGCCGCTGATCTTCGTCGAGGTGGCGCTGCTCAAGGACATGGCCGGCAGCATCACCCCGCTGCTGGACGAGGAAGCCGCCGCCGCCGACCTGGACAAGGCCACCGCCGCCATCTTCTATTCGATCAGCAACACGCAGACCGGGCTGCGCGGCGTCAGCTTTGGCGACTCGCTGATCAAGCGCGTGGTCGAAACCCTGCGCGCCGAATTCCCCCAGCTCAAGGTGTTCGCCACGCTGTCGCCCATCCCCGGCCTGCGCGGCTGGCTGGGCAAGCACGCCGACGATTTGCTGCAGGCCATGCCCGCGCGGGCGCGCCAGGCGCTGGCGCGCGAGCTGCAGCAGACCGAGCTGAAGGCCGCCGACATCACCGCCGCGCTGGAGAAGGCCGCCGAGCTGGGCGAAAAATCCGCCCTGCGCCGCTGGCTGCTGGCCGCGGCGGCGCGCTACCTGGGCAGCGAACTGACACCCGATGGCCGCCCGCTGGACGCCGTGGCGCGCTTTCACCTCGGCAACGGCGCGCGCGTGGAGCGGCTCAACTGGCTGGCCGACCCATCCGCCAAGGGGCTGAAGCAGTCCTACGGGCTGATGGTCAACTACCTGTACGACCTCAAGCGCCTGGACCGCCACCGCGTGCAACTGGCACAGGGACAAATCCCGGTATCGAGCGCCGTGCAAAGCCTGCAAGATTGATGGTTGCCCCTTGAATACAACCACGACAGGAGACTGAAACCATGCGCTTTTCCATCCGCCGCCGCCAGATCATGATGGCCGCATCCGCCTGCGCGCTGCCGCTGGCCGTGCGGGCGCAAGCCGGCTGGCCCGGCAAGCCGGTCAATATGATCGTGCCGTTTCCGGCCGGTGGCGGCACCGACGCCTTCGCGCGCCCGCTGGCGGCGCAGTTCAGCAAGCTGACCGGCCAGACGCTGGTGATCGACAACCGCGGCGGCGCCGGCGGCACGCTGGGCGCCTCGGTGGCGGCCAAGCTGCCGGGCGATGGCTATCACCTGTTCATGGGCGGCGCGCACCACATGGTGGCGCCCAGCATGTACCCCCGGCTGGATTACGACATCGAGAAGGACTTCGTGCCGCTGATCCAGGTGGCCAGCGTGCCGCAGGTGCTGGTGGTGAACCCCAAGCGCGTGCCGCAGGCCACGGCGAAGGAGCTGATCGAGCACCTGCGCAGGAACCCGGGCAAGATGAACTACGCCTCGGCCGGCGCCGGCTCGGTGCACCACCTGGCGGGCGAGCTGTTCAAGATCCAGACCAGGACCTTCATCACCCACATTCCGTACCGCGGCGCCGGCCCGGCGCTGCAGGACCTGATCGCCGGCACGGTGGACATGGCCTTCGACGGCCTGGGTTCGTCGGCCGGGCACATCGCCGGTGGCCGCATCAAGGCGCTGATGGTGGCGGGCGACAAGCGCAACCCGGCCATCCCCGACGCGCCCAGCGCCGCCGAGGTGGGCCTGCCCGACTACAAGGTGAGCACCTGGTACGGCATCTGGGCGCCCAAGGGAATGCCGGCGGATGCCCAGGCGGCGGCCATCGAGGCGATCCGCAAGAGCGTGCAGGCCGACGAGGCCAAGGCCGTGTGGGACAAGCAGGGCGCGGCCTTCCCCAACGTGGCCGGCCCGCAGTTCGCGCAGCTGATCCACGGCGAAATCCGCAAGTGGGCCGAGGTGGTGAAAGCCTCGGGCGCCAAGCTGGAGTAGCGCTTGGCAGGCCACGTAGCGCTGGACAGCGACGGCGACGGGCGCATCGCCGTCGTCACGCTGTCCCATCGCACCAAGTTCAATGCCATGTCGCGCGCCATGTGGCGCGAGCTGAAGGACGTGTTCACCCGCATCCAGGCCGCCACCCACTGGCGCTGCGTGCTGCTGCGAGGCGCGGGCGCGCACTTCTGCGCCGGTGGCGACATTGCCGAGTACCCCGACTTCCGCTTCGACGTCGCGCAACTGCGCGCCTTCCACGAGGACGCGGTGTGGGGCGGCCTGCAGTCCGTGCTGGATTGCGACGTGCCCATCGTCGCCGCCATCGAGGGCAACTGCATGGGCGCGGGGGTGGAGATCGCCAGCGCCTGCGACATCCGCGTTGCCGCCGACGACGCCAAGTTCGGCGCGCCCATTGCCAAGCTCGGCTTTCCGATGGCGCCGCGCGAGGCGCAGCTGGTGGCGCGCGTGGCCGGCGAGGCCACGGCGCGCGAGCTGCTGCTGGAGGCCGCCGTGCTGGGCGCGCCCGAGATGAAGGCGCGCGGCTTTCTGCACCGCGTCGAATCGCCAGAGCATCTGCAGGCCCATGCGCTGGAGCGCGCGCGCCGCATCGCCACGCTGGCGCCCCAGGCAGCGCGCCTGAACAAGCAGACGTTTCGGGCATTGAATCAGGCCTCAGCGCCCGTGGATACTGCGCAAGCAGCTATTGATAATATAGTAAAAAGCGCCTATGACTACGCCGACAGCGCCGAGCACCGTGAAGGCATCGAAGCCTTTCTGAGCAAGCGCCCGGCACGTTTCTGACTTCGATTCCCGTCCCATCCGCCATGCCCAACCAGAACCTTTTTTCCGCCCTGCGCGCCGCCTTTCCCGCCGACCTGGACAGCATCGCCGTCGAGACCGACAACGGCCTGGCCTACTCCTGGCGCGATCTCGACCGCGCCACTGCCATGGTGGCCAACCTGCTGCAGTCGCTCGACATTCCGAAGTCGCAAGATGGCGTGCCGCCGCGCGTGGCCGTGCAGGTCGAGAAGTCGGTCGAGGCCATGGTGCTGTACCTGGCCACGCTGCGCGCGGGCTTCGTGTTCCTGCCGCTCAACACCGCCTACCAGAGCGCCGAGATCGAGTACTTCATCGGCAACGCCGAACCGGCGGTGGTGGTGTGCACGGGCAAGAACTTCGCATGGGTCAGCCAGATCGCCTTCCAGGCCGGCACGCGCCACGTGTTCACGCTGGACGACGACCGCAGCGGCAGCCTCTTGGCCCGCGCCGCGCACTGCAGCGACCGCCAGACGCCGGTGCAGAAACGGGCCGACGACCTGGCCGCGATCCTGTACACCAGCGGCACCACGGGCCGCAGCAAGGGCGCGATGCTGTCGCACGGCAACCTGCTGAGCAACGCGGTGATGCTGAAGGACTACTGGGGCTGGGTGGCCACCGGAGGGTCTGAAGGCCGAGGCGACGTGCTGATCCACGCGCTGCCCATCTTCCACGTGCACGGCCTTTTTGTCGCCATTCATGGCGCGCTGCTCAACGGCAGCAAGATGCTGTGGCACGGCAAGTTCGATCCGAAGAAAGTCATCGCCGATCTGCCGCGCGCCACCGTGTTCATGGGCGTGCCCACGCTGTACGTGCGCATGCTGGCCGAGCCTGCGTTGACGAAGCAGCAGGCGGCGCACATGCGGCTGTTCATCAGCGGCTCGGCGCCACTGCTGCTCGAGACCTTCAACGAATGGCGCGAGCGCACCGGCCACACCATCCTCGAGCGCTACGGCATGAGCGAGACCATCATGCTCACCAGCAACCCGTACAGCGCCGACGGTCGCTATCAGAACCAGAGCGAGCGGCGCGGCGGCACGGTGGGTTTTCCGCTGCCGGGTGTCGGCGTGCGCGTGCGCGACGACGCCGGCCAGCCCGTGGCCGAGGGCGAGATCGGCAACATCCAGGTGATGGGCGAGAACGTGTTTTCGGGCTACTGGCGCATGCCCGAGAAGACAGCCGAGGAGTTCACCGCCGACGGCTGGTTCAAGACCGGCGACGTGGGCCTGCAGGACGCGCGCGGCTACGTCACCATCGTCGGCCGCAGCAAGGACCTGATCATCAGCGGCGGCTACAACGTGTATCCGGCCGAGATCGAGGGTTACCTGAACGACATGCCGGGCGTGGCCGAGAGCGCCATCGTCGGTGTGCCGCATCCGGATTTTGGCGAGGTGGGTGTGGCGGTGGTCATCGCCAAGCCGGGCGCCAGGCTGGATGCCGATGGGCTGGTTGGTGCGCTGAAAGCGAAACTGGCCAACTTCAAGATTCCCAAGCGCTGCTTCATCGCCAGCGAACTGCCGCGCAACACCATGGGGAAGGTGCAGAAGAACCTGCTGCGCGACCAGTACAAGGCGCTGTTCGACCGGTCGTGACTGACGGCGTTGGCTGACAGGGGGTGCGCGGGGGCGCGGGTAAACTCGTTGCCGAACGGCCGCCTTGTAGCAGGCCAGAAGAACACACACTACGCGAAGGAAACTGCATGTCGCTGCGAGCACTGCTTTTGCTGATCATCGGCGCCGCCATCGTGGCGTTCATCGGCGTCAACTGGACGGCGATGACCATGCCGACCGACCTCAACCTGATCTTCACCGAGATCCGCGCGCCGCTCGGCTTGGTGCTGCTGGGCCTGATGGCGCTGCTGTCGGTGGTGTTCGTGGGCCTGATCGCCTACACGCAGGGCACGGTGCTGATGGAAACGCGCCGCCACGCCAAGGAACTGACGGCCCAGCGCGAACTGGCCGACAAGGCCGAGGCTTCGCGCTTCACCGACCTGCGCGCGCACCTGGATAAGGAGGTGGCGCGCTTGTCCGAAGTCATCGACAACCACACGCGCGAAACGCTGGCCCGCGTGGACCGTGCCGAGATGGGGCTGCGTGATCGTCCGGTGGACCTGGAAGTCGGTCGCCTGGTGCAGGCGGTGGAAAGCCACAACCGCGATCTGCATGCGCGCGTCGACCGCCTCGAAATGGGCCTGCGCGAAGGTCTGGCGGGTTATGTGCCAGCGCCGGCCAGCGTGCGCCCCGCCATCACCGGCACGCCGGTGCAGCCGCCGGAAAGCACCGACGAAGACCCCATCGGGACGGCCGTGCCGCGCTGATCGAACCGCGGCCCCTCACTAAACAACAAGGGCTTCAGGTCAAATCGACCTGAAGCCCTTGTCGTTATTGCGCAGGCAGCTATCGAAACAGAAGCGTGCTACAGCCTGGGTGCATCAACGCAGCACCAGCACCGGGATTTCGGAGTGCGTCAGCACCTGCTGTGTCTCGCTGCCCAGCAGCAGGCGCTTGACGCCCTTGCGGCCATGCGAGGCCATGACGATGATGTCGGCCTTGTGCTTCTTCGCGGCGGCAATCAGCGCGTCGGACACCACGTCCGATTTGGCCAGCACGGGCTTGACCTTCACGCCCTTGGCCTCGCCGGCCTTCTTGACGGCATCGACGATCTCCTGGCCGTCGGCGGCCCACTGCTGTTCGACGCGCGAAACGTCCTCCGTCGACAGCGGGATCGAGCCCTCGAAGTAGCTTTGCGGGTAGCGCGGCACGACCTTGAGCGCGATCAGTTCCGCGCCGCACAGGGCAGCCAGGTTGATGGCGCTGTCGACGGCCTTCTTGGACAGTTTGGAGCCGTCGGTGGCGACGAGGATGCGGCTGTACATGATTGGTTCTCCTGAAAATGTGGTGACTCGGGCGCGGCACCGGCATTGATGCTGGGCAATTCACTCCAAGCGCGACGATACATTATCCGTGCAGCGCTCGGCGGCTATTGACTGAAGTCAAGCCCGTGTCAACCAAAGGGTGTACAGTCCACGCCGTGATCCAAGGTGCAAGCGCGATTTCTTCGGCCGCCGTGGCAGGCGAGGCAGCGTTTCCGGAACGCGCTGAGCCGACCCGCGGCGACGCTGCCTGGCAACTGCTCGACGAGCGCGACGAGTGGCTGGAGTTCAGCCGTCCCGTGGGTGCAAGCGCCGGCGACGCCGAACAGGGTGTGTGGGAGTCGAACGTCGTGTTCGAGGGCATGCACTGCGCCGCCTGTGCCGTGACCATCGAGCAGGCCCTGCGCGCCACCCCCGGAGTGCGCGAGGCGGATATCAGCGCCGCTGCACACCGCGGCCGCGTGGTGTGGGACGAGTCGGCCACCAAGCCTTCCGACTGGATGCAGGCGGTGCTGCGCACCGGCTACCGGCCATTGCCGGCCAGCGACGCGTTCGCGGCGGAACGCCGCCAGGCCGAGACGCGCAAGATGATGTGGCGCCTGGGCGTGGCGGGCGTGTGCATGATGCAGGTGATGATGTACGCCACGCCGGAGTACTTCACCAGCGCGGGCGAGATGGAGGCCGACACCGTGCGCCTGCTGCGCTGGGCGCAATGGGTGCTGTCGATTCCGGTGGTGCTGTTCTCGTGCCAGCCGTTCTTTCGCAACGCGTGGCTCGACCTGAAGCTGCGCCGCGTCAGCATGGATCTGCCGGTGGCGCTGGGCATGCTGATCACCTTCGTGGTCAGTTCGCTGGGCACCTTCGAACCGCAGGGCGTGTTCGGGCACCAGGTGTATTTCGATTCGCTCACCATGTTCGTGTTCTTCCTGCTCACCGGGCGCTGGCTGGAACTGCGCCTGCGCGACCGCACGGCCGGTGCGCTGGAGGCGCTGATGCACCGTCTGCCCGACAGCGTGCAGCGCCAGAGCGGTGCCGGCGGCTGGGAGCGGGTGTCGGTGCGGCGCGTGCGTGTGGGCGACGTGCTGCGCGTGTTGCCGGGCGAGGTGTTTCCGGCGGATGGGCTGGTGCTGCGCGGCGAGACTTCGGCCGACGAGTCGCTGCTCACCGGCGAATCGACGCCGCTGGCGCGCGGCCAGGGCCAGCGCGTGATCGCCGGTAGCCACAACCTGACGGCGCCGGTGGACATGCGGGTGGAGCAGATCGGCGGCGACACACGCTACGCGCAGATCGTGGCGCTGATGGAGCAGGCTTCCACCAGCAAGCCGCAGATCGCGTTGCTGGCCGACCGCCTGGCCAAGCCTTTCCTGATCTTCGTGCTGCTGGCGGCGGGACTGGCCTGCATCTGGTGGTGGCCCACCGATCCCGGCCATGCGCTGATGATCGCCGTGGCGATCCTGGTGGTCACCTGCCCCTGCGCGCTGTCGCTGGCCACGCCCGCGGCCATGCTGGCCAGCGCGGGCGCGCTGGCCAGGAGGGGTGTGCTGGTTCGGCGGCTGCAGGCGCTGGAGGCCTTGGCGCAGGTCGACATGGTGGTGTTCGACAAGACCGGCACGCTGACGCGCGATGCCTTCGTGCTGGAGGACCTGCGCTTGCGCGACGGCGTGAGCCGGGCCCAGGCGCTGGCCCTGGCCGCGGCGCTGGCGCGTGACAGCCTGCATCCGGTGTCGCGTGCGCTGGTCGATGCGGCACGGGCCGAGGGGTCGGGCTCCAGCGGAGAAACGCCTGTGCTGGCGGCGCTGGAGGAAGTGGCCGGGCAGGGCGTCAAGGCACGGCTGGCGAACGGCCATGAAGTGCGCCTGGGGTCGGCCGCATTCTTCGGTGTGCCGGTCACCAACGGCTCCGGGCCGAGCAGCCATCTGAGTGATGGGCAAGGTTGGCTGGCCAGCTTTCACTTCCGCGAGGATGCGCGCGACGATGCGCAGGCTTCGGTGGCGGCGCTGAAGGATGATGGCGTGAAGGTGCGCCTGCTGTCGGGTGACCGGCACGACGCGGCGGCGCGCCTTGGCGCGCTCGTGGGCATCGACGATGCGCGCGGTGGCTGCCTGCCGGACGACAAGCTGGCCCTGATGCAGCAGGCCCAGGCCGAGGGTGCGACCGTTGCCATGGTGGGCGATGGCCTGAACGATGGGCCGGTGCTGGCCGGCGCCAACGTGTCGTTCGCGTTCGGCCGTTCGGTGCCGCTGGCGCGGGCGCAGGCCGACTTCGTGGTGCTGGGGGATCGCCTGTCGCTGATTCCCGCATGCCGTGCCAAGGCCCGCCGCACCATGCGCATCGTCAGGCAGAATCTCGGCTGGGCGGCGGCCTACAACGCCATCGGCGTGCCGCTGGCGATGATGGGTTGGGTGTCGGCCTGGCTGGCCGGGCTGGGCATGGCAGCCAGTTCGCTGCTGGTGGTGATCAACGCGCTGCGTCTGTCCTACGATGAGCGGCCGCACGAAAAGGTGCACTGATGGACATTCTTTACTTGCTCATCCCGCTGTCGGTCGTGCTGGTGTTCTTCATTCTCGGCGCGCTCTGGTGGGCCATCTACCGTGGCCAGTTCGACGACGTTGACCGCGAAGGCGAGCGGATTTTCGAGCACGATTGACACACATCAATCAAGCCCGATAATCTGAATCGGGATACTCCAAAAAGTTTTTTCAGGAAGAGGTGGAAATGACATTCGCCAATACGCAAGCCACGGTCTACAACGACAAGGTGGTCAGGCAGTTCGCCGTGATGACGGTGGTCTGGGGCGTGGTCGGCATGCTGGTGGGCGTGATCATCGCCGCGCAGCTGACCTGGCCGCAGTTGAACCCGGGCATTTCATGGCTCAGCTACGGTCGATTGCGGCCGCTGCACACCAATGCGGTGATCTTTGCGTTCGGTGGCTGCGGCCTGTTTGCAACGGCCTATTACGTGGTGCAGCGCACCTGCCAGGTGCGCTTGTTCTCCGACAAGCTCGCGGCGTTCACATTCTGGGGCTGGCAGCTGGTGATCCTGGCGACTGCCATCACGCTGCCGCTGGGCCTGAACAGCAGCAAGGAATACGCCGAAATGGAGTGGCCGATCGACGTGCTGATCGCGCTGGTCTGGGTGTCCTTCGCCGTGGTGTTCTTCGGCACGGTGGGCACGCGCCGGGTCAAGCACATCTATGTGGCCAACTGGTTCTACGGCGGCTTCATCCTGGCCATCGCGCTGCTGCACATCGTCAACAGCGCGGCGCTGCCGGTCGGCCTGTTCAAGTCCTACTCGGCCTATGCCGGCGTGCAGGACGCCATGGTGCAGTGGTGGTACGGCCACAACGCCGTGGGCTTCTTCCTGACCACCGGCTTCCTGGGCATGATGTACTACTTCATCCCCAAGCAGGCCGAGCGCCCGGTGTACAGCTACCGCCTGTCCATCGTCCACTTCTGGGCGCTGATCTTCACCTACATGTGGGCCGGCCCGCACCACCTGCACTACACCGCGCTGCCCGACTGGGCGCAGAGCGTGGGCATGGTGTTCTCGCTGATCCTGCTGGCACCCAGCTGGGGCGGCATGATGAACGGCATCATGACGCTGTCGGGCGCCTGGCACAAACTGCGTGACGACCCCATCCTGCGCTTCCTGATCGTGTCGCTGTCGTTCTACGGCATGTCCACGTTCGAAGGCCCGATGATGTCGATCAAGACCGTCAACGCGCTGTCGCACTACACCGATTGGACGGTGGGCCACGTGCACTCCGGCGCGCTGGGCTGGGTCGGCCTGATCACCATCGGCTCCATCTACTACCTGCTGCCGCGTCTGTTCGGCCAGCGTCAGATGTACAGCATCAAGGCCATCGAGGTGCATTTCTGGATTGCCACCATCGGTATCGTCGTGTACATCGCCGCGATGTGGATTGCCGGCGTGATGCAGGGCCTGATGTGGCGTGCAGTCAACGCCGACGGCACGCTGACCTACACCTTCGTCGAATCGGTCAAGGCCACGTATCCGTTCTACGTGCTGCGCCTGATCGGTGGTCTGCTGTACCTGAGTGGCATGGTGGTCATGCTGTGGAACATGCTCAAGACCATCGCTGCCGGCCGTGTGGTCCAGGTTCAGATTCCCGCGGTCGCGGCCCACGCCTGATCAGAGGAGGTAAGGAATCATGGCAGCAGAAAAAATCACCGGCCACGCCAAGATCGAAACCAACAACTTCCTGATGATCGTGCTGATCCTGCTGGTGGTCTCTGTCGGAGGCCTGGTGGAGATCGTGCCGCTGTTCTTCCAGAAGTCGACCACGCAGCCGATCGAGGGTCTCAAGCCCTACACCGCGCTGCAGGTCGTGGGGCGCGACGTGTACGTTCGCGAGGGCTGCAACAACTGCCACACGCAGATGGTGCGCCCGTTCCGCGCCGAGGCGCTGCGCTATGGGCCGTATTCGGTGGCGGGTGAGTTCGTGTACGACCACCCGCACCTGTGGGGCAGCAAGCGCACCGGACCGGACCTGGGGCGCGTGGGCGGCCGCTACAGCGACGACTGGCACCGCGCGCACCTGAACAACCCGCGCGATGTGGTGCCCGAGTCGAACATGCCGGCCTACCCCTGGCTGGAAAAGAACGCCGCCAACGCCGGCACGATCCAGGCGCACATGCGCGGCCTGCGCACGCTGGGCGCGCCCTACACCGACGAGGAAATCGCCAAGGCGCCGGAAGAGGTGAAGGGTAAAACCGAAATGGACGCCGTCATCGCCTACCTGCAGGTGCTGGGCATTCACCGCAAGTAAGTCTGGTCAAGCATCATCATGGACATCAACCTTCTGCGCAGCATCGTGACCGTGGTGGCGTTTGTCGTCTTCATCGGCATCGTCGCCTGGGCCTGGTCGCGCCGCAACAAGGCGCGGTTCGACGAGGCGGCGCGTTTGCCTTTCGAGCAGGATTGACCCAGTACGGCACAGCCAGCAGGCAAGGAACAAAAAATGAGCGACTTCACGAGCAATTTCTGGTCGATTTTCATCACGGGCATCACGCTGCTCGGCATCTTCGGCTGCCTGGCCCTGTTGTGGATCAGTGGCAAGACCAAGGCCATGACGGCCGCGGACAACACCACGGGTCACGTCTGGGACGGTGATCTGCGCGAGATGAACAACCCGCTGCCGCGCTGGTGGGTGGGCCTGTTCATCATCACCTGCGTGTTCTCGCTGGCGTATCTTTACCTCTATCCCGGCCTCGGTTCGTACAAGGGCTCGCTGGGCTGGACGCAGGTCGGCCAGTTCGAGACCGAGGTGGCGCGTGGCAACGAGCAGACGGCACCCATCTACGCGGCGTTCGCGGGCAAGAGCACCGAGGACCTGGCCAAGGACCCGCAGGCCATGGCCATCGGCGACCGCCTGTTCATGAACAACTGCGCGCAATGCCATGGTTCGGACGCACGCGGCAGCACCGGGTTCCCCAATCTGACCGACGCGCAATGGAACTGGGGTGGCACGCCGGAGCACATCCACGCGTCCATCGCCCAGGGCCGCACCGGCATCATGACGCCCATGGCGGCGGCCGTCGGTTCGTCCGATGACGTGCGCAACCTGGCCAACTACGTGCTCAACCTGTCGAACTCGCCGCACGACTCGGTGCGCGCCAACCTCGGCCGCGACAAGTTTGTGGCGTGCGCCGCCTGCCATGGCGCGGACGGCAAAGGCAACCAGGCTCTGGGCTCGCCCGATCTGACCAGCGGCGTGTTCGTGCACGGCCCCGGCGTCGAGGCGCACATCGTCGACATGATCAACAACGGCAAGACCGGCGTCATGCCGGCCTGGGAAAGCAAGTTCACGCCCGAACAACTGAACGTGCTGACGGCCTACGTGTGGGGCAAGGGCGGTGGCGTGGCCGGTGCCGCACCCGCGGCAGCGGCCCCTGCAACTGCCGCACCGGCTGCTCCGGCCGCCGCGGCGCCTGCAGCCGGTGATGCGGCTTCGGTGGTGGTCGAGAACGGTGTGGTCAAGTTCTTCTTCGCCACCGGCAAGGCCGACCTCGCTGCCGGTGCCGACACGGCCTTGGCCGACGTGATCGCCGGCGTGCAGGCCGGCAAGAAAGCCGTGGTGAGCGGTTTCGTCGACAGCAGCGGCAACGCAGCGCAGAACGAGGAACTGGCCAAGCAGCGTGCCTTCGCGGTGCGCGACCAGCTCAAGGCGCTGGGTGTGGCTGAAGACAGCATCGAGCTGAAGAAGCCGGAGAACATCGAAGCCGGTGCCGGCGCCCAGGCGCGCCGCGTGGAGGTCAACCTCGTGTGAGCGAGCGAGGGGGGCCGCGTGGTCGCCCGACGATTCGGATAACTCCTGATTCGATAGCTGGCAGCGCAGGTCCCATCTTGGTTGGCATCGTTTTGTGCTTGATGTCAACAGCGTGATGGGGCGCGGTGCGCCTCTTTTTTCTGGAGTGACCTGGCTGGCTGCGGGCGATGGATGGCTGACCGCGGCGCGCCAGAGAGGGACGTACTAGACTTCAGCCATCCTTTGTCTCTTGACAGACAGGTTGATGTGAGCAAGTCGCCCCCTTCCGATAAAACCGCTGCTGGCATCGCTGGCGACGAAGTGATGGTGTCTCTGTACGAGGCCCAGAAGAAGATCTACCCGCGCAGCGTGACGGGTCTGTACACCAAATGGCGCTGGTTCTTCGTTTTCGCCACCCAGATCTTCTTCTATGGCATGCCCTGGCTGCAGTGGGGCGATCGGCAGGCCATGCTTTTCGATCTGGATGCACGGCGCTTCTACATCTTCGGCCTGGTCCTGTACCCCCAGGACGTCATCTACCTCGCGGCCATCCTCATCATCTCGGCCATGTTGCTGTTCCTGTTCACGGCGGTGGCAGGACGGCAGTGGTGCGGCTATACCTGTCCGCAGACGGTCTACACCGAGATCTACCTCTGGATCGAGCGCAGGATCGAAGGTGACCGCTCGGCCCGCATGCGGCTCGACGCCGCGCCGATGTCGGCCGCCAAATTCTCGCGCAAGGCGCTCAAGCAGGTCGTCTGGATCGCGTTCGGCCTTTGGACGGGCTTCACCTTCGTCGGCTACTTCACGCCCATCCGCGAACTCGCCGGCCATGTGCTGAGCTGGACGCTCGGTCCGTGGGAAATTTTCTGGATCTTCTTCTACGGCTTCGCCACCTACGGCAACGCCGGCTACATGCGCGAGCAGGTGTGCAAGTACATGTGCCCCTACGCGCGCTTCCAGAGCGCCATGTTCGACAAGGACACGCTCATCGTCACCTACGACGCCAAGCGCGGCGAGCCGCGCGGCGGGAGGTCCAAGAGCGCCGATCCCAAGGCGCTGGGCCTGGGTGATTGCGTCAACTGCACCCTGTGCGTGCAGGTGTGCCCGACCGGCATCGACATCCGCAACGGCCTGCAGTACGAGTGCATCAGCTGCGCGGCCTGCATCGACGTCTGCGACGACGTCATGGACAAGGTCGGCTATCCGCGCGGCCTGATCCGCTATTCCACCGAACACGCGCTGGAACAAGGCTGGGGCGGCAAGCAGATCCTGCGCCACGTGCTGCGTCCCCGCGTGCTGATCTATTCCGCCATCCTGGCGGCGGTCACCATTGCACTGATCGCCAGCCTGTTCCTGCGCACGCCCTTCAAGGTCGACATCGTGCGCGACCGTGCCACCCTGGCACGCCTGGTCGAAGGCGGCAAGATCGAGAACGTCTACCGCATCCAGGTCATGAACGCGACCGAGCGGCCGCAGACCTTCACCCTGTCGGCCGACGGCCTGCCGGGGCTGGAACTGGTCACCGACAAGACCGTCACCATCGACGGCGCGCAATCCCTGTGGGTGCCGGTGCGTCTGCAGCTGCCCTGGGGCACGGCCAACGCCGGCTCGCACGAGATTCACTTCAACGTGCAGGCACCGGGCGTGGGCGAGGTGCGCGAGAAATCCGTCTTCATGGTTCCAAGGTAAGCATCGATGAGCACTCTTCCTTCTTCGCCCGCCGTGGCACCGCACTCCGGCCCGTGGTGGAAGCACCCCATCATGTGGATGGTGGTGGGTGGCCCCACCGTCGTGGTGGTGGCCTCCTTCATCACGCTGTACCTGGCCATCAGTCGTCCCGACCCGGTGTATTCGGACGCCCGGCGGCCCGATGCGCCGGTCGTGCAGCCGGCCGATGAGGTGGGCAAGGCCGAACTGACACCCGCCATGCAGGCGCGCAACCATGCGGCCACCGGCGGCCTGCCCAAGGGCGCCGAGGCGCCCGCCTCGGCGGCGGCCCCTGCCCAGCGCTGAATTTCATCAACCGTCCTGATAGGAACGATGCCCATGCTGCGTGAACGATTGATGTGGATCGCCTGGCCTGCCTTTCTGGTGGCCGCGGTGCTGGAGATGATGGTCTTCGCCGTGCTCGACCCGGAGATGCTGACGCTGTTCGGCGAGCGTGCCGGCTGGTCGCGCTACGCGGTCTACACCGTCACCTTCTTCATCTTCTGGTTCATGATGATGGTGTCCAGCGCGCTGACCACCTTGCTGGCCATGTCGCCGTTCGAGCTCAACCGGCGCAAGACGGCGTCGCTGCCGCCCTCGCACCACTGACCGGGTGCCGGCAGGGCGCTGTTGGATTCGGAGGGAAATGGTGCCTCAGCCGGCACCAGCTCTGCGCAAGAAGCTATCTTTAGCGTAGCAAATCTGCGGCACAGAGAAAAGAAGAAGGTGACGAGCCTTTGCCCCGGCACTGGCTCCAAAGTTAGGGCTGCTTGGTTCCCCACCTGACCCGGTTGGCTCCTTCACCATGCGGGAAGGCCCGTCGCGGCCTATTGTACGGCTTGCAGCCTTCGCTGCGCTTCGGCGGGGCCGAAGCTGAGGGCCAGTAGGTTCAGCACCTCGCCGCGCAGCATCGCCAGTTCCTCGGCGTCATGGCTTTCGGCCAAGCGCACCGTCAGTCGGCCGGCACGCGGATGCCGGCAATCGGCCAGCGTGTCGATCAGCGCCGCGGCCTGCGGGTGAATGTCGATGTCGGCCAGATCGGCAAGAGCCGTGTCCGGCGATTCCAGGCGGTGCAACATGGCAAGTGGCGACGGCTTGTCGACGACAAACCGATACCGTTGTTTCTGTTGCGGTGCAGCATACCCTGTTTGGCGCCGACGGGGTGGCTTCCGTGGGGTTTCCGCGTCGTTTCCGAGTCGATCCTCTAATCCGGGGCGTCGCGCTTTCGCCCCGTAGAATCCAGCCCATGTCGTACTTGGTTCTGGCCCGCAAATACCGTCCGCGGAATTTCTCCGAAATGGTGGGTCAGGAGCACGTCGTGCAGGCGCTGACCAATGCCCTGACGCAGCAGCGGCTGCACCACGCCTACCTGTTTACCGGCACGCGCGGCGTTGGCAAGACCACGGTGTCGCGCATCCTGGCCAAGTCGCTCAACTGCACCGGCGCCGACGGGCAGGGCGGCATCACCGCCACGCCCTGCGGCGTGTGCCCGGCCTGCACCGACATCGACGCCGGCCGCTTCGTCGACTACACCGAGCTCGACGCCGCCAGCAACCGCGGAGTGGACGAGGTGCAGGGCCTGCTCGAGCAGGCCGTCTACAAGCCGGTGCAGGGCCGCTTCAAGGTCTTCATGATCGATGAAGTGCACATGCTCACCAACACCGCCTTCAACGCCATGCTGAAGACGCTGGAGGAACCGCCCGAATACCTCAAGTTCGTGCTCGCCACCACCGACCCGCAGAAGGTGCCGGTCACGGTGCTGTCGCGCTGCCTGCAGTTCAACCTGCGGCCGATGGCGCCCGAGACCGTGCTGGCGCACCTGAGCACCGTGCTGGCGGCCGAGAACGTGCCGGCCGATGCCGGCGCGCTGCGCCTGCTGGCGCGCGGCGCGCGCGGCTCGATGCGCGATGCGCTCAGCCTGACCGACCAAGCCATCGCTTTCGGCTCCGGCCGCCTGGAAGAGGCCACCGTGCGCCAGATGCTGGGCAGCGTGGACCGCAGCGTGGTGTTCAGCCTGATCGGCGCGCTGGCCGCGGGTGACGGCAAGGCGGTGGTCGATCTGGTCGAGCAGCTGCGCGCCGCCGGCCAGTCGGCCGCCACCACGCTGGAAGACATGGCCAGCGTGCTGCAGCGCATGGCCGTGCAGCAGGCCGTGCCCGACATGCCGGTCGATGAGACCGACCCCGACGCGCAGGAAACCGCGCGGCTGGCCACCTTGCTGCCGGCCGACGAGACGCAGCTGCTCTACAGCCTGTGCATCCACGGCCGGGCCGAGCTGGGCCTGGCCCCCGACGACTACACCGGCCTGACCATGGTGTTGCTGCGGCTGCTGCCGTTCAAGACCGGCGCCGCACCCCAGGCCAGCGCCGCGGCTGAAAAAAAAACTCTGAAGCCGGCTGAGGCAGCGACGGCGCGTGCCGCCAGCGTGGCCGCAGCGTCGCCAGCGGTGCGTGTCGATGCGCCGGCGGTGGCGCCGCCGGTGGTGCCTGTGGCCCAGCCTGCGGCCCCCGAACCCGACGAATCCCCCGCCGACGACTGGGGCGACGATGGCGGCTTCGCGCCGCCCGATGCCCAGCCCGCGGGCGAACCGGCGTTCGAAGATGCCGGCGACGAGCTGCCGCTGGCGCCGCCCTTGGCCGAGCACCCGCCCTTGCAGCCGCTGCCGGTGCGCCCGCAGATGCCGCGCACCGTTCAAGAGGAAAAACAGGCTGCAGCGCCCGCCCCGCGGGCGCCGGCAGCTTCTGAAATCGTAGCAGTCAAGGTGCGCGAAGGCAGCGATTCGCAGCAGCCCGAGCCGCGGCCGGTGCTCACCGAGCTGCCCGCCGTGGTACCGGGTGCCGAGGGCGACTTCTGGCACGCCGTGGTGCAGGACCTGGTGGCGCGCGAGGCCATCACCGCGCTGGTGCGCGAACTGGCGCTGCAGTCGCAGCTGGTGGCGCGCACCGATGGGCAGTGGACGCTGCGCATCGAAAGCGAATCACTCGGCCAGTCGGCCGCGCGCGAGCGCCTGCAGGCGGCGCTGGCCGAGGCCGGGCACGCCGTGCGCCTGCAGGTTGAGATCGGCGCCGTCAGCGACAGCCCGGCGCGCCGCAACAGGATCGCCGCCGACCAGCGCCTGAAGGCCGCCGAATCGCTGCTGCTGGCCGACCCGTTCGTGCAGGAAATGATCCGCGACTTTGGGGCGAAAATCGTCCCCGGAAGCATCAAGCCGCTTTGATGCGTTGAATCTGAACCCGAAGGAAGAGAACCGATGTTCAACAAAGGACAACTCGCCGGCCTGATGAAACAGGCCCAGGCCATGCAGGACAACCTGAAGAAGGCGCAGGACGAACTGGCGCTGATGGAAGTGGAGGGCGAATCCGGCGCCGGCCTGGTGAAAGTGCTGATGACCGCCAAGCACGACGTCAAGCGCGTCACCATCGACCCCAGCCTGCTGGCGGACGACAAGGACATGCTGGAAGACCTGGTCGCCGCCGCCTTCAACGCCGCCGTGCGCAAGGCCGAGGAACTGTCGGCCGAGAAGATGGGCAAGCTGATGCCGGCGGGCATGCCGGGGATGCCACCGGGGATGAAGTTCCCGTTCTAAACAAGGTACATCCCCCTGAGGCGCTGAAGCGCCTTCCCCCTTCTCTCTTCGGGAAGGGGGACAACGCCAGCGGCCGGCGCAGGTCCGTCCGCGGCGTTCGCTGGCACGGCCTGCTCCGCGGCCATTCGACCTGCAGCGTGATGGCATATCCTCCAACGTGATGAGCGACACCCACAGCCTCGACACCCTGATCCAGTCGCTGCGGCGCCTGCCGGGGGTGGGCGTGCGCTCGGCGCAGCGCATGGCGTTCCACCTGCTGCAGCACGACCGCGAGGGCGCGCAGCTGCTGGCGCGATCATTGCAGGACGCGGTGGCCAACGTGCGCCATTGCGCGCTGTGCCACACCTTCACCGAGGGCGAGGTGTGCGACACCTGCCTGGACGAACGGCGCGATGCCACCAAGCTGTGCGTGGTCGAGACGCCCGCCGACCAGGCGGCGCTGGAGCGCACGGCGGCCTTCAAGGGGCGCTACTTCGTGCTCATGGGCAAGCTCAGCCCGCTCGATGGAGTGGGCCCACGCGACATCGGCGTGCATAAGCTGATCGAGCGCGCCAGCGATGGCGTGGTGCAGGAGGTGATCCTGGCCACCAACTTCACGGCCGAGGGCGAGGCGACGGCGCACGTGATCGGCCAGGCGCTGAAGAGCCGCGGCCTGACGGTGACGCGCCTGGCGCGTGGCGTGCCGGCCGGCAGCGAGCTGGAGTACGTCGACCTGGGCACCATCGCCCACGCGCTGGTGGACCGGCGCTGACGGCGCGGCACAACCAACTGTTTTTTGCTTGATGATCAGGAAGTCTCAGGCAGCGTTGTGGGAGCGGGCTGGCCCGCGATGAGGCGTTTCGTCGCCACCCACGCTGGATCGCGGGCAAGCCCGCTCCCACACAGCGGATGCGGTCCGCGCGTCATCGGAGACTTCTCGATAGTCAATTTGTTTTTGATAGCTGTCGGCGCTTGCCAGCAAAGCGCTGCGGCCCGTTTTCATTCCAATCGTCATGACCGCTGCCCACGTTCCCGCTTTCAGCATCGCCCATTGGTGCATCCTCATCGCCGCGCTGCTGCCGCTGCTGTGTTCGTTCATTGCCAAGTGGGGCCAGCTGGGCAGGCCGCGCAGCCAGGGCGGTTACGACAACGCCGACCCGCGCGGCTGGCTGGCGCGGCAGGGCGACTGGCGCGCCCGGGCCAACGCGGCGCAGGCCAACAGCTTCGAGGGGCTGCCGTTCTTCATCGGCGCGGTGCTGGCGGCGCTGCAGCTGGGGGCGCCGCAGGCGCGCGTCGATCTGCTGGCGCTGCTGTACGTGCTGCTGCGGCTGGGCTTCATCATCACTTACGTCGGCGGCCTGGCCACGCTGCGCAGCGCGGTGTGGGGGCTGGCCTTCGCGGTCAACGTGGCGATCCTGTTCCAGGGCTGGCGTTGATCGGGTATGGCGCGCTGTGCGCCATATACTCCCCATATAGTTGGCTTGCAGCGCCTGTTATAAGGGCGTTGAATTCATATACTCCCTATTTTTTCGGTGATCCAGACGCTGCAGGATGCAACCAGCAGGCTGCTGCCCGCGGCTGCGCCATTGCGCGCCGGGCAGTGACATGCGATGCGCATGCGCGCCGAATCACCTGCGCGACAGGTTCTAAGCACTAACCCGATTCGGGCTCGACCCGATGCCGGCATGGGTGCCTTGGGCTACCGTCAGGTAGTTGCCGAAGCCATGCCCACCCCTGTATTCGTCCCCCCACTGGTTCCTGATCTGTCGCGCCGCCAGTGGCTGTGGGGCGCTGCGGCGGCGGCGCTGCTGGGCCAGGGCCTTGCCCACGCCCAACAGCGGCCTGAAAAACCCCGGCTCACCCTGGCCCTCGGCGGCAAGACCGCGCTGTACTACCTGCCGCTGACCATTGCCGAGCAACTCAAGTACTTCAGCGCCGAAGGGCTGGAGGTGGACCTGCAGGACCACGCCGGCGACAGCCTGGCGCAGCAGGCGCTGCTGCAGGGCCAGGCCGATCTGGCCGCAGGCGGGTTCGAGCGCGTGATCCTGCTGCGCCAGCACGGTGTCAACTGCCGCGCCTTCGCCGCGCTGGGGCGCGCGCCGCAGCTGGTGTTCGCGGTCAATGCGCGCACGCTGCCGAACTTCAAGCACCTGGTGCAGCTCAAGGGCCGGCGCGTTGGCGTGACGGCCCTGGAGGCCACCAGCCACTGGTTCGCGCGCATGCTGCTGGCGCGCGCTGGCGTGTCGCCGGCCGATGTGGAGTTCGTCGGCGTCGGCACCTCCACCGCCGCCGTCGGCGCGCTGCGCGAGGGGCGCATCGACGCCATCTCCGACATCGACCCGGTGATGACCCAGCTCGAGCTGCGCGGCGACATCCGCGTGGTGGCCGACACGCGCTCGCTGCGCGGCACGCAGGAGCTGTACGGCGGGCCCATGCCGGGCGGCTGCGTCTATGCGCCGCAGGCGTTCGTGGTGCGTTACCCGAACACCGTGCAGGCCGTCGCCAATGCGGTGGTGCGGGCGCTGAAGTGGCTGCAGACGGCCGGCCCCAGCGACATAGTGCGTGCCGTGCCCGAGTCCTACATGTACGGCGACCGCGCCATCTACCTGGCGGCGCTGGAGAAGGCGCGCGAGGCGCTGTCGCCCGATGGCATGGCGGCCGAAGAAGGCGTGGCCACGGCGCACCGGGTGGTGGCGCAGTACCCCAATGGCAGCGCTGCCGTGCGTTCGCAGGCGCCGGGAACCACCTACACCAACGATTTCGCGCGGCGCGCCAAGGCGAAGTTCCAGGTGTCCGGCCTGTCGCGCGACGCGACCGGGGCCTGACGCGACAACCCGCTCAGGAACACAAGCGCTGTCCGGGCCGCTTGGTCATCAGTAAGTCTCCGATGACGCGCGGCCCTCATCCGCTGTGTGGGAGCGGGCTTGCCCGCGATGAGGCGCCTCGTCGCCAACAACGCTTGATCGCCGGCAAGCCCCCTCCGCCACGCTGTCTGAGGCTTGTCGGCAGGGCGTGTCATCCAACGAAAGCCCACCCTTCGGGCCGCGCCTGGCGCTACAGCCTGACACGTGCTGCGGCGCGCGCCGCAATCAGCGCCGGGTGTTGTTGGCCTTGGCCTTGGCGGCGGCTTTCGGCGCCGCCTTGGCGCTGCCGGTCCTGGCCACGGGCTTCTTGCCGGCGGCGGGCTGCGCGCGTGCGGGGGCTGCCTTCTTGTGGGCGCGGCGGTCGGCGCTGTCGCGGCCCTTGGCGGCGCGGGTGCTGCCGGCCTTGCCCTTGGGTGCCTGTTCGGCGCGCGCGTTGCCGCGCGCCGACGAGCGCGCAGCGCGGCTTTCGCCGCGCTCGCTGCGTGCCGTTTCGGCGTTGTCGCGGGCCGCGGCGGCGCTGGCGCGCACCGGCAGGTACAGCACCACGGCCTGGCCGCGCTTCAGGCCGGCGCGCGCGCCCATCTTGTTCCAGCCGGCCACGGTGGCGGCGGGCAGGTCGTAGCGCGCGGCGATGGTGGCGATGGAATCGCCCCGGCGCGCGCGCACGCTGGTGCGGCGCAGCACGATCTCGGGCGTGTAGGCCAGGCGCGCGTTGTTCACCACATGCTCGGCCACGGCGCCGGCGCCCTGGCCGTTGCGGCGCACCAGCACGGTGGAGCCGCTCTTGATCACCATGCCGCGCGGGATGTTGTTCATCTCGCGGAAGTCGTCCTCGTTCATGCCGAAGCGGCTGGCGACCTCGCGCGAGGGCAGGTTGGACGGCGCCACCCAGGCCGTCCACGAGGCCAGCGAGCCCGGCGCGGCGGCCGCCAGGTTCTTCTTGAAGATGTCGGCGTTGTTCCACGGCAGCAGGATCTGCGGCGTGCCGGTGGCGAAGATGACCGGCTTGCGCTGCGACGGGTTGAGCGCGCGGAAGTCCTCCAGTCGCACGTCGGCCAGGCGCGCGGCGGTTTCAACGTCGATGTCGTTCGTGATGTCGACGGTGTCGAAGAACGGGTGGTTCTCGATCAGCGGCAGCACGCTGCCGAACTGCTGCGGGCTGGCGATGATGTTCTTCACCGCCTGCAGCTTGGGCACGTAGTTGCGTGTCTCGGCGGGCATGTTCAGGTCGTTGTAGCCGGTGCCCAGGCCGGCGGCCTGGTTGCGCTCGATGGCGCGCCGGACGTTGCCCTGGCCCCAGTTGTAGGCGGCCAGCGCCAGGTGCCAGTCGCCGAACATGTCGTGCAGCTTCTGCAGGTAGTCGAGCGCGGCGCGGGTCGAATCCAGCACGTTGCGCCGGTCGTCGCGGAAGATGGTCTGGCGCAGCTGGAAGTCGCGCCCCGTGGCCGGCATGAACTGCCACATGCCCGCCGCCTTGGCGCTGCTGACGGCCTGCGGGTTGAACGCCGATTCGATGTAGGGCAGCAGCGCCAGCTCGGTCGGCATGCCGCGCAGCTCCAGCTCTTCGACGATGTGGAAGATGTACAGGCGCGAGCGGTCGACCATGCGCTCGATGTAGTCGGGCCGCGTGCTGTACCACTGCTCGTGGCGCTGCACCAGCTCGCCCTCCAAGTCGGGCATGGCGAAGCCGCGGCGCACGCGGTCCCACAGGTCGGCCGGTGCCTCGACCGACTGCACGCGGCTGCCCTGCAGCTCGGACACCGTCACCGCCGGCATCTCGCCCGCGCCACGCACCGGGCCGCTGGTGGTGGCCACGGGCGAGCCGGGTTCGGCGCTGCTGTCGGGGGTTGATCCGGGCGCGGCGCAGCCGGCCACGATGGCGACGCTGGCGGACAGCGCCAGTCCTTGGTACCACTTCATCTGAATTCGTTCTTCCATTCGCGAAGCGCGGCGAACACCGCCACGTCGCCGGTTGCTGAAGGTGTGCGCGCCTGCACCGCCTGGGTGACGGCGGGTTCGCGGCTGCGCAGGAAAGGATTGATCGCCCGCTCGGTGCCGATGCTGGACGGCAGCGTGGGCTGGCCGGCTTCGCGCAACTGCTGGCAGTGGCGCTGGTAGTCGGCCAGCACGCGGTTGCCGGGCTCCACCGCGCAGGCAAAGCGCAGGTTGCCGAGCGTGTATTCGTGCGCGCAGCACACCCGCGTGTCGGCCGGCAGGGCGGCCAGCGTGTCGAGCGAGGCCAGCATCTGCGCCGGCGTGCCCTCGAAGATGCGGCCGCAGCCGCCCGAGAACAGCGTGTCGCCGCAGAACAGCAGCGGCGCGCCAGCCACGGCGTCGGCAAAGTAGGCGATGTGCCCGGCCGTGTGGCCCGGCACGTCGATGACGCGAAAGCGGATGCCCAGCGCCTGCACTTCATCGCCACCGTGCAGCGGGGTGAAGGGCTCGGGGATGCGCTCGCGCGCCGGGCCGAACACCTGCGCGCCAGTGGCAGCCCGCAGTTCGGCCACGCCGCCGGTGTGATCGCCGTGGTGGTGCGTGACTAGAATGCTGGCCAGTTGCAGCCCCCGCTGGTCGAGCGCCGCGCGCACCGGCGCGGCATCCCCAGGGTCCACCACCAAGGCTTGCTGGCCGTCGTGCAACAACCAGAAGTAGTTGTCGTCGAAGGCGGGCAGTGCGATCAAATCCATGAGCAAGGGATTATAAAAACCAATGCCACTGCCCCGGCCTGTGCAACCCATCTTTACATCGTTGTCGCTCCAGGCGATGCGCTGGTCGGTGCGCCGGCAACGGGGCTGCGCAGCAAGCCCCCTCCGATGGCCGCGGCGCAGGCCACGCCGGAACGCCGTGGCCGGGGTCCCCCCGGCCGCCGGCGTTGTCCCCCTCGGGGGGAAGCCGCGCCAGCGGCACAGGGGGGGGCATGGTCCTTCATGAGTGGTTCCAGACCCCGCCCGGCCAGTACTTGCTGGACTGGGAGCGCGCGCAGTTCGACGCCGCGCTGGTGGACGTGTTCGGCTACCACGCGCTGCAGATCGGCCTGCCCGACATTGACGCGCTGGCCGCCAACCGCATGCCGCACCGCTGGCTGGCGCTGACCACGCCGCCGACCGGCCCGGCGCCCGCCGCTGCGCCGCCGCCGCCCGACGGCGGCGAGCCCCGCCGCATCGCCCTGGTCACCGACAGCGCCGCGCTGCCCTTTGCCGAAGCCAGCCTCGACCTGGTGGTGCTGCCGCACACGCTGGAGCTGAGCCCCGACCCGCACGCCACGCTGCGCGAGGTGCAGCGCGTGCTGGTGCACGAGGGCAAGGTGGCCATTGCGGGCCTCAACCCCGCCAGCCTGTGGGGCCTGCGCCAGTACCGCGCGCACCTGTACCGCAGCATGGGCGGCGGCCGCCTGTACCTGCCCGACGCGGGCCAGTTCATCGGCCACTGGCGCCTGCGCGACTGGCTGCGGCTGCTGGATTTCGAGCTGGAAGGCGTCAGCTTCGGCTGCTGGCGGCCGGCGGTGCGCAGCGCCCGCAGCCTGGCGCGCTTTGCCTGGATGGACGGGCTGGGCCAGCGCTGGTGGCCGGTCTTCGGCGCCGGCTACTTCATGGTGGCCGTCAAGCGCAGCCACGGCCCCAAGCTGGTGGGCGCGCACTGGAAGGCCGCGCCGGTAGCCGCGGGTGCTCCTGTATCAATAGCTAACCGCGCCCGCCGTGCGGCCGCGAAACCGAAAAAAGACCTTGAATCGCATTGAGATGTTCACCGACGGCGCCTGCAAGGGCAACCCCGGCCCCGGCGGCTGGGGCGTGCTGCTGCGCCACGGCACCACCGAGAAGGAACTGTTCGGCGGCGAGCCGCTGACCACCAACAATCGCATGGAGCTGACCGCCGTCATCGAGGGCCTGCAGGCGCTCAAGCGCCCGTGCGAGGTCGACCTGTACCTGGACAGCCAGTACGTGCGTCAGGGCATCACCGAATGGATTGCCGGCTGGAAGGCCAAGGGCTGGCGCACGGCAGCCAAGCAGCCGGTGAAGAACGTCGACCTGTGGCAGAAGCTGGATGCGCTGGTGAGCGGCGGGCCGCACCGCATCCACTGGCACTGGGTGCGCGGCCACGCGGGGCACGAGGGCAACGAGCGTGCAGACGAGTTGGCCAACCGCGGCGTGCCGGCGCTGCGCTGATCGTGAACCTGCCGGATGGGCCGGCAGTCTCAGCCAGCGTTGTAGGAGCGGGCTTGCCCGCGATGGGGCGCCTCGTCGCTGCGAACGCTTGATCGCGGGCAAGCCCGCTCCCACACAGCGGGTGCGACCCGCGCTTCATCCGAGACTTTTGGATGAACAAGAAAAAATGATAGCTGCTTGCGCCTTATATCAAATGATTTCAGATAGATTCACATCTGAAATCCAATCAGAACGTGCGCAAGCAGCTCCTTTTATTGAAGTGAACCCGCCCGATCCCGCACGCCGGCGGTGCCGTTCCACGGGTCTTTGCCAACAGCGCAAACCGCTGGGCGATGCTACATTTTGAGATGGTCGGCGCCGCCGTGGCGCCACAGCAGTTCTGACCTCGTTTTGAAGCGCTCCACCACCCTCATCGCCGTCGTTGCCCTGGCCGGTGCCCTTGGCGCTGCCTGGTGGTTTCAACGCCCGTCCGCTGCACCGCAGGCGCCACCGGCGCCGGCCCGCGCCGGCGGCCCCGGCGCGCCGGGCGGCGGCGCGGGCGCACCGGTGGTGGAGAGCACGCTGGCGCGCCTGCAGCCGCTGAGCGAGCAGATCGAAGCCGTCGGCTCGCTGCGCTCGCGCCAGGGCACCATGGTGCGGGCCGAGGTGGGTGGGCGTGTCACGCAGATCAACTTCCGCGACGGCCAGCGCATTCGCCGCGGCCAGCTGCTGGTGCAGCTCGACGACCGGCTGCAGCGCGCGCAGGTGCAGCAGGCGCAGGCCGAGCTGTCCATCGCCCAGGCCAACCACAAGCGCAACAGCGAGCTGGTGGCGCAGGGCTTCATCAGCCAGCGCGGCGTGGATGAAAGCGCTGCCGCCGTGCAGGTGGCCCAGGCCAGGGCCGAGCTGGCCCGCGCCACCGCCGCGCGCCTGCGGGTGCTGGCGCCGTTCGACGGCGTGGCGGGGCTGCGCAACATCAGCGTGGGCGACTACCTCAAGGAAGGCTCGGACATCGTCAACCTGGAAGACATGGCCGCCATGTACGTCGACTTCCGCCTGCCCGAACGCCTGCAGGCGCGCGTGCGGCCGGGCCAGTCGGCGCGCGTGCAGGTCGAGGCGCTGCCCGACCGCGCCTTCGCCGCCGTGGTGCAGGCGGTCGATCCGCAGATCGACGCCGACGGCCGCAGCCTCAATGTGCGCGGCTGCATCGACAACCGGCTGCTGCAGCTGCGCCCCGGCATGTTTGCGCGCGTCAACACGCGCCTGGGCGACGACCGGCCCGCGCTGATGGTGCCCGAGGAGGCCATCGTCTCGCAGGGCGGGCGCCAGAGCGTGATCCGCCTGCTGCGCGCCGAGGGCAAGGACGGCCAGCCGGGCTGGACCAGCCAGCGCGCGGACGTGCAGACCGGCACCCGGCTGGCGGGGCAGGTGGAGATCGTGCGCGGCCTGGCCGACGGCGACCGCATCGTCACCGCTGGCCAGCAGCGCATTCAGCGCGATGGCGCGCCGGTGCGCCTGGCCGAGCCGCCCGCCAACGGCGCGCCCGATGGCGCGGCGCCGGCCGCCAGCGCGGCCGCCGCGGCACAGCCGGCCGTGGCCGCGCTGCCCTGGGCCGAAACGGCGGCCGGCCCCGGCCCGTGCGGCGCCGTCGCCGCGCGCTGACCGGCACCCGCCATGCAGCTGGCCGAAGTCTCCATCCGCCGCCCGGTGTTCGCCACCGTGCTGTCGCTGCTGATTCTGCTGATCGGCGCGGTGAGCTACACGCGGCTGGCGGTGCGCGAATACCCCAAGATCGACGAGCCGGTGGTGACGGTGCGCGTGCACTACGGCGGCGCCTCGGCCGAGGTGATCGAGACGCAGGTCACCAAGCCGCTGGAGGATTCGATCGCCGGCATCGACGCGGTGGACGTGCTGACCTCCATCAGCCGCCCCGAGGATTCGCAGATCAGCGTGCGCTTCCGGCTCGAGAAGGATGCCGACACCGCCGCCGCCGAGGTGCGCGACCGCGTCTCGCGCGTGCGCAACCGGCTGCCGCAGGCCATCGACGAGCCGGTCATCGCCAAGGTCGAGGCGGATGCATTTCCGGTCATCTGGCTGGCGTTTTCCAGCGACACGCGCTCGCGGCTGGAGATCAACGACCTGGTCAACCGCATCGTCAAGGCGCGCCTGCAGACGGTGACCGGCGTGGCCGATGTGCGCATCTTCGGCGAGCGCAAGTTCGCCATGCGCGTGTGGCTCGACGCCGACAAACTGGCCGCCTTCCGCCTGACCACGCAGGACGTGGAAGACGCCATCCGGCGCCAGAACCTTGAGCTGCCGGCCGGCCGCATCGAATCGCAGCAGCGCGAGTTCTCGGTCGTCTCGCAGACCGACCTGACGACGCCGGCGCAGTTCAGCGACGTGGTGGTGAAGACGGTGAACGGTTTTCCGGTGCGCATCCGTGACGTCGGCCGGGTGGAGGAGGGCGCCGCCGACGAGCGCAGCGCGGTGCGGCTGAACGGCCGCTCGGCCATCTCGGCCGGCGTGATCCGCCAGACCACGGCCAACCCGCTGGAGCTGTCGAAGGGCGTGCGCGCCATGCTGCCGCGCCTGCAGGAGGATTTGCCGCCCGACGTGAAGATCGACATCGCCAACGACAACTCGGTGTTCATCGACCGCGCGGTGAAAAGCGTCTACACCACCATTGCCGAGGCGGTGGCGCTGGTGGCGCTGGTGATCTTCGTGTTCCTGCGCACGGTGCGCGCGTCCATCATTCCCATCGTCACCATCCCGGTCAGCCTGATCGGCTCGTTTGCGCTGATGCAGTTGGCGGGCTTCTCGATCAACACGTTGACGCTGCTGGCGCTGGTGCTGGCCATCGGCCTGGTGGTGGACGACGCCATCGTGATGCTGGAGAACATCTACCGCCACATCGAGGAGGGCATGGCGCCGTTTGCCGCCGCCATCCACGGTGCGCGCGAGATCGGCTTTGCCATCGTCGCCATGACGCTCACGTTGGCGGCGGTGTATGCGCCGCTGGCCTTCACGCCCGGGCGCACGGGGCGGCTGTTCGTCGAATTCGCACTGGCGCTGGCCGGCGCCGTGGTGGTGTCGGGCTTCGTGGCGCTCACGCTGTCACCCATGATGTGTTCGCTGCTGCTCAGGCACAACCCCAAGCCCAACTGGTTCGACCGCAGCATGGAGCGCTGGCTCACCGCGTTGGCCAACGGCTACGGCCGCCTGCTGCGCCGCGTGCTGACGGGCTGGCGCTGGCTGGTGGTGGGGGTGATGGCGGCCTGTGCGGTGGGCATCGCGCTGATCTACCCCAACATGCGGCAGGAGCTGTCGCCGCTGGAAGACCGCGGCGTGATCCTGGCCAACGTCAACGCGCCCGATGGCGCCACGCTGGAGTTCACCGACCGCTACGCGCGCCGGCTGGAGGAGATCGGCCAGCAATACCCCGAGTTCGACCGCATCTTCGCCAACATCGGCAACCCCACCGTGTCGCAGGGCAGCGTGGTGTACCGCGCGGTGGACTGGAGCGAGCGCAGCCGCTCCACGCTCGACATCGCGCGCGAGCTGCAGCCCAAGTTCAACCAGCTGGCGGGCATCAACGCCTTTCCGGTCACGCCGCCCTCGCTGGGGCAGGGCTTTCGCGAGCGGCCGGTCAACTTCGTGGTGCAGACTTCCGACAGCTACGAGAACCTCAACCGCGTGATGCGCCAGCTGATGGACGAGGTGGCGAAGAACCCCGGCTTCGTGGCACCCGACGTGGACTTGCGGCTGTCGAAACCGGAGCTGCGCATCGAGGTCGACCGCGAGCGCGCCGCCGACCTGGGCGTCAGCGTTGATGCCGTGGCGCGTGCCATCGAGACCATGCTGGGCGGCCGCCAGGTCACGCGCTACAAGCGCGATGCCGAGCAGTACGACGTCATCGTGCAGACTGCCGCCAGCGGCCGCAGCACGCCGGAGGACATCGACCGCATCCAGCTGCGCGCGCGCGGCGACGTGATGGTGCCGCTGTCGGCGCTGGTGAAGGTGCACGAAAGCGTGTCGCCGCGCGAGCTGAACCACTTCGGCCAGCGCCGCTCGGCCACGCTCACCAGCAATCTGGCGCCCGACTATTCGCTGGGCGAGGCGCTGGCCTTCCTCGACACCACGGCGGGCCAGGTGCTGAAGCCGGGCTACACCACCGACCTGAACGGCATCTCGCGCGAGTTCCGCAGTTCGCAGGGCGCGCTGGTCATCGTGTTCGTGCTGGCGCTGCTGTTCATCTTCCTGGTGCTGGCGGCACAGTTCGAGAGCTTCGTCGATCCGCTCATCATCATGTTCTCGGTGCCGCTGTCGATGATCGGCGCGCTGCTGGCGTTGCGGGCCACGGGCGGCTCGATCAACGTGTATTCACAGATCGGGCTGATCACACTGGTGGGGCTGGTGACCAAGCACGGCATCCTGATCGTCGAATTCACCAACCAGCTGCGCCAGCGTGGCGAGCCGATGCTGGAGGCCTTGATCCACGCCAGCGCCCAGCGCCTGCGCCCCATCCTCATGACCACGGGCGCCATGGTGCTGGGCGCGGTGCCGCTGGCGCTGGCCACCGGCGCGGGGGCTGAAAGCCGCCGCCAGATCGGCTGGGTGATCGTGGGCGGCATGAGCATCGGCACGCTGCTGACGATCTTCGTGGTGCCGACCATGTACGCACTGCTGGCGCGCCAGCGCGTGCCCGGCGCCAGGACCACCCCGGTCGAGTCGCCACACGCCGAGCCGGCGCACGGCGGCTGATGTTGCTTCAATAAATATAGCTTCCAGCGCCCGCCAGATGGCGCCTGGAGGCTGATTTGGCCCTCAACCTCTGTGGGAGCGGCCTTGGCCGCGATGGCGGCATCGCCGCCTCTCGATGGCCTGCTGCCGGTACCTCGGCACCGACGTGTCGAGAGGGAGGCGGGGTATGCTCATCGCCATGTCCCAGCCTGCCGGAGCCCACGCCATGAAGTCCCATCGCCGCCTGTTCCTCTCCGCCGCCGCTGCCACGCTGGCGCTGCCCGCTTGGGCGCGAGACGCCGCACCCACGGCCGGCCCTGCGCTGGACGCGCGCGTGCAGGCCTTCCTGGACAGCAAGCGCGGCGAGTGGCGGCGGGGCGTGAACCTGTGGAACGTGCCCGAGGGCGGCGCGCGGGTGATGCACGACCTGGTGGTGCAGCGCGGCCACCGCCGCATCCTGGACATCGGCACCTCTACCGGGCACAGCGCGCTGTGGCTGGCCTGGGCCGCCAGCAAGACGGGCGGGCGCGTGACCACCATCGAAATCGACCCCGGCCGCCACGCCGAGGCGCTGCGCAACTTCCGCGAGGCGGGGCTGGACGGCTTCATCGACGCCCGGCTGGGCGATGCGCATGAACTGGTGAAGCAGCTGCCGGGGCCGTGGGACTTCGTGTTCCAGGATGCCGACAAGGACTGGTCGCTGAACTACTGGAATGCGCTGAAGGACAAGCTGAGCCCGCGCGCCTGCTACGCGGTGGACCACGTGATGCACTCGCGCTCGCCGGGCATCCGCGGCTTCGTCGAATCGGCGCAGGGCGACGCGCGCTTCGAGCACCGCGTGCACGACATGGGCGGGGGCGACCTGTTCGTGGTGTGCGGCAAGGGCTGAGCGCGCCTCAGAGCAGCTCGACGCCGAAGCGCCGCATCACCCACGCCAGCAGCGCGAAGCACACAACGGTAAGCACCACGCTGCCGGCCAGCGCGCCCCAGAAGCCCCCGTGCCGGTGCATCAGCGGGAACAGCGCAAACATGGGCAGCGTGGCCAGCACGTACCAGAAGGTGTACCAAGCGTGGTTGGTGATGCGCTCGGCGGGCTGCTTCTCGAAGTACAGCCACAGCAGCGTGAGCACGGTGACCAGCGGCAGCGCGGCGATCAGGCTGCCGATGCGGTCGCTGCGCTTGGCGACTTCGGAGATGACCACCACCAGCGCGGCGGTGACGAGGTATTTGGTGGCGATCCAGGCCATGGCTGCGGTGATCAGGACGCGGAGGCTGCAGTGTCGCACGGTGGCCTGATGGGAACAGACTTGTGGGAGCGGGCTG
>NZ_JBHUEP010000007.1:49822-213318 GCF_042680925.1 Ottowia beijingensis
CATCGCGGGCAAGCCCGCTCCCACAAGGCGTTGCTGGCGGGCGTCGCACGGTCGGTGGCACGGCGGTTCTGAGGCGAAATCGGCTCGCAGCGCCCACCCAAAAAGCGCGGGCAGCTATCTTTGCGATAGCTGTCCGCGCCGCTGGATCAGCGAATCGACCGCTTATTCGCCCGGGTAGCGCTGCATCACATAGGTGCCCGGCGCATCGGCCAGCGCGCGGCTGGCGGGGATGGGCTTGGCCTTGACCGGTGCCGACGAATGCCCGGCCAGCCAGCCCTGCCAGGCGGGCCACCACGAGCTTTCGCCGCGCTCGGCGGTCTGCAGCCATTCGTCGGCGCTGCGCCATTCGCCGCGCTCGGGGCGGGTGGCGATGCGGTAGTTGCGGCGCGGGTGGCCGGGCTGCGACACGATGCCGGCGTTGTGGCCGCCGCTGGTGAGCACGAAGGTGATTTCCACGTCGGTCAGCAGGTGCAGCTTGTAGACCGAGCGCCAGGGCGAGACGTGGTCGCGCTCGGTGCCCACGGCGAACACCGGCATGCGCAGGTCGTTCAGCGACACCGGCTTGCCGCCGACCTCGTAGCGGCCGTGGGCGAAGGCGTTCTTCAGGTACAGCGCCACCAGGTATTCGTGGTGCATGCGCGCCGGCAGGCGCGTGGTGTCGGCGTTCCAGGCCATCAGGTCGTTGCCCTGGTCGCGCTCGCCCATCAGGTATTCGCGCATGCGGCGCGTCCACACCAGGTCGCGCGAGTGCAGGAACTGGAACGAGCCGGCCATCTGCTTGCCGGTGAGGAAGCCCTGGCCCTTGGTCAGGTGGTCCAGCAGGTTGACCTGGCTCTCGTCGATGAACAGGCCCAGTTCGCCCGGCTCGGAGAAGTCGACCTGCGCGGCCAGCAGGCTGAGGGTCTTCAGCGCCGGCAGCTGCTCGTAGCCCTCCACGCCGCCATCGCGCGCCAGGGCCGCGGCGGCCATGGCCAGCAGCGTGCCGCCCAGGCAGTAGCCCATGGCGTGGATCTGCGGCGCGCGGGCGTCGTGGCCGACGGCGCCGATGGCGTCGAGCACGCCCATCTCCAGGTAGTCGTCCATGCTCAGCTCGCGGTCCGACTCGTCGGGGTTGCGCCACGAGATCATGTACACGGTGTGGCCCTGCTCGACCAGGTAGCGCACCATCGAGTTGTGCGGCGACAGATCGAGGATGTAGAACTTCATGATCCACGACGGCACGATCAGCACCGGCTCGGGGTGCACGGTGTCGGTCTGCGGCGCGTAGCGGATCAGCTCGATCAGGTGGTTGCGGAACACCACCTTGCCCGGCGTGGTGGCCACGTTGCCGCCCACCACGAAGCGGCCCTGGTTGGCCACGTCCTCGGCTGTGGGCACGCGCGTGAAGTCGGCCAGCCAGTTCTGCCAGCCCTTGGCCAGCGCGCCGCCGCCGCTTTCAATGGCGTTCTTCAGCACCACCGGGTTGGTGGCCAAGCGGTTGGCGGGCGACATCATGTCGAGGTACTGGCGGGCGAAGAAGTCGACCAGCGCCGTGTGGTGCTCGGTCACGCCCGGCACCTTGGCGGCCTCGCGCCAGAAGGCCTCGGCGTTGCGGAAGCCGGTGCGCCACTGGCTGAACGGCCATTGCGACCATTCCTCGGCGCGAAAGCGCGGGTCGTCGTCCTTCAGCCCTTCGCCCTGGCTGCTGCCGTCGCGCATCTGGGCGGTATCGGTTGCCAGTTGGTTGGCCAGCACGGCCAGTTCCATCTGGCGGCCGGGCGAGGCGGCCAGGTGCCAGGCCCAGTCGGCAAACGCCAGGCTGAGCGCGATGGGCGACAGGTTGCCGGCCACGGGCGCCACGGCGGTCTGGATCAGGCGGTCGAGCTTCTGGGTGGGCGTTTCGTCGCTCACGCCGGCGTCGAAGGCCTCGACGCGGGACTCGTTCTGGGCCGCGCGGGCACGGCGGCGGGCGGCGCGGGCAATGGAGGGGTCGTGGCGGTCCATGGGCTTTTTCTCAGGTGATCGGGGGGTGGTGTATGAATGCTGTGTCGCCGTCATGGCAATACCGTGACAGGTGCGGTCACACCGGGCTTTGACAAGCAGAATAACCCACCACATCGCCCATTCTTTGACTCGCGTCAAGGCGGAACTTCCCTGAGCGGGCAACATCAGTCCAAAAAGTGGGCATGATGTGACCAAAGTCCCATGCCGGCACGACAAGGCTCCGCGCGGCATCGCGCGCGGCCGATCAGAAACAGGAGACAGACATGCCGTACCCCTTCGCACTTCGGCGGCCGTGCAGGCACGCCGGGTCGTCCCCAGGCCGCTGATGAACGCGGTGTTCGACGCCCTGAGCCTGCAGGCCGCCATGTTGGACGTGGTGGCCGCCAGCCATGCCACGCCGCGGCTGATCGGCGAGCGCCAGCAGCAGCGCCTGGTGCGCCTGCTCGAGGCCGCGCGCGCCGTGCCGGTGTACCGCGAGCGGCTGGGCAACGGCCGCCTGCGCTCGTCCGATCTCTCGCGCATGGCGCCGGTGGCCAAGCGCGAGCTGATGGACCGCTTCGACGAGTGGGTGACCCAGCCCGAACTGAAGCTGGACGAGTTGCGCGACTTCGTGTCCGATCCGGCGCGCGCCGCCGAGCCGTACCTGGACCGCTACGTGGTGTGGGAAAGCTCGGGCACCAGCGGGCAGCCGGGCATCTTCGTGCAGGACGCGCACGCCATGGCCGTGTACGACGCGCTGGAGGCCGTGCGCCACCGCCTGCCGGCGCGCGGCGGGCGCGGGCTGTTTGCCGCCTTCGCCGCCTTCGACGTGATGGGCGCCAGCGACCGCACGGCGCTGGTGACGGCCACCGGCGGGCACTTCGCGAGCGTGGTCAGCTTCGAGCGGCTGCGCCGCATCAACCCCTGGCTGGGCGCGGCGTCGCGCAGCTTCAGCCTGCTGCAGCCGGTCGATGAACTGGTGGCGGCGCTCAACGACTTTCAGCCCAGCGTGCTGGCCACCTACCCCACGGCGGCGGCGCTGCTGGCCGACGAGGCCGAGGCCGGCCGCCTGCGCATCAGCCCGCGCTGCGTGGTGACCGGGGGCGAAACCCTGGGCAAGGCGGTGCGCCAGCGCATCGCCCAGGTGGCGGGCTGCCAAGTGCGCAACAGCTATGGCGCGTCGGAGTTCCTGCCGCTGGCCTGGGAGTGCGCACACGGCCACCTGCACGTGAACGAGGACTGGGCGCTGCTGGAGCCGGTGGACGAGAAGCTGCGGCCGCTGCCCGCCGGCGTGCGATCGCACAGCGTGCTGCTCACCAACCTGGCCAACCTGGTGCAGCCGCTGATCCGCTACGACCTGGGCGACCAGGTCACCTTCACCGGCCAGCGCTGCGCCTGCGGCTCGGCCCTGCCGGTGATCGAGGTGGAAGGCCGCAGCGACGACGTGATGCAGGTGCCCAGCCAGCGCAAGGGCCAGAAGGTGAGCCTGTTGCCACTGGCGCTGTGCACCGTGGTGGAGGAAGAGTGCGGCCTGTTCGACTTCCAGCTGCAGCAGCAGGGGCCGAGCACGCTGGTGCTGCGCATTCCCCTGCGCGGCGAGGCCGCCGAAGCCGCCATCGGCCGCTGCCGCGACGCGCTGCAGCACTTCGCGCTGCTGCAGGGCGCCGAGCCCATCCGCGTGCTGGGCGAGCCCGGCTGCGATGTGCCGCGCGGGCGCAGCGGCAAGGCCTGCCGCGTGGCGCTTTGACAAGCTGGGGCGTCTCGCGCACGGTGCTCAATGAAGTTGCGCCACCGCGTGACTCTCCGTCGCCACCCGCAGGGGGGAGAGGGCAGGGGTGAGGGGGGCGCCGCCGCAGGTGGCGCAAGAAGCGCCCCAACCACCCTCATCCCAACCCTCTCCCGCCAGCGGGAGAGGGGGTACTTGCGTTGAAGTCCAATGCTTCTGAATTGATAGTGGTTGGCGCTTGTCCAGTCTTGATTTCAAGAAAAAAACATCTGAAATCGTTTATTGGCAAGCGCAAGAAGCTATCTTATTGATATCAGGCGCAGCATTCACGCCCCCGCCACCTGCCGCACCCGCGCCTCGCGGATCGGCAGGTTCAGCACCGCCGCCAGCAGCGCCAGCGCGATGTCGGCCCACCACATCCACGTGTAGTCGCCGAACTGCGTGATCGCCAGCCCGCCCAGCCACGCGCCCAGAAAGCCGCCGATCTGGTGCGTCAGCAGCGTCAGCCCGAACAGCGTGCCCAGGTAGCGCACCCCGAACAGCTTGGCGCACAGCCCGGCCGTGGGCGGCACCGTGGCCAGCCAGGTCAGCCCCAGGCCGACGGCGAAGACGTAGAACACCCACGCCTCGCGCGGCATCGCCAGGTACCACACGATCAGCACCGCGCGGCTGGCGTACATCAGCGCCAGAATCATCTTGCTGCGGTACTGGCTCACCAGATGCCCCACCGCCAGGCTGCCCACGATGTTGGCCAGCCCGATCAGCGCCAGCGACCAGCTGGCCACCGACGGCGGCAGCCCGCACAGGTCCACCTCGGTCGGCAGGTGCGTGACCAGGAACGCGATGTGAAAGCCGCAGGTGAAGAAGCCCGCGTGCAGCAGCAAGTAGCTGCGGTCGCCCAGCGCCGTCTTCAGCGCCGTGCGCAGGCCGCCGTCGGCGTTGCCGGCCGCGGCGGTGGTGTGCGGCGTGCTGCCCTTGGTCACGCGGCCCACCAGCGGCAGCGCCAGCAGCGTCATGGCCGCCAGCGAATACATGGCCCCCATCCAGCCCATCAGCTGGATCAGCTTCTGCAGCAGCGGCGCGAAGATGAACTGCCCCAGCGAACCGCCCGCGTTGATCACGCCCGACGCTGCGCCGCGCGCCTCGGCCGGCATGCGCTGCGCCGCCGCGCCGATCAGCACCGAGAAGCTGCCCGCACCCGCGCCCATGGCCGAGACCAGCCCGATGGCGAAGGTCAGCCCCCAGGCGCTGGTCATGAACGGCGTGATGGCGCTGCCGATGGCCAGCAGCACGATGCCCGCCAGCAGCACCGGCCGCGGCCCCCAGCGGTCGGCCGCCGCGCCGGCCAGCGGCTGCACCGCGCCCCAGGCGAACTGCCCTACCGCCAGCGCAAAGCTGATGGCCACGATGCCCAGCCCCGTGGAGGTGTTCAGCGGCCCCACGAACAGCCCCAGCGACTGGCGCGCGCCCATGGTCACCATCAGGATGCCGGCCGCCGCCAGCGTGATGCCCATCACGCCGGGGCCTTTGAGTGTCTTGAACATGTTGGAAGTCGGTGGGTGCGCGCGCCGCCCATGCGGCGCACGGAGACGGCGATCATAGTGCCCACATCGGGTGCCAATGGCTCGATAATCATGGCCAATATGTCAACGAATCATTGACAATGAAGCGCCTTCCAGCCTCGCGCGTGCGCGGTTCCGGCCCGCCCACCGGTCTGGCCGCCATGGACCGGCCCATGCCCTGGCTGCCCGCGTGGCAGGCCTTCGTCAGGGTGGTCGAGGCCGGCAGCATGGCCGGCGCCGCGCGCCTGCTGGGCTGCACGCGCGCCCAGGTCAGTCGGCAGGTGGCCGAGCTGGAGGCCGCCTTTGGCGCCACCCTGCTGGAGCGCAGCACGCGCCGCCTGGCGCTGACGCCGGCGGGGCAGGTGTTTCACCAGCACGCACTGGCCGCGCTGGAGAGCGTGGCCGCCACGCATCTGGCCGTGGGCAACCTGGGCGGTGAGCCGCACGGCGTGCTGCGCGTCAGCGCCACCCACACCTTCGGCCGCCTGTACGTGGCGCCGCTGCTGCCGCGCCTGGCCGCGCAGCACCCGCGCCTGACCTGCGAACTGATCCTGACCGACCAGCTGGTCGACCTGGAGGCCGGCGGCATCGACCTGGCCCTGCGCATGACCCGCACCCCGCCGCAGGACGCCGTGGCGCGGCGGCTCGCCAGCCTCACGCGCGGCATCTACGCCGCGCCGGATTACCTGCGCGCGCACGGCGTGCCCGCCAGCGCGGCCGAGCTGAACCGCCACCAGACGCTGAGCTACCTGATGACCGAGGACCATCGCTGGTACCTGCTGACGCCGGACGGCGACGAACTGGTACACGCCGCCACGGCGCGCGTGCGCTTCAACAGCGGCGACTGCCTGCTCGACGCCGCGCTGGCCGGCCAGGGCCTGGCCATCCTGCCCAGCTACCTGGCCGTGCCGCACCTGGCCGCCGGCCGCCTGCAGCGCGTGCTGCCCGAGCTGGAACCCAACACCCCCTTCGGCCGCCACCTGTACGCCTGCTACACCCCCAGCCGCCGCCGTACGCCCAAGGTGCGCGCGCTGCTGGAGATGCTGGTGGCCGAGTTCGAGCCCGTGCCGCCGTGGGAGCGCTGAGCCGGGGGCGTGGCGGCGGCGGGGTCTTGTGTCGTGCCTCAGAGCAATCGCCTGCGATCAGCAACAAGTCTCCCGGGCGAGCCCGCTCCCACAAGCGGTTTCTGAAACTTCCTGGGCATCAAGGAAAATCGGGCTTCAGCGCATGCTGCATAAGCGCAGGTAGCTATTGATAGCGTAGCAATTCGCGCCCATCCAGATCGCGCCCATCGCCCGCCGATAATCGCCAGCGTTGCCCCCGCACCGCATGACCGACGCCGCCGCCCCCACCGCCGACCGCACGCCACTGGCCACCGCCGTGGTGCTGGAGGCCGTGCAGCGCATCGAGGCCGCCGGCCTGCTGGACGACCAGGCCGCGCTGCAGCAGGCCTTCCGCACCCGGCCCACGCGCGCCGCGCAGGTGGCCGAGCGCGGCTGGCTGCTGGGCCAGCGCCTGGGCCTGCCGGCCGAGCTGGCGCGCTGGCGCCACCTGGGCTGGTGGGTGGTGGCAGCGCTCGCCGTGGCGATGGCCTTTACGGGCCTGGGCACGGCGCGCGCCGTGCTGGGCGAGGGGCGCAGCATCAACGCCGTGGCGGCCTTCGTCAGCCTGCTGGGGCTGCATGCCGTGATGCTGGCGGTGTGGCTGCTCGGGCTGCTGTTCACGCAAGGCCGCTGGGCCGGCCCGTCGCTGGGGCGGCTGGCGCTGTGGCTGACGGCGCGCCTGCCGCTGGACCGCGGGCCGCACGCCCTGACCATGCTGCAAGCCGTCACCGCCGTGCTGCAGCGCCAGCGCCTGCTGGCCTGGCTGACCGGCGCGCTGAGCCACGGAATCTGGACGCTGGCCTTCCTCATCATGCTGGCGGTGCTGGCCTTCGGCTTCGCCTTTCACGCCTACACGCTGACGTGGGAGACCACGATCCTCAGCGCCACGTTCTTCCAGCGCTTCGTGCACGTCACCGGCGCGCTGCCGGCGCTGCTGGGCTTTCCGGTGCCGGATGCGGCTGCGGTGCAGACGGTGGGCAACGCAGGCGTGCGCGCCTGGGTCGACGCCACCAGCCAGCGCGAATGGGCCTGGTGGCTGATGGGCTGCGTGGTGGTGTACGGCCTGCTGCCGCGCCTGGGGTTGATGGTGCTGAGCCTGCTGCGCTGGCGTGCCGGCGCGCGGCGGCTGGGCGCCGTGGACATGGCCGACCTGTACGTGCGCCGCATCGTCGCGCGGCTGGACGCGCTGGAGCCGCCGCCCCAAGTCATCGACCCCGAGCACCGCGCCACCGATCTGGACCAACCCACGCCTTCCAGCGCGCCGCCGGGTGCGCCGGGCTCGCTGGCCGTGGTTGGCTTCGAGCTGCCACCCGAGATGGCCTGGCCCATCGACGGCCTGCCCACCGGCACGCTGCCGCCCGAGCGCATCGCCGGCAGCGCGCGCGAGCGGCAGGCGGTCACCACGCGGCTGGCGCAGGCGCGGCCCGAATCGCTGCTGCTGGTGGTGCACGCCACGGCCAGCCCCGACCGCGGCACCGCGCGCTTCGTGCGCGAGGCGGCGGCGCAGGCCGGGCGGACGGCGCTGTTGCTGGCGGGCGAGGGTGGCGCAGCGCTGCCAGAGGCGGCGGTGCAGCGCTGGCGTGCGTGGCTGGATGCAGAGGGTTTCGAGGCCCTGGCGCCCGTGGAATCTGCGCAGGCAGCTATGGATTGGGCAGCGAGTTCGCATGACTGAATTGGGCGACTGCTTCTCATGCCCGAGCCCTGTCGCATGGCTCGAAACTCCCTCGCCCCTCCGGGGAGAGGGTGGGGGTGAGGGGCTGGCGCGCCTATCGCCGCCGTCGTTCACCCTCACCCCGACCCTCTCCCGCCAGCGGGAGAGGGGGTAATTCCATGACCATGACTGAGCCGCTCCGCATCGCCATCGTCGGCCACACCAACGCCGGCAAGACCTCGCTGCTGCGCACGCTGACGCGCCAGGTGGATTTCGGCGAGGTGTCCGACCGCCCCGGCAGCACGCGCCACGCCGAGGCCATTGACCTGCGCCTGGACGGTGCCGTGGCCGTGCGCTTCATCGACACGCCGGGGCTGGAGGATTCGGTCGCGCTGCTTGAATACCTGAACACGCTGGAGGCCGATTCGCGCCCCGAGCGCGTGCGCGCCTTCCTGCGCGGCCCCGAGGCCAGCCGCAGCTTCGAGCAGGAGGCCAAGGTGCTGCGCGCGCTGATCGAACAGGCCGACGCGGCCATGATCGTGATCGACACGCGCGAGCCGGTGCTGCCCAAGTACCGCGCCGAGATCGAGATCCTGAGCTGGTGCGCCAAGCCCATCATGCCGGTGCTGAACTTCGTGCGCTACCTGAACACGCGGCTGGACGACTGGCACCAGGTGCTGCTGGAAAGCGGCCTGCACGCGCGGGTCGAGTTCGACGTGGTGGCGCCGTTCAACGGCTCCGAGCGCCAGCTCTACAGCGACCTGGCCACGCTGCTGCCGGCGCGGCGCCAGCAGCTGAACGGCATCGTCGACGCGCTGACGCTGCAGGCGCGTGAGCGGCGCCTGGCCGCCTGCCGCGTGGTGGCGTCCACGCTGATCGACGTGGCCGCCATGCGGCGCGCGCTGCCGGCCGAGGAATTTGAAGACGAAGTGCGCCAGAAGGCCTTCGTGCGTGCCTTCCAGGACGACGTGCGGCGCCACGCGCGGCGCGCCGTCGACGAGCTGCTGGCCGTGTTCGCCTTTCGCCCCGACGACGCCGAGCTGGCCGAGATGCCGCAGCTGGGCGGCCGCTGGGAGGATGATCTGTTCAACCCCGAGCTGCTGAAAGAAGCCGGCAAGCGCCTGGGCCTGGGCGCCATGATCGGCGCGGGGCTGGGCGTGGTGGCCGACGTGGCCATGGCCGGCCTGTCGCTGGGCGCCGCCACCACGCTGGGCGCCACCATTGGCGGCGCGGCCAGCGGCGGCTGGCGGCCGCTGTGGCGCAAGCTCGAGAACCGCCTGGCCGGCGTGCAGGAGCTGACGGTGGAAGATCCGGTGCTGCTGCTGCTGGCCGACCACCTGCTGGACCTGGCCCGCGCGCTGGAGCAGCGCGGCCATGCCGCGCAGGACAAGCTGCGCGTGACCGACGAGCGCGTGGACGAAGGGCTGCGCGGCGTGGTGCGGGCGCTGGGCACGGCGCGCGGCCACCCCGAGTGGGAGCGCGGCGACGGCCGCCGCGCGGCCGGCAGCACCGACCGGCAGGCGCTCGAATCCGAAGTGGCGCGCGAGTTGGACCAGCGCTTCGAGGTTGCCGCGGCCTGATGCCGTTTCAACAATGACGAATGACCGCGGCTGGCGCCGCATGACCCATGACGAATGGCCTCTTTGTCATTGAAGCGCAGCGAAGTCATTTGTCATTCGTCATTCTTGAAAGCGAATTGGTAGGCGCGCTGGCCGATGTGGGCTGGGCGATACACCCTGTGCCGCCGGCTGCACGCATGCCGCCGCCTGTCGGCGCCGTCCGCTTGACAAGCGCGCCCAGCGCGGCAGACTCAAGGGCACATCTGTAAGCAAGTGCAAAATAACGCCATGAAAAAGACCGCCACCTTCGTTTCCGCCCTGCTGCTGGCCGCCGGCGCGCAGGCCGCCTGCTACACGGTGATGGGGCCCAAGGGCCAGATCCTGTCGGAGACCTCGACCCCGCCGGTCGACATGTCGTACCAGCTGCACCAGACCGTGCCTTACAAGTACGGCAAGGGCGCCACCATGGTGTTCGGCATTGCCGATGCCAACTGCGGCCCCGACGCCGACCCGTATTACGACCTCAAGCCCACGCAGGTGGTGTACCGCGAAGGCCGCGCCCAGCGCGTGCGCGCGGGCCAGCGGGCACCGCGCCGCGACCGCGAGTAAGGCACGGCACGCGCGCCGCATCCCGCACCAGGCAAGCCGGGGGCCAGCAAGAGCCCCCGGCTTTTTTCATCGCCTGCGCCATATACTCCCCATACACATGGCTCGCAGCGCCCGCTGGACAAGCGCTGAAGACACATACTCCCCAATTCAGGCCATCGCCTCACTGCAGGAACGGCAGCTGCGTAAAGAACTGCAGCACCGCCGCGTTCACCAGATCGACGAAGAACGCGCCCACCATCGGCACGATCAAAAAGGCCTTGTACGACGCGCCATAGCGGTCGGTGATGGCCTGCATGTTGGCAATCGCCGTGGGCGTGGCGCCCATGCCGAAGCCGCAGTGCCCGGCGGCCAGCACGGCCGAGTCGTAGTCGCTGCCCATCACCTTGAAGGTCACGAAGGCGGCGTACAGCATCATCACGCCGACCTGCGCGAACAGGATCACCATCACCGGCAGCGCCAGGTCGGTCAGCTCCCACAGCCGCAGCGACAGCAGCGCCATGGCCAGAAACAGCGACAGCGAGGCGTTGCCGAACACGTCGATGGCGCGGTCGAACATGTCGAAGTTGAAGAAGTGCGTGAGCACGTTGCGGATCACCACGCCGCCGCCCAGCGCCCACACGAAGGTCGGCAGCTCGAACACCGTGCCCTTGGCCACCGTGGTCATCACGCCGGCAAAGGCCATGCAGGCGGCAAACAAGGCCAGCGTCTCGATGGTGGACGAGGCGGTGATCAGCCGGATCTCGTCCGGCTTGTCGAACATGGCGGCGTCGGGTTCGTCGCCGGCCTCGGTGTGGCGCGTGCTGTACAGCGACTGCGCCGCGGCCACGGCCTCCACCTCGGTCTGCCGCGTGGGCGGGGCCAGCTTGCTGTGGCCAATGCGCTTGATCAGGTGCTTGGCCACCGGCCCGCCGATCAGCCCGCCCGCCACCAGGCCGAAGGTGGCCGTGGCGATGCCCAGCGTGGTGGCGCCGGTGATGCCGTACTTGCTCTCCAGCACCGGCCCCCAGGCGCCGGCCGTGCCGTGGCCGCCGGTGAGCGTGATGGAGCCGGTGACCAGCCCGATCAGCGGATCGAGCCCCAGCGCCGCCGCCAGGCCCACGCCCACCGTGTTCTGCACCACGATGAACACGGCCACCACCATCAAGAACACCGCCAGCGGCTTGCCGCCGGCCCTCAGGCGCGTGAAGTCGGCGCTGAGGCCGATGGACGAGAAGAACATCAGCATGAAAGCCGTCTGCAACTGTGTCTGGAACTTGAAGGTGAGCCCGAAGAACACGTTGAGCAGGAACACGATGACGCCCGCCACCAGCCCGCCCGCCACCGGCTCGGGGATGTTGAAGTCCGACAGGAACCTGACCTTGACCACCAGAAAGCGGCCCAGCAGCAGCACCAGGGTGGCCAGGATCATGGTGTAGTAGCCGTTCAGTTCGATTTCCATGCCGATGTCCTTTCTTGCTTTTCGGGTTCTCAGGCGCCGCGGCGGTCAGCGCCTGAAGGGTGATCGATTTTCCAGATGTTCCATGTAGCCGTCGATACCCTCGGCTTCGCGCGCCAGAAAGCGCCCCACCGCGTCGGCGAAGGCCGGGTGCGCCAGCCAGTGGTGGCTGGCCGTGGGCACCGGCATCAGCGCACGCGCCATCTTGTGCTCGCCCTGCGCGCCGCCCTCGAAGCGCGCCACGCCGTGGCGGATGCACCAGTCGATCGGCTGGTAGTAGCAGGCCTCGAAATGCAGGCAGTCCACGCGCTCCAGCGCGCCCCAGTAGCGGCCGTAGGCGATGGGGGCAGCGGGCGCGGCGGCCAAGGCGGGTGGGGCGGGCGGCGGCGTGCCCGCGCCGGTCGCCGGCGCTTCATGCTGTTCGTTCGCGGCTTCCGCCGCTCCTACCCCGGCCCGGGGCCGCGCCATCCCTTGTAGGAGCGGCGGAAGCCGCGAAAAATCAGCTCCCATTGCGCCCCCAGCGCCCGCCGAATCAGCGCCAACAGCTATCAAACTGGAAGCAATCGGCGCCCCCTCGCGTTCGGCGATGAACAACACCCACGCATCGGCCATGTCGCGCGCCATGGCGTCGAAGAAGGCCGGCGTCAGGTACGGCGCGTTGCCGTGCTCCAGGTAGGTGCGCTCGTAGCAGCGATAGAAGAAGGCCCAGTCCGCCGGCGCGATGTCGGCGCCGCGCGCCCAGTGAAAGCGCACGCCCGCCTCGGCCACCTTGCGCCGCTCCTGGCGGATCTTCTTGCGCTTGTCCTGCGACAGCGAGGCGAGGAAGTCGTCGAAGCTGGTGAAGGGGCGCGCCTCGGCCGGGTGGCGGTTCTTCCAGTGAAACTGCACCTGCTGGCGCTGCATCAGGCCCGCGGCCTCGCACGCCGCGTGGTCGGCCGCATCGCCATACAGCACGTGCAGCGACGACAGCCCTTGCGCCTCGCACCAGTCCACCAGCGCCCGCACCAGCGCCGCGCGCGTTGCCGCATCGCGCGCCAGCAGGCGGCTGCCCGGCACCGGCGTGAACGGCACCGCCACCAGCGCCTTGGGGTAGTAGCGCAGGCCGTGCTCGGCATAGGCGTTGGCCCAGGCCCAGTCGAACACGTATTCGCCATACGAATGCGCCTTGACGTACAGCGGGCAGGCGGCGGCCAGTTCGGCGCCGTCCCACAGCAGCAAGAAGCGCGGCGCCCAGCCCGTGCCCGGCACCGCGCTGCCGCTGTCGTGCAGGGCGGCCAGGTAGGCGTGGCGGATGAAGGGCGTGGGCGTGGCCTGGGTGGCCAGCAGCGCGTTCCATGAATCGGCGTCGATCCGCCGCGGGTCGTCCACCCACTGCACGCGCATCGTGGCTTACTCCAGGTCGAAGTGAAACGGCAGCACGGCGGTGGCGGGCGCGTAGTTGCCCACTACCGGCGGCAGCGTGCAGCGGCGCGCGATGGCCAGCGCGGCGCGTTCCAGCGCCAGCGTGGCGGCACGGCGCTGCGCGGCTGGCGGGTCGGGATCGCGCTCGGAATGGATGGTCAACTGCGAAGGCTCGACCAACCGCGCCTGCGTCACGTGGCCCTGCAGATCGACCGTGAGCTGCACGCGCACCTGGCCCTGCAGGCCGATGCGCATGGCGGTGGCCGGATACCGCACAGGCGGGCAGGTCTGCGATGCCATGGGCCGCGGCTCGGGTGGCGGTGGCTCGGGCGTGGGCGGCGTCTGGCAGGCCGCGAGCACGGCGGCGGCCAGCGCCACCAGGCCGAAGTGTGGGTGGGGTGCCAGGCGATGCATGGCCGCCAGCTTACCCCGGCGGGCCGGCCATCCCGTGCGGCCATGACAGCCCTGACCTGAGCGAGGGCAGGGTGCTGCGCGTCAGCAGCCCGAACGCGCGGGTGCACGGCCATCGATGCAACGGCACGGCCAGCTCCGGTCCATGGGCTCGTTCACATTCCAGATGAAAGCTGCCATATCTCGTCATTCCGGCGCAAAGCCTGCCCCGTACCGCGACACGCAGCCGCAATCCAGACGGCATGTGCGGAGCAACATGGATCCCGGCCTTCGCCGCAATGACGGTGATTGACGCATTGCATTGGAAATGGAATCACCCCTGCGCGGCACGCTGGGGGCCGAGCACTGCGGCGGGTTCGTCGTGCGTGTGTCCGCACCGCATGGCGCCCAGGCCGTGCGGCTTCCAGACTCCAGCGTACCGCCGGGCAGGGTGCCGCCAGGGCGCCCTGCGCTCGCAGCCGCCGCTCAGCCCCGGCGCAGGCGCCGCGCGCCCAGCCCGGCGGCGGCCAGGCCCAGCAGCATCAAGCCCCATTGCCACAGCGTGGGCACGGCGGTCACGGCCGCAACCGGGGCAGCCTGCGGCGTGACGGCCACGGGGGCTGATGCAGCGCCCGTGCCCACGGCGTTGACGGCGGCCACGGTGCAGTCGTAGGTGGTGCCGTTGGTCAGGCCGGCAACCACGATGGGGCTGGCCGCGCCGGTGGCGGTGACGGCGGTGCCGCCGCCCTGCGGGGTGCAGCTGGCCTGGTAGCCGGTGATGGGGCTGCCGCCGGTGTCGGCGGGTGCGGTGAAGGCCAGGCTGGCCTGGGTGGGCGCTGCGGTGGCGGTCACGCCCGTGGGCGCGGCCGGCACGGTGGCCATCGGTGTCACCGCCGCCGGCGCCGAAGGCACGCTGCCGCCGGCGGCGTAGAGCGTGGTCACGGTGCAGTCGTAGAGGGTGCCGTTGGTCAGGCCGGGAACCACGATGGGGCTGCCGGCGCCATTGGCGCTGACGGCGGTGCCGCCGCCCTGCGGGGTGCAGCTGGCCTGGTAGCCCGTGACCGGGTTTGCCGCATCGGGCGGGGGTGGCGTGAAGGCCACGGTGGCCTGGGCATTGCCGGCCGTGGCGGTCACGCCGGTGGGCGGCAGGTTGAAGCTGATGTCGAGGTTGTCCATGGCGAAGTGCACCCAGCCCACCCCGCCCCCAGTCGGATAGCCGTGGCTTGTGCCGCCCGCCGCTGACATGTTCACGCGGTCGATCTGGCTCAGGTTCAAGGTCACCAGCGTGGGGGCGGTGGCCGACAGCGTGTGCGTGGTGGTCGACACCGCCGCGCCTTCACGGTAGGCGACGATGGTGACAATCAGGTCGTCGTTCCACGCGCCCGTGAGGTACACGCTATTGAAGTTGAACTTGGTGCCGCCGGGGGCGGTGACGGTGAATTCGGCGGGGAAACCGCCCCCGTTGTACGCCACATGGCTGCCCGAGACGCGGCCGGCGTTGTAGCCGGAGTTGCCGTCCCACGCCGTTGCACCATCAATGCAGTCGAAATTGCTCCAGTTCAGCCCGGCGTAGCCGTTGGGGATGAGCGTGCCCCAAGCACTGCAGGTCAGATCATCAAACGTGATGACGGCGGCCTGCGCCCCAGCGGGTGCGGCGGCCAGGCCCAGCGCCAGGCCCAAGGGCGCCAGCGCCGCGAGCGCGCGGCCCCAAAGCCCTTTCAGGCGAACAACGGTTGACGGCTGACGACTGACGGCTGACGGCTGACGGCTGACGGCTGACGGCTGACGGCTGACGGCTGACGGCTGACGGCTGACGGGTGCATGTAGGCGTCCTCGAATGACAGAGCGGGCCAATGTAACATTTTGCAATCCAACCGGCAAGGCCGGCCAGCCTGCTCGGCCGGCCCATGGGTGGCCGCCCGGTTACGATGCGGGCCATTGTTGTTGCCCCAGCCCGCCATGACCTTGCAGATCGCCGTCGCCCAGCTCAATTTCGTCGTCGGCGACATGCCGGGCAACGCGCAGAAGATCATCGACGCGGCCAGAACGGCCTACGCCCAGGGCGCGCGCCTGCTGCTGACGCCCGAGCTGTCGATCTGCGCCTACATCTGCGAAGACCTGTTCCTGCGCCCCTCGTTCATCGCCGCCTGCGACGAGGCGGTGAAGACGGTGGCGCGCGAAACCGCGGGGCTGACCGACATGGCCATCGTGGTCGGCCACCCGGTGGGCAAGGGCCAGCGCGGCAAGAGCATCACCGTGAGCCAGCGCACCAACTCGGCCAGCGTGATCCGCGATGGCCGCGTGATCGAGACCTATGCCAAGCGCCTGCTGCCCAACTACCAGGTGTTCGACGAGCGTCGCTACTTCGTGCCGGGGCAGGGCACCTGCGTGTTTCAGGCCGGCGGCGTGAGCGTGGGCCTGCTGATCTGCGAGGACGCGTGGTTCGACGAGCCGGCGCAACTGGCGAAAGAGGCGGGGGCCGAGCTGCTGGCCGTGATCAACGCCTCGCCCTTCCACGTCGGCAAGGGCTACGAGCGCGAGGCGATGATGATCGAGCGCGTGAAGGCCGTGGGCCTGCCGCTGGTGTATGCGCACCTGGTGGGCGGGCAGGACGAGGTGGTGTTCGAAGGCCACTCGTTCGCCGTCGGCCCCGATGCGCAACTGGCCGGCCGCGCCCCGAGTTTTGAAGAAAAACTGTGGTTTGTGCAGGCGCAGCGGGCGCCGGCAGCTATTGAATTGAAAGCATCCAAGGCGCCCGCGCGCGACCACGACGCCGACCTGTGGGATGCGCTGGTGATGGGCCTGCGCGACTACATGGGCAAGAACGGCTTCAGGACGGCGGCGCTGGGCCTGTCGGGCGGCATCGATTCGGCGCTGGTGCTGGCCCTGGCGGTGGACGCGCTGGGCGCGGGCAACGTGCACGCGGTGATGATGCCCAGCCCCTACACGGCCGGCATCAGCGTGGAGGACGCGCGCGAGATGGCGCGGCGCGTGGGCGTGCACTATGCCGAGATCTCGATCCGGCCCGAGTTCGAGAGCTTCAAGGCGTCGCTTCAGCCGCTGTTTGCCGGCAAGCCCGAGGACACGACCGAGGAGAACATCCAGGCGCGCATCCGCGGCGTGATGCTGATGGCGCTGTCGAACAAGCACGGCCACCTGGTGCTGGCCTGCGGCAACAAGAGCGAATACGCCGTGGGCTACAGCACGCTGTACGGCGACATGTGCGGCGGCTTCGCGCCGATCAAGGACGTGGTGAAGACGGCGGTGTTCCGCCTGGCGCGCTGGCGCAACGCGCACAACCCCTTCGGCACGGTGGCCAACCCGATCCCCGAGCGCATCATCACCCGCCCGCCCAGCGCCGAGCTGCGCGAGGGCCAGACCGACCAGGACAGCCTGCCGCCCTACGAGGTGCTGGACGCGATCATCGAGCGCTACATGGAGAACGACCTGGGCGTGGCCGAGCTGGTGGCCGAGGGCTTCCGGCCCGAGGACGTGGAGCTGGTCACGCGTCTGATCAAGATCAATGAATACAAACGCCGCCAGTCGGCCGAGGGCACGCGCGTGACGCACCGCGGATTCGGCAAGGACTGGCGTTATCCTATGACCAACAGATTCCGAGCCTAGGATTTCAGGAGCAACGCATGAAGCAGATCACCGCCATCATCAAACCCTTCAAGCTGGAGGAAGTGCGCGAGGGGCTGGCCGACGTCGGCGTCACCGGCCTCACCGTGACCGAAGTCAAGGGTTTCGGCCGCCAGAAGGGCCACACCGAGCTGTACCGCGGCGCCGAGTACGTGGTCGACTTCCTGCCCAAGGTGATGATCGAGGTGGTGGTGGGCGACGGCGACGTGGACCGCTGCGTCGAGGCCATCGTCAAGGCCGCGCGCACCGGCAAGATCGGCGACGGCAAGATCTTCGTCACTCCGGTCGAGCGCGTGGTGCGCATCCGCACCGGCGAAGAGGACGACGCGGCGATCTGATCCGCGCCCCCCACGCGCCGCCCGCCGGCGGCGCAGCGTCACCGCAAGGGTTCGCTCTGGCTTGGCCGGCGAACCCTTTTGCTTTTGGGGTGGCGCCCGGCCGTGGCGGGCTGGCGCCGAAGCGGGCCAGCGTGATTTATTTGACGCGCCGCCGTGGTGCGACCGCGACTTTGCGTCATCTTGGCGTCAGGATTTGAGAACCAATTTCCTAGAATGCTGTGCATACACAGGATGTAACCTGAACTTTTTTTGTACAGAAGCAGTGGGATTGTGATGCGCAAGGGTTTCGAGAAGTTGTCGCGCCGCCAGGTGTTGGCGCGCGGTGTGTCGGTGGTCGGGGCCGCCTCGGGCGTGCTGGGGGCGGGCCATGTGCTGGCGCAGGCGGCGCCGGCGGCCGCGCCGGCCAGGTTCAAGGTGGGCCTGATGCTGCCCTACAGCGGCACCTACGCCAAGCTGGGCGAGGCCATCGAGAACGGCATGCGCATGGCCGTGGCCGAGAAGGGCGGGCGCCTGGCCGGGCGCGAGGTGGAGTGGATCAAGCTGGACGACGAATCCGAACCCAAGAAGGCCGATGCCAACGCGCGCCGCCTGGTGCAGCAGGACAAGGTGGATGTCATCGTCGGCACCGTGCACTCGGGCGTGCAGATGGCGATCCAGAAGGTGGTGGCCGAGAGCGGCACGCTCAGCATCATCCCCAACGCCGGCGTGCACGCGGTGACGCGCAACGCCTGCCTGCCCAACGTGTTCCGCACCTCGTTCACGATGGGGCAGCCCACGGTGGCGCTGGGCCAGGCCATGATCGAGCGCAAGGCGCGCCGCGCCGTGTGGGTCACGTGGGACTATCCGGCCGGCGCCGACTCGCTGGAGGGCTTCCGCGAGGGCTACGTCAAGGCCGGCGGCAGCATCGTGAAGGAGCTGAAGGTGCCGTTCCCCAGCACCGACTTCAGCGCCGTGCTGGCCGAGATCGCGCAGCTCAAGCCCGACGCCGTTGCCTGCTTCTTCGCCGGCGGCGGTGCGGTCAAGTTCATGCAGGACTACGAGAAGGCCGGGTTGCGCCACCGCATTCCGCTGTACGGCTCGGGCTTTCTGACCGAGGGCGTGCTGGGCGACACCGGCACCGCGGCCGAAGGCATCTTGACCACGCTGCACTACAGCAACCTGCTGCCGTCGGTGCGCAATGGCGAGTTCCGCTACACCTATTCGCGCACCTTCCGCAGCGAGCCCGACGTGTACGCCATGCAGGGCTACGACAGCGGCCTGCTGCTGCGCCAAGGCCTGGAGGCGGTACAGGGCGACACGGGCAAGCGCGAGCAGCTCTACGGTGCCATGGAGGCGGCCGTCATCGACAGCCCGCGCGGCCAGTGGCGCATGGGCAAGGCGCACAACCCGGTGCAGGACATCTACCTGCGCACCGTGGCCAACGGCGAGAACCGCATCATCGGCGTGGCCGCCAAGGCGCTGGAGGATTCGGGTGCCGGCTGCAAGCTGGCCTGATGGCTCCGCGGCTTGCTTTTGATTCGATAGCTGCCGGCGCTTGACTGGCGCCGGCTGAAGGCCGAAAAGGCTTGAAAAAGCGCCTGAACCCCGGTGGGGCAGGCGCTTTTTTCATGGCGCTTCGGCAGGGCCCTGCGCGCCTGCGTGCGCTGGCTGGCGCGTGCCCGCGTCGCCGCCGCGACAAAGCAGCGTATCGCCCCCCGCGGTGCCCGCGCTAGGATTGAATCCACAGATTCAAAGGAGACCTTTCGCCCATGCGCCCGCACCACAAGTTCTGGCCGCCCCGCCTGCCGCACGCCATCACCCCGCCCGCCACCTCGCTGTGGCAGAACCTGGCCATCAGCGCGCTGCGCTACCCCGACAAGCCGGCCATCGTGTTCTTCGGCACGGTGATGACCTGGGCGCAGCTGAAGGCCGCCGCCGAGCGCCTGGCGGCCTACCTGCAATCGCTGGGTGTGCAAAAGGGCGACCGTGTGGTGCTGAACATGCAGAACTCGCCGCAGCTGGTGGTGGCGCACTTCGCCATCCTGCGCGCCGACGCGGTGGTGGTGCCGGTGAACCCGATGAACCGCGCCGAGGAGCTGAAGCACTACATCACCGACCCGGACGCCAAGGTGGCCATCACCACCGCCGACCTGGCCGGCGAGCTGGCCCGCGCCAGCGACGCGCTGCCCGAAGGCCAGCGCCTGCAGCACCTGATCGTCACCCAGTTCACCGACGCCTTCGACGGCAACGTGGAAGGCAACGACGCCCCGCCCGAAACCTGGCGCGACTGGCTGCTGACGCACCACGCGCTGCCGGCGCTGGCCGGCGGCCAGGTGCATGCGTGGAAGGATGCGCTGGCCTTCGACGGCCCGCTGGCCGAGGCCACCGCCGGCCCGCAGGACCTGAGCGTGCTGCCCTACACCAGCGGCACCACCGGCCTGCCCAAGGGCTGCATGCACACGCACGCCTCGATCATGCACAACGCCGTGGCCTGCGCGCTGTGGAGCGTGGCCACCGCCGAAACCGTGGGCCTGGTGGTGGTGCCGATGTTCCACATCACCGGCATGGTGGCGGTGATGCACGCCTCGGTGTATGCGGGTGCCACCATGATCCTGATGCCGCGCTGGGACCGCGAACTGGCCGGGCGCCTGATCTCGCGCTGGAAGGTGACCAACTTCACCAACATCCCCACCATGATCATCGACCTGCTGGCCAGCCCCAACTTCGCCAGCTTCGACCTGACCAGCCTGAAGACCATCAGCGGCGGCGGTGCGGCCATGCCGCAGGCGGTGGCGCAGCGCCTGTTCGACGCCTACGGCCTGCGCTACGCCGAGGGCTACGGCCTGACCGAGACCGCCGCGCCTTCGCACCAGAACCCGGTGGACCACACCAAGCAGCAGTGCCTGGGTATCCCGTTCATGAGCACCGACGCGCGCGTGGTCGACCCGGAAACTCTGAAGGAAGTGCCGCAGGGCGAGCAGGGCGAGATCGTGATCCACGGGCCGGAAGTGTTCCAGGGCTACTGGAAGCGGCCCGAGGCCACCGAGGCCGCGTTCTTCGAGCTGGACGGCAAGCGCTTCTTCCGCTCGGGCGACCTGGGCCGGGTGGACGAGGACGGCTACTTCTTCATCACCGACCGCCTCAAGCGCATGATCAACGCCAGCGGCTTCAAGGTGTGGCCGGCCGAGGTGGAGGCGCTGATGTTCAAGCACCCGGCGATCCAGGAGGCCTGCATCATCGCCACCAAGGACGCTTATCGCGGCGAATCGGTGAAGGCGGTGGTGGTGCTGCGGCCCAGCCACCAGGGCCAGGTGAGCGAGCAGGAGATCATCGACTGGTGCCGCGACCACATGGCGGTGTACAAGGTGCCACGCGTGGTGGAGTTTGCCGACGCACTGCCCAAGAGCGGCTCGGGCAAGGTGATGTGGCGCAGCCTGCAGGAGGCCGAGGCGAAGACTGGCGTGATGTAGTTTTGATAGCTGCCAGCGCAGACCCAGATTGCGCTGGCGGCCCAAAAGCTGCTTACTGGTCGCGCGGCGGCTCGGACGCCTTGCGGATGAAGAAACGCACGAACCAGATCCCCATGAAGATCATGAAGATGATGCCGGCGATGCTCATGAGGCCATAGTCGGTGCCGAAGAGGTCTTGCCAGAGTTTCATCGTTGTTTTCCTTTCAAGCGAATAGCCATGCGGCGAGTGTGGCCTGTATGGTACCGGCGTGTCTTGATCCGGCTCAATGTTCGCAGCGGGTCAGGGGCTATGTGCTGCGGCGCGGGGGCCGCGTGCCGCCCAGGTATTCGCCGGCCGTGACACCCATCGACACGTAGATGCTGGTCACGCCCTCGATGCCCACGTCGGCCGGCACCACCCAGGCCGCCGGCACGAACAGCAGGCCACCGCCCACCGGCACCGGCGCTGTGGGCACCAGCACGCCGTGAAACGGCTGGCCGCCCAGCATCACCGGCGCTTGCGTGGTCAGCAGGCCCAGCACCACCGTGCTGCTGGCGGCCTCGCCCTCGGCCGGGGGGCCGCCGAAGTACAGCCACACCGGGCTCATCGACTTCAGGCCCTCGTCCTTCGGCGTGCTGAGCAGGCCCACCAGCCGGTGCGCCACGTCGTACACCGTGCGCACCACCGGAATGCGCTGCATCAGCGCCTTGACCATGCGGTCGAGCCCGCGCTGCAGACCGGCCTCGACCAGCAGGCCGGTGCCGTACACCAGCGTCAGCAGCAGCAGCACGCCCATCAGGTAACCCAGCAGCGGCGAATGGGCCGCCACGCCCAGGCCGATGCGCGTTAGCAGCGTGCCGAAGGTGCTGCCCGGCCCGAGCCACTGCGCCACCAGCTGCAGGGCCCAGAACAGCAGCACCAGCGTCGCCGTCAGCGGCAGCAGCGCCAGCATGCCGGTGAGCAGCGGGCGCAGCGGGTGGAAGCGGGGGCGTGTGGTCATGGTCGGGCGCCATTGTGCCCGCGTCACCTGCGCGGTGGCGATGTTGGCGTTCAGGGCCTCAGCACCTATAGCTGAACCGATGGCCGCGGAGCAGGCCATGCGGGAACGCCGTGGAGCGGGCTTGGCTCGGCCGCTGGCGTTGTCCCCCTTTCAGGGGGAAGGCGCGCAGCGGCTCAGGGGGTGTTCATTTCACCGGTGGCGGCACGTAGAGGCTGTCGGACCAGGTGGCCAGCCACTGCGGCCGGAAGGCGACGAACACCGCCACCATCATGCCGGTCACCACCGCATCGCCCCAGGCCAGCAGCCAGCGCGCCACCATGGCCAGGTCGGGCTCCACGGTCACGGTCAGTATCTGGCCCGACCATTGCGCCAGCGCGCCGCTGACGAACAGGCAGATGGCGGTGCCCAGGAAGGCGCGGCCCAGGATGTAGACGAACAGGTTCTTCCACACCCAGCGGCGCAGCGCCATGCCCAGCAGGAAGGACAGCGTGGCGGGCACGATGCCCAGCCACAGCGCCATGTCGATCTGCTGCTGCCAGGGCACGGGGGCGATGAGCCCGGTGGTGAGTGCCACGATGCACAGCACCGGCACGGCCAGCGGCCAGCCGAGCACCAGGCCGATGAGGCAGGCGCCCGACAGCTGCAGCTGGATGGGCATGCGGTGCAGCCAGGGCAGCGCCCACAGCCAGGGGGTGATGACGAGCGCGGCCAGCAGGGGCGAGATCAGCGCGGTGTTCGCCAGCAGGCGCCAGGGCTTGAAGCTTAGGGCGATGGCGAGGGCGGTGAAGACGAGGAGGGGGGCGAGCAGTTCCATGCGGAGAAGGGGTTCCTGCGGGAGCCGTTCGGGGATTGTCGCGCTTTACTGGGGTGTTGGTGGCGCTGTTGGCCGGGATGTGCGCCCGGCGGCGCAGTCACTTCTTCTTGTCTCGCCAAAAAGAAAGTAACCAAAGAAAAAGGCGACCCCACTGGCCGTGTCCCTTCGCTTCGCTGCGGGCAACCTGCGATGCTCGGTCGCGGGGCGGCGCTGCGGAACTCGCTTCGTTCACTGCGTTCACTTCGCTCAGACAACCGCAGCGAGTCAGAGCACGAAGCGCGGCATGCTGCGCTGCCGCGCCCGCCCCACGCCCTGCGCTTCTCGGCACGGCCAGAGGGGAGGGGAAGTCCACTCGGGCCATCGCTGCGCTCGGCCTTGGCTGGGTCAGGCCGCTGCTTCGCGCGGCGTGCTGTTTTACTCCCTCTCCCGCGGGCGGGAGAGGGCTGGGGTGAGGGCCACCCAGCTCAAAAAAGATAGCTGCCTGCGCCCGTTTAAAGCTGAGTTCAGAATATTTTCTCTTGAAATCCTTGCAGATCAAGCGCAAGCCACTATCAAAACAAAAGCACAAAGGTTTCCCCCGCTACACCGCCATGTACCTCCCCGGCCGGTGGTTGATCGCCAGCGCCAGGTTCAGCACCACGGCGCCCAGCACCGACAGCGCCACGCGCCACGCGTCGGTCACGCCGAACGCCGCCAGCAGGATCAGCACGTCCAGCACCATCTGCACCTGCCCGGCGCGCCAGCCCAGGCGCTCCTGCAGGAACAGGGCGACGACGTTGATGCCGCCCAGGCTGGCGCGGTGCCGGAACAGCATCAGCAGCCCCGCGCCCACCAGCAGCCCGCCCAGCACCGCGGCCAGCGCGGGCGACAGGCGCTCGAACGCCAGGCCCCAGGGCAAGGCCCAGGCGAACAGCGACATCAGGCTCACCGCCGCCGCGGTGCGCAGGGTGAAGCCCTTGCCCATCTGCTTCCAGGCGAACAGGTAGAACGGCAGGTTGACGGCGAAGAACACCGGGCCGAACGGCCAGCCGGTGAGGTAGCTGATGAGCAGCGCAATGCCGGCGGTGCCGCCGGTCAGCAGCTTGGCCTGGCTGAACATCAGCGTGCCGAGCGCGATGAACAGCGTGCCGGTGAGCAGGCCCTGCACGTCCTCGTAGGGGCGGTGGGCCAGCGATTCGGGGGCGGGCATGGCGGGGCGCGCGGCGTGGGCGGCGCGCTGTCGGGCTCAGGCGGCGGTGGCTTCGCGGTCGGTCGCGTCCTGCGGCGTGCAGGTCACGCCGCCACAGCCGTGGATCGCCTCGGCCGGCAGGGCGTCGGCGTGGGCCATGGTGCCGGTGGCCGGGTCGAAGCCGACGCGCTGCAGGTGCATGGCCAGCGCCGCGTCCATGCTGTCGGCGTGCTGGGGGAACTACACGGCCAGCTCCTGCGCCATCTGCCGTATCGGCGCCAGATCGCCCGCCTGGCCCAGGGCCAGGCCCTGGCGCAGCACGTCCAGCACCATCCTGTGGTGCGTGGTGTGGCAGTTGCCGGCGGCAAAGCGGGTGGCCAGCATGTAGCGGTCTTCGGCGTCGAAGTGCTGCTGCGTGTGCTCGACCAGCGCGTGCCAGGCCGCCAGCACGCCAGCGTCGTCGGCGGCTTCCACGTCGGCCAGCAGGGTGACGAATTCCTGGTGGGTGGCGTCCATTGCGGCCACGCCAAGGGCGAGTTCGTCGGACCAGAGCAGGGTGGGCATCGGGGTGTTCTCCAGAGGTTGCGGCGAGCCTATCGGCTGGCCCTGACTGCGACCTTGACGCAGGTCAGGCGGAAAGGGTGTCGCGGCAGAGGACTATGCTCACGGCTTTGCCCCGCGCGCCACCGTCATGTTCCTGCCGCCGTTCTCTACCCCCGACCAGTACCTGCGCGATCTGGCGCAGCGCGGCTTTGCCGTGTTGCCGGCGACGGCCGTGCGTGCGCTGTCGGGCGCCGGTGCCACCGGCCTGGCGGCGCTGGCGCCTGACTGGGACCAGCTTGCCCCCGACGAGTACCTGAAGGACGGCGGCCGCTACCGCCAGCGCCGGCATGCCTCGTTCGTCGTGCAGGGTGGGGAGGTGCGCGATGTGCCTTATCGGCCGCACTGGCAGCCGCTGGACTACAACGCGCTGCATGGGGGCATGGAACGTTGGTTCGAGCCCGTCTTGCCAGCCACCCAATCGCGGCCCGACTGGGTGCTGTTGCTGGCGTGGTTGGCTGACGTGGCCGACGCATTGCACGGTGCGCAGCCCTGGTTTGTCGAAACGCACCAGTTCCGCATCGACACCACCGATGGCATCGGCCGCCCCACGCCCGAGGGCGCGCACCGCGATGGCGTCGATCTGGTGGCGGTGTTCCTGGTCGCGCGCCACGCCATCAAGGGTGGCGAAACGCGCGTGTTCGAACTCGACGGCCCCAAGGGCCAGCGCTTCACGCTGGAAGAACCCTGGTCGGTGCTGCTGCTGCAGGACGCGCGCGTGATCCACGAATCGACGCCGATCCAGCCCGCCGAGGAAGGCGGCCACGGCCACCGCGACACGCTGGTGGTGACACTGCGCGCCGGCGGCTTTCTTGACCCCTGCGCTTGACGCGCATCAAACCGCGCGGCAAGGTGCCCCCTGAGAATGAATCTTCACTGACGCGCAAGGAGCGACGCATGTTCAAGCACATCCTGGTGCCCGTCGACGGTTCCGACACGTCGCTGGCGGCCATCGACAAGGCGGCCGGCCTGGCCAAGGCGTTCGGCGCCCAGGTGACGGCCATCTTCGTCATCGACCCGTACCCGTTCACCGGCGTCGGCGCCGACTTCGCCTACGGGCAGGACCAGTACCTGAACGCTGCCAAGGCCGAGGCCGGTGCCGCCATCGAGAATGCCGCCGCGCGCCTGAAGCAGGCGGGCGTCGATGCCGAGACCAAGGTGGTCGAATCGCACGCCGTGTGGCGCGGCGTGCTGGAAGCTGCCGACGCCGCGGGCGCCGACCTGATCGTGATGGGCTCGCACGGCCGCCGCGGGCTGGAGAAGCTGGTGCTGGGCAGCGTGGCGCAAAGCGTGCTGTCGCACACCAGGATCAATACGCTGGTGGTGCGCGGCGCCGATTGATTCCAATTCCAGATCAAAGCTGCCATAGCTCGTCATTCCGGCGCAAGCCGGAATCCAGACGGCGTGTGCGGAGAAACATGGATCCCGGCCTTCGCCGGGATGACGGTGATGGACGCATTGAATGGGAAATGGAATGAGCGGCGCGCTTGGACTTGCTTCTGAATAGATAGCTGTCAGCGCTTGTGTGGCGGGCGCTGCAGCCTGATTTGGCTTGAAATCAGCGGCCCTTTGACCTGGGCGCCGAGCAGCGCGTTCAGCGGCGCGCTGGCCGCCCGCCCGCCGCCTTGGCCGGCGCCGGGTTGAAGGCGGCGCGCTCGGCCACCGTGGCCTCCAGCCGGCGCCCGATGCTGCCGCACACCAGATCGCACAACTCGTGCACGGCCGGATCGGCAATGCGGTAGAGCACGCTGTTGCCCCGGTGCTCGCGCGCCACCAGGCCGTACTGCGCCATCTGCGTCAGGTGGCGCGACACGTTGGCGATGCTCGAATCCACCTGCACGGCGATGTCGCCCACGCTCATCTCGCCCGTGCCCAGCACGTTGAGGATGCGCAGCCGCGTCGGCTCCGACAGCGTGCGGAAATAGCGCGCCACGTGCTCCAGGGCGGCAGGGGGCAGTTGGTTCAGGGTGTTCACGAACGGGCACTCCGGTACAGCAGGGCTGGACGGCAGTCTAGCGGGTGCCTGAGGGAAACCTGTGGTTACGCTATTGCGTATTTGCATGATTGCGCAAATAATAACGCAATGAACCTGAAAAGCAAGTGCTTCGTGTTAGCCCTCGGTCATCGTTCCGCCGCGACGCCGCTGCGCGCGGTGGGCCTGGCGCTCGCCCTGTCGGTGCTGGCCGGGCAGGCGCAGTCGGCCGAGTTGCCGGTGGTGGCGGTGCAGTCTGCCCAGCGGGCGCAGATGGCCACCTACGACGGCCAAGTCGAGGCATTGCGCCAGGCCGTCATCGCCGCGCAGGTGCCCGGCAGCGTGCTGGAGTTGAACGTGCGCGCCGGCGATGCGGTGCGTGCCGGCCAGGTGCTGCTGCGCATCGACGCGCGCGCTGCCGAGCAGAGCGCCGCCGCCAGCAGTGCGCAGGTGGCCGCGGCCCGCGCCGCGCTGGATGTGGCCGCCACCGAGCTGGCCCGCAAGCGCGCGCTGGCGCAGAAGAACTACATCAGCAAGGGCGCGCTGGAACAGGCCGAGAGCCAGTATCGCGCCGCCCAGGCGCAGGTCAACGCGCAGTCGGCGCAGGCCAGCGCGGCGCGCACGCAGACCGGCTTTCACGTGGTGCGCGCGCCGTTCGACGGCATCGTGGCGCAGCTCACCGTGGAGCGCGGCGACATGGCCATGCCGGGCCGCCCCTTGATGACGGTGTACGACCCCGGCGCGCTGCGCGTGACGGCGCACGTGCCGGCCAGTGCCCTCCAGGGCGGCGCCAGCGGCGCGCAGGTGCTGCTGTCGGGCAGCGATGCCGCGGTGGCGCCGGCCCGCGTGCAGGTGCTGCCCACGGTCGATCCGCAATCGCTGACGCAGCAGGTGCGCGTCGATCTGCCGGCGGGCACGGCGGCGGCGCCGGGCCAGTTTGCAAGGCTGCAACTGGCTGGCGCGGCCGTCGATGCGGCGGCGGCCAAGCGCCTGTTCGTGCCGGCCTCGGCCGTGGTGCGCCGCGCCGAGGTGACGGCGGTCTACGTGATGGGCGCCGACAAGCGCCCGCAACTGCGCCAGCTGCGCCTGGGCCCGGTGCAGGGCGATCAGGTCGAGGTGCTGTCGGGCCTGGACGCGGGCGAGCAGCTGATCACCGACCCGCAGGCAGCCACGCGCGTTGTGGCCGGGGGGCGTTGATTCCATGACTTCGCTTCGCTCAATGATTTCGGCTTCGCCATTGATGACGGCGCTGGCGCGCCATGACTCATCTTGGGTCATGCGCCCGCAGGGCGCGTCATCGACGGCCGCAGGCCGAGGTCGTGCGCCGTCAGGGACGGTCATGACTTGCGGTGCCGAGGGCTACTGACATGCAGGAACATCGCATGGGCATTTCGGGCCGCATCGCGGCCTACTTCCAGAGCGCGCAGATCACGCCGCTGCTGGCGCTGGTCGCCTTTCTGCTCGGCCTGTTCGCCGTGTTGGTGACGCCGCGCGAGGAAGAGCCCCAGATCGACGTGACCATGGCCAACGTGATCGTGCCGTTCCCCGGCGCGAGCGCGAAGGACGTGGAGGCCATGGTGGCCACGCCGGCCGAGCAGGTGCTGTCGCAGATGACGGGCGTGGAGCATGTGATGAGCATGTCGCGTCCGGGCGTGGCGGTGGTCACGGTGCAGTTCAAGGTCGGCGTGCCGCGCCAGGCGGCGGTGGTGCGGCTGTACGACACCGTGGGCGCCAACGCCGACTGGCTGCCCAAGGGCCTGGGCGTGCTGCAACCCATCATCAAGCCGAAGGGCGTTGACGACGTGCCCATCGTCGCGCTGACGCTGCACAGCACGCGCGCCGATACCGGCGCCTTCGACCTGGAGCGCGTGGCGCGCAGCGTCGAGGCCGAGATCAAGCGCGTGCCCGGCACGCGCGAGGTGAAGACCGTGGGCGGCCCCGGCCGCGCGGTGATGGTCGAGGTCGATCCCACGCGCCTGGCCGCTGTCGGCCTGACGCTCCACGAGGTGCGCGGCGCTCTGCAGTCGGCCAACATGGGCCTGCCGGTGGGTGACGTGCTGCAGGGCAACCAGGCCATCGCCATCGAGACCGGCCCCTACCTGCACAGCGCCCAGGACGTGGCCGAACTGGTGCTGGCCAGTCGCGGCCGCAAGCCGGTCTATCTGCGCGAAGTCGCCAGCGTGCGCGAAGGCGCGCCCCCGGCCGAACGCTACGTGTGGCACGGCCAGGTGCAGCGCGGCGAAGGTGAAGCGCGCGCGGTTGAAACGCCCGCCGTCACGCTCGCCATCACCAAGAAGCCGGGCGAGAACGCCATCGACGTGGCCAATGCGGTGATGCAGCGCGTGAGCGAGCTGCACGATACGGTGATTCCCCATGATGTGCAGGTCAGCACCACGCGCAACTACGGCGAGACCGCCAACGACAAGGCCACCACGCTGATCAAGAAGCTGCTGTTCGCCACCTTCGCGGTGGTGGCGCTGGTGTTCTTCGCCCTCGGCCGGCGCGAGGCCGCCATCGTCGGCACGGCGGTGATCCTGACGCTGACGGTGACGCTGTTCGCATCATGGGCCTGGGGCTTCACGCTCAACCGGGTGTCGCTGTTCGCGCTGATCTTCTCCATCGGCATCCTGGTGGACGATGCCATCGTGGTGGTCGAGAACATCCACCGCCACCAGCAACTGTTCCCGGGGCGCAGCTTGCGCGAGATCATCCCCGGCGCGGTCGATGAAGTGGGTGGCCCGACCATTCTGGCCACCTTCACCGTCATCGCCGCGCTGCTGCCCATGGCCTTCGTCAGCGGGCTGATGGGGCCGTACATGAGCCCCATCCCCATCAACGCCAGCCTGGGCATGGTGCTATCGCTGATCATCGCCTTCGTCGTCACGCCCTGGCTGGCGCGGCTGTGGATGAAGGCGACGCACCAGCACGACGACGGCAAGGCGGCTGGGCACGGATTGGCGGGCCGATTGGCGCCGCTGTTCGAGCGCATCTTCCGCCCACTGCTCGACGACCGGCGCGGTGGCCGAAACCGCGGCCTGCTGGGGCTGGTGGTGGCGGGCCTGATCGCGCTGTCGGTGGCGCTGCCGGTGGTCGGGCTGGTGGTGCTGAAGATGCTGCCGTTCGACAACAAGAGCGAGTTCCAGGTCATCGTCGACATGCCCGCGGGCACGCCGGTCGAGAAGAATGCTGCTGTTTTGAGAGCGCTTGGCGCTCATCTGGCCACCGTCCCCGAGGTATTGAACTACCAGGCCTATGCCGGTACCGCCTCGCCCATCAACTTCAACGGCCTGGTGCGCCAGTACGACCTGCGCGCCGGCGGCGAAGTGGGCGACATCCAGGTCAACCTGGTGGACAAGGCGCACCGCAAGGACCAGAGCCACCTGATCGCCATGCGCGTGCGCCCCGCGCTGCACGAGATCGGCCGCCGCTTCGGCGCCAACGTGAAGGTGGTCGAAGTGCCGCCCGGCCCGCCGGTGCTGGCACCCATCGTGGCCGAAATCTACGGGCCGGAGGAGGCGGGCCGTCGCGACGTGGCCAAGGCCGTGCGCGCGGTGTTCGAGGCCACGCCGGGCGTGGTCGATGTGGACGATTCCACCATCACCGCCGCGCCCAAGACGCTGCTGCTGGTCGACCGCACCAAGGCCGCGCAACTGGGCGTGACGCAGCAGGCCATCGCCAGCACGCTGCGCATGGGCCTGTCGGGCGACGCCGCCACCTACCTGCACGATGCCAGCCGCTACGCCGTGCCGGCGCTGATTCAGCTGCCGCCCGAGCTGCATGGCAGCCTGGATGCGCTGCTGCAACTGACGGTGCGCAGCCAGAGCGGCGCGGCGGTGCCAATCCGCGAGCTGGTGACGGTGAGCGACACGGTGCGCGAGCAGCCGATCTACCGCAAGGACCTGCTGCCGGTCGTCTTCGTCGTCGGTGACATGGCGGGCACCAAGAAGGGCGACATGGACAGCCCGCTCTACGGCATGTTCCAGATGCGCTCGAAGATTGCCGAACTCCAAGGCCCCGATGGCGGCCCGATCGACGAGTACTTCATCCAGCAGCCCTCCAACCCCTACGCCGGCTACGCGCTCAAGTGGGACGGCGAGTGGCAGATCACCTACGAGACCTTCCGCGACATGGGCGCCGCCTACGCCGTCGGCCTGATCCTGATCTACCTGCTGGTGGTGGCGCACTTCGGCTCGTACCTCATGCCGCTGATCATCATGGCGCCGATTCCGCTCACCGTCATCGGCGTCATGCCGGGGCACGCGCTGCTGGGCGCGCAGTTCACCGCCACCAGCATGATCGGCATGATCGCGCTGGCCGGCATCATCGTGCGCAACTCGATCCTGCTGGTCGACTTCATCCACCTGCAGCTCGCCGAGGGCGTGCCCGATTCGGCGCGGGGCCGCTCCCAAGCCGAAGCAGCCCCCTCGGGGGGCAGCGCACCACGCGCAGCGGGGGAGCGTGGGGGGATAAGTTTCAAGCGCGCCATCGTGCAGAGCGCCATCACGCGCGCCCAGCCGATTGCGCTGACCGCGCTGGCCGCCATGATCGGCGCGCTGTTCATCCTCGACGACCCGATCTTCAACGGCCTGGCCATTGCGCTGATCTTCGGCATCCTGGTGTCCACCGTGCTCACGCTGGTGGTCATCCCCATCCTCTACTACGTCGCCTACTGCCGGAGTCATGAGTCAAATCAGGCTCCAGCGCCCGTCCCGCCTGCGCAAGCAGCTACTTGAAAAGGAGCAAACAGAATGACATCGTGGCAACTTACCCGCCTCATCGGCGGTACCTTCATCCTGCTTTCGCTGGCGCTGGGCGTGCCCAGCAGCCCCATCTTCCATTCGACGAACTGGCTGTGGTTCACCGCCTTCGTCGGCGCCAACTTCCTGCAAAGTGGCATCACCAACTGGTGCCTGATGGAAACCATCATGCGCAAGATCGGCGCCCGTGCATCTTGATTCAAGGAGAAACCCATGGTTGAAAACTACAAGGAACTGATCGCTTCCGTATCCGCCAACACCGCCAAGCTGCGCAAGGGCATCCCCGATGTCATGCAGGGCTTCAACGCCATGGCGGGCGCTGCCGGCAAGGACGGCGTGCTGGACGCCAAAACCAAGGAACTGATCGCCATGGCGCTGTCGGTGGCCGCGCGCTGCGACCCGTGCGTGGGCTACCACGCCAAGGCGCTGGTCAAGCTGGGCGCCACACGCGCCGAACTGGATGAGATGCTGGGTATGTGCGTCTACATGGGTGGCGGCCCGTCGCTGATGTACGCCGCCGCGGCCATTGCCGCCTACGAGGAGTTCGGCGGCGAGAAGGCCACATGAGCATGCGCCGCGCCTGGTTGCGCCATGGTCTGGGCATCGGCCTGCTGGGGCTGGGCGCGCTGCCCGCCACCGCGCAGGACCTGCTCACCGTGTGGCGCGCTGCCGAGCAGCACGACCGCACGCTGGCCGTGGCCCGTGCCGAGCACGCGGCGGCGCAGACCAAGCGCGAACAGGCCGAGGCGCTGTGGCGCCCCAACGTGATGCTGGGCCTGGGCGCCGGCCTGGGCGCCAGCGACACGCGCATGAAGGGCGCGCAGTTCTCGGCGCCCGGCTTCGGCACGTCCGAGGGCGTGGACTTCGCCACCTCGGTGCATGCCGGGCTGGCCACGCGCGCCAACCTGATCGCGCAGCAGCCGCTGGTCAACCGTGGCCGCGAGGCTGCCCGCGCACAGCTGGAACTGGGCGCCGAGATGGGCGACACCGCCTGGCGCGCCGCCCGCAACGAGCTGTTGCTGCGCACCGCCGAGCGCTACTTCGCCCTGGCCGTGGCGCAGGAGCAGTTGCGCGTGACCGAGCGCCAGGCCGAATCGGTGGCGCGCGCCACCACCGAGGCGCACGACCGTTTTGAACTGGGCGACGTGCCCGTGACCGACACGCATGAGGCCGATGCGGCTCTCGCCGGCGTGCGTGCGCAGGTCGAGGCGGCGCGCCTGCAGCGCGACCTGACGCGCCAGTCGCTGGCCGACAGCACCGGCCTGCCGCTGCCCGTGGCGCAACTGCCCGCGCAAACCCAGGCACTGGGCGAATCGCTGCAAGCCTGGATCGACGCCGCGCAGGCGGCCAACCCGCAGGTGCAGCTGGCCGCGCATGGTGTGCGCATGGCCGAGCAGGAACTGCGCAAGCGCCGCGCAGGCGACAGCGTGTCGGTGGACTTGGTCGCACAGGCCGGCTTCGACCGGCTGGGCGGCCGGGGCGAATTCGGCTCGGCCAGCAACCGCAACGCCAATGCCATGGTCGGCGTGCAGGTCAACATCCCCCTGTACGACGGCGGCATGAGCCGCGCCCAGGCCAGCGAAGGCGCACGCCTGCTGGACAAGGCCCAGGCACAGCTGGAACAGGCCCGCGAGCAGGTGGCCGAGCAGGTGCGCGCTGCCTGGCTGGGTTGGCAGGCGGGCGAGGCCCGCGTGGCCGCACTGCAGGACGGCCTGAAGGCCAGCGCCGCGCGGCTCGACGCCACCCGCACAGGACGCGAGCTGGGCGACCGCACGCTGATGGACGTGCTGAACGCCGAGAACGACCATGCCCGCGCCACGCTGGCGCTGGCCGAGGCGCGCACCGGGCAGATGCAGCAGCGCCTGCGCCTGGCCGCGCTGGCCGACCGGCTGGACGAGCCCCTGATGGCGAAGCTCAGCGCTGCGCTGGCACCCGTGCCAGCGGCGGCGCCGCCAGCGCCGCCCGCTGCCGTCGTGCCGGCAGCCACCCCCGCGCGTGCGCCGCGCAAGGACCGCAAATGACCGCCGCCACCCACGCCCCCATCGTCGTGCTCGGCACCGGCTTCGGTGCGCTGTCCACCGTGCGCGCGCTGCGCGCGGGCGGCTGCACCGATCCGATCACGATGATCGGCCCGCGTGCAGAACTGCATTACCTGCCGGGCACCATCTGGATTCCCAGCGGCCTGCGCACGCGCGCCGACCTGGTGGTGCCGCTGGGCAACTTCTTCCAGCGCATGAACGTGCAGCACCATCAGGCCAGCGTCACCGGCCTGTCGGATGACGGGCGCGTGGTGCACACCACGGCGGGCGATGTGGCCAACCACGCGCTGGTCATTGCCAGCGGTGCGCGCTTCATCCGCAAGCTGCCGGGCATCGAGCACGCCGTCGTGCCCTGCGAAGGCATCGACGCCGCCGAGCGCGTGCGCGACCGTTTGCGCGCCATGGACGGCGGCACCATCGCCATCGGCTTCGGCGCCAACCCCCACGAGCCAAGCGCCGTGCGCGGTGGGCCGATGTTCGAGTTCCTGTTTGGCATCGAGCGCCAGTTGCGCCGCGAGGGCCGGCGCGAGCAGTTCAAGCTGGTGTTCTTCAACCCCTCGCCCAAGCCCGGCATCCGCCTGGGCGAGAAGACGGTGGCGCAACTGCTGGCGCGCATGCAGCGCCAGGGCATCGAGACGCACCTGGGCCACAAGATGCTGCGCTTCGAGGCCGACAAGGTGGTCACCGAGGGCGGCGAGTTCGCGGCCGATCTGATCCTGTTCATGCCGGGGCTCACCGGGCCGGCCTGGCTGGAGCACTCCGCGCTGCCGCGTTCGCCCGGCGGCATGGTGGCGGCCGATGCGCAGTGCCGCGTGGCCGGCTTCGAGCGCGTCTACGTGGTCGGCGACAGCGGCAGCTTTCCCGGCCCCGACTGGATGCCCAAGCAGGCCCACATGGCCGATCTGCAGGCCGAGGCCGCGGCGCACAACCTGCTGGCCGAGCTGGCGGGCGGGCGGGGCGAGCGCGGCTTCAAGGTCGAACTGGTCTGCATCATCGACGCCATCGACCAGGGCACGCTGGTCTACCGCACCGAGCAGCAGCAGATCGTGCTGCCGCCCAACCGCCTGATGCACTGGGCCAAGCGCAGCTTCGAGCGGCGCTACCTGAGGCACTACCAATGAAGGCCGTGCCGTGCCAGTCGATTTGAATCAACCCACCACCAAGGAGACACCATGACCGAACGCTCCCACCGCGGGCCCACGCGCCCGCCATCCCGCCGCGACATGCTGCGCGCCATGGGCGCCGCGCCCATCGCCGTCGGCGCCCTGCAGGCCGCCCCTGTCGCGCAGGCGCAGACCAGCAACAGCAAGGCGCACATCGTGATCGCCGGCAGCGGCCTGGGCGGCATTGCCGTGGCCAGCCGCCTGCGCGCGCTGCTGCCGCAGGCGAAGATCACCATCGTCGACGCCAAGCAGGAGCACAACTACCAGCCCGGCTACACCCTGGTGGCCAGCGGCGTGTGGCCGATCGAGAAGGTGCGCGACCGCAACGCCGACTTCATCCCTGCCGGCGTGGAATGGGTGCAGGAGATGGTGGCCGCGTTCGACCCCGCCAGCAACAGCCTGACCACCACCAGCGGCCAGAAGATCGGCTACGACTACCTCGTCGTCGCCACCGGCCTGCACCTCGACTATGCGCAGATCGAAGGCATGGACGTGGCCGCCATCGGCCAGAACGGCATGGGCAGCGTTTACGCCAGCCCGCAGGCCGCGCTGGCCACCTGGCAGGCCATGGACGCCTACCGCGCCAAGGGCGGCCAGGCCGTGATGACGCTGCCGCCCGGCGCGCTGAAATGCGCCGGCGCGCCGCTGAAGATGACCTTCATGATCGCCGACCGCCTGCGCCAGGCCGGCACCATGGGCCAGTCGAAGGTGGACTTCTACAGCGCGCTGGCCGACGACACCGTGTTCGGCGTCAAGGCCGTCAACGACAACGTGCTGGCGCGCTGGAAGGCGCTGGGCATCAACACCCACTACCTGCAGAAGCTGGTGGCGGTGGACCTGGGCGCGCGCAAGGCCGTCTTCACCTCGCCCGAGGGCGAGCGCACCAGCGTCGACTACGACTTCCTGCACGTGGTGCCGCCCATGCGCGCGCCCGACGTGGTGAAGAACAGCGACCTGTCGGCCAAGCAGGGCCCCATGGCCGGCGGCGGCTGGCTGGAGGTGAGCAAGGACACGCTGCAGCACCTGCGCTACCCCAACGTGTTCGGCGTGGGCGACATCAACGGCACGCCGCGCGGCAAGACGGCGGCCACCGTCAAGAAGAGCGCGCCGCTGGTGGCGCACAACCTGGCGCGCGTGATCGCGGGGCAGCCGGCCGACCAGATCTTCGACGGCTACACCTCGTGCCCGATGATCGTGCGCGAAGGCTCGGCCATGCTGATCGAGTTCGACTACGAGGGCAAGCTCACGCCCTCGCTGCCGATGATCGAGCCGCTGCAGGAGAGCTTCATGGCCTGGTTCATGAAGTACCGCCTGCTCAAGCCCGCCTACATCGCGGTCATGAAGGGCCGCGTGTGACCACGCACTGAACCAAGGAGACACGAACCATGTATGAAATCTGGCTGATGCTGAACATCGTGTGGGAACTGGCCCTGTCCATCTGGCCCTGGCTGCTGGCGCTGGCCGTGCTGTGGCTGGTGCTGCTGGCCATGGCGCGCGGCGGCCGCGGCGCCGACTGGCGCGCCTGCCTGCCCAAGGCCGTGGCCCTGGGCGCGCTGCTGGGCGTGGTGATCTTCTTCGTCACCCCGCTGTGGAGCAAGTCTGGCCTGGGCGAAATGAAATACTGGGTCGACTGGGCCAACCTGATCGGCATCGCCGTGGCCTGGGCTGCCGCCGGCACGCTGTTCGCGTGGCCGCTGCTGACCTGGCTGCGCAAGTCGCGCCAGCGCCCGTCGCTCGTCTGACGGTTATTCTTCGTCCTGCAAACCAAAGGAGCTTGTTATGAAACTCAACGTCGGCGGCATCGACCGCATCCTGCGCATCGTCGTCGGTCTGGTGCTGATCGCCCTGGCCGTCACCGGCACCGTGGGCTGGTGGGGCTGGCTGGGCGTGATCCCGCTGGCCACCGGCCTGTTCCGCTTCTGCCCCGCGTACACGCTGCTGGGCATGAACACCTGCCCGATCAAGGACCGCAGCTCGACCTGAGCGGCGCCGTCTGCGCCATGAAAAACGCCCGCAGATGCGGGCGTTTTTTTCAGCCGTTTCACGCGGCTGCCTCAAGAATGATAGGGGGTATATGGTTTTTGCGCTTGTCTGGCGGGCGCTACCGAGTATCTATAGGGAGAGTATAAGGAAGAAAAGCTCCACTGAAGGAGCGGCCTTGGCCGCGATGTGGCGATGGATCAGGCGGATGCACCCCATCGCGGGCGAACCCGCTCCCGCACAAAAGCAGCCACTCCACGCGTCATCGAAAGGCAGCGGAGCAGGCCATGCCAGCGGCAGCCGTGCCCGGACCTGCGCCGGGCACTGGCTGCGTCCCCCCTCGCGCAGCAGAGGGGGGAAGGCGCGTCAGCGCCTCAGGGGGGTGTCACTCAATCTTTACGCCCGCATCGCGCACGATCTTCTCCATGCCCTGGTAGTCGCGCTGCAACTGCTGGGTGAAGGCTTCGGGCGTCATCGCCAGCGGCTCGGCGCCCTGGTCGTGGATGGCCTTCTGCATCTCGGGCGTGGCCAGCAGCTTGTTCACCGCGCCGTTCATCTGCGCCACGATGGGGGCGGGCGCACCGGCCGGCATCAGCAGGCCGTACCAGGTGCTCATGTCGAAGCCGGCGTAGCCGCTTTCGGCCACGGTGGGCACGTCGGGCAGGCTGGTGCTGCGCTTGGCCGAGGTGACGGCCAGCGGGCGCAGCTTGCCCGCCTTGACCTGCGCCATGGCCGACGGCACCGACGACACCAGCAGGTCCACGTTGCCGGCCAGCGCGTCCATCAGCGCCGGGTTGGAGCCCTTGTAGGGCACGTGGCGCAGCTTGATGCCCGCGGCCTTCTCGAACTGGTCGCCCGCCAGGTGGATGGTGGTGCCGTTGCCGGGCGAGCCGTAGGTCACGGTGTCGGGCGCGGCCTTGGCGGCGGCCACCACGTCGGCCAGCGTCTTGTATTTGCTGTTCATACTGGTGGCGATGATCACGGGCGACCAGGCCACGTGCGCCACGGGCGTGAAGTCCTTCACCGGGTTCCACGGCAGGCTCTTGTACAGCCAGGGGCCGACGACCAGGTTGTCCTTCTGGCCCATCACCATGTCGTAGCCGTCGGGCTTGCCCTTGGCCGCTTCGGTGATGCCCAGCGTGCCGCCGGCGCCGGCCTTGTTATCGGGCACGATGGTCCACTGGTTGGCCTCGGTCAGCTTCTGCGCCACCAGCCGGCCCAGGATGTCGGTGCCGCCACCGGGCGGGAAGGGGATGACCATGCGGATGTTCTTGGTCGGGTAGGTCTGGGCGTGGGCGGCGGAGGCGATCAGGCCGATGGCCAGGGCAGAGGCGATTGGGCGGAACATCTGGGGCGGGCTTTCTGTAAGAAGTGAAACTGGATGGGCAATGTTAGCGCGCTGCGGGGTCTTGCGCAGGCGCTGACCCTGCCGCGGCGGTTGACCATGAAAAACGCCCGCTGGCGCCGGTCCAGCGGGCGTGGGCAGCTATCTGCCGGATAGCGGATTACATGCGCTCGAAGATCGCCGCAATGCCCTGGCCGCCGCCAATGCACATGGTGACCAGCGCGTATTGGCCCTGGATGCGCTGCAACTCGTACAGCGCCTTCACGGTGATCAGCGCGCCGGTGGCGCCGATGGGGTGGCCCAGCGAGATGCCCGAGCCGTTGGGGTTGACCTTGGCCGGGTCGGCGCCCAGGCCCTTGGTGACGGCGCAGGCCTGCGCGGCGAAGGCCTCGTTGGCCTCGATCACGTCCATCTGGTCGATCTTCATGCCCAGCTTCTTCAACAGCATCTGCGTGGCCGGCACGGGGCCGATGCCCATGGTCTTGGGCTCGACGCCGGCGTGCGCGTAGCCCACCAGGCGGGCCAGCGGCTTGGCACCGCGCGCCTTGGCGGCGCCGGCTTCCATCAGCACCACGGCGGCGGCGGCGTCGTTGATGCCGCTGGCGTTGGCGGCCGTGACGGTGCCGTTCTCCTTCACGAACACCGGCTTCATCTTCTGGAAGTCCTCCAGCTTGGCGCCGGCGCGGAAATGCTCGTCCTTGTCGAAGGTGACGTCGCCCTTGCGGCCCTTGCTGACCACGGGGACGATCTGGTCCTTGAAGCGGCCCTCGGCCCAGGCCTTTTCGGCGCGCTGGTGGCTTTCCAGTGCCAGCGCGTCCTGGTCCTCGCGCGTGATGCCGTGCTCGGCCGCCACGTTCTCGGCCGTCACACCCATGTGGATGGTGTGGAACGGGTCGTGCAGCGCGCCGACCATCATGTCGATCATCTTGGTGTCGCCCATGCGCGCGCCGAAGCGCGTGGCCAGGCTGGCATAGGGCGCGCGGCTCATGTTCTCGGCGCCGCCGCCGATGGCGACGTCGTAGTCGCCCAGCAGGATGCCCTGGCTGGCCGACACGATGGCCTGCAGGCCCGAGCCGCACAGGCGGTTCACGTTCATGGCCGGCGTCTCCTTGGGGCAGCCGCCGTTGATGGCCGCCACGCGCGACAGGTACATGTCGCGCGGTTCGGTGTTGACGACGTGGCCGAAGACCACGTGGCCCACGTCCTTGCCCTCGACGGCAGCGCGCGCCAGCGCCTCCTTGACGACGAGCGCGCCCAGATCGACGGTGGGGGTGTCCTTCAGGCTGCCGCCAAAGGTTCCGATGGCGGTGCGCACACCGCTGACGACGACGACTTCACGTGCCATGACTTGGTTCTCCTGGTTGGTTCTCGGGGTGGGGTTGTAAGGGTCTTGCCCCCACAGTATGCCGCCATCCGGCTGCGGGCCGCTGACAGCGCCGCGCCGAATGTGACAGTCATCAAATCATCACAATCTGAGAATATCGTGAAGGGTTGCGATGAATCGCCTGGAGCACCGACCGTGAGCGAAGAAGAACTGATGCGCCGCCTGCGCGGCGACCTGCTGGACGGCTTTGACGAAGAGCTGGAGATGGAGCTGGAAGACCGCAACATCGACGCGGTGGCCGGCGTGCTGACCGATTCGGCCGACTACAAGGCGGCGCGCCAGCAGTATTTCCGCGAGCTGTTCCGCCTGCAGGGCGAACTGGTGAAGCTGCAGGACTGGGTGGCCACCACCAAGCGCAAGGTGGTGATCGTGTTCGAGGGGCGCGACGCGGCCGGCAAGGGCGGCGTGATCAAGCGCATCACCCAGCGGCTGAACCCGCGCGTGGCCCGCGTGGTGGCGCTGCCGGCGCCCAACGACCGCGAGAAGACGCAGTGGTACTTCCAGCGCTACGTGCCGCACCTGCCGGCAGGTGGCGAGCTGGTGCTGTTCGACCGCAGCTGGTACAACCGCGCCGGCGTCGAGCGCGTGATGGGCTTTTGCACCGACGACGAGCTGGAGGAGTTCTTCCGCACCGTGCCCGAGTTCGAGAAGATGCTGGTGCGCTCTGGCATCGTGCTGATCAAGTACTGGTTCAGCATCAGCGACGAGGAGCAGAACCTGCGCTTCCTCGGCCGCATCCACGACCCGCTGAAGCAGTGGAAGCTCAGCCCCATGGACCTGGAAAGCCGCCGCCGCTGGGAGGACTACACCAAGGCCAAAGAGGACATGCTGCAGCGCACGCACATCCCCGAGGCGCCGTGGTGGGTGGTGCCGGCCGACGACAAGAAGAAGGCGCGGCTGAACTGCATCACGCACCTGCTGAGCCAACTGCCGTATCAGGAAGTGGAGCGCCCCGAAGTCGTGCTGCCGCCGCGCGTGCGCCACGAGGACTACGTGCGCCACCCGGTGCCCGACAGCATGATCGTGCCGCAGGTGTTCTGACCCGCCGCACCGCGCGGCTTTGGCCGCGCGCCTGCAGGCCTGCCCCGGGCTTGGGTAGGATGCGCCGGAAGGGGCCGGGCGCCACACCACCCGTGGGCGCCGCGGCCGTGTTTCATGGTTCCGATTTCCGAGGGCACCCCATGACGAGCGATTTCCTGCAACAGGTCGACGAACGCGCCCAGGGCGCCCTGGCCTCGGGCGACCTGCAACCCCTGGTCACCGAACAGACCGAGCTGGTCGATGGCGGCCTGCGCTTTCTGGCGCGCTCGGTGTCTACGCTGGCGGGCAAGCGCACGCTGATTCCCGGCGGCCCGCGTGATCCGAACTTCAACCCTTTTCTCTCGCCCGATCCGGCGCTCACCGTGGGGCCGCTGGGCGATGCGCACACGGCGATCCTGAACAAGTTTCCGATCTCGGCGCGCCACCTCGTCATCGCGACGAAGACGTTCAGCGAGCAACTCGAACCGCTGGACCGCAGCGACTTCGCCGCGCTGGCGCGCGTGCTGGTGGCTGCCGGCGGGCTGGGCTTTCACAACGGCGGCACGGCCGCGGGCGCCAGCCAGCGCCACAAGCACCTGCAGTGGATTCCGCGCGCCGAAGGCAACGCCAGCCTCGACCTGTGGTGGCCCGGCCTGCCGGCCGACGCGGCGCCGCTGGCCACGGCGCAGCACCCGCAACTGGCCGTGCGGCACTGCTTCGTGCGCATCGCCGGCGGGCCGGGCGTGTCGGTCGAGGCGTTGGCCGACAGCCTGCACGCCGGCTACACGCGGGCGCTGGCGCAGCTCGGGCTGGCGCCCAACGGCAGCGGCCTGCTGCCGCCCTCCAACCTGCTGATCGCCGACGGCTGGCTGCTGCTGGTGCCGCGCAGCCGCGAGCATTTCGAGGGCGTCTCGGTCAACGCGCTGGCCTTCGGCGGCACCTTCTACGCGCAGGAGGCCGACAAGCTGGCCGCGCTGAAGGCGGCCGGGCCGCTGGCGGCGCTGGCGGCCGTGGGGGTTTGAGCCGTGCTGCGGCTGGCTGGGTGATTCCGTTTTCACCTCAAGGCGTCAACCATCGTCATCCCGGCGAAAGCCGGGATCCATGCGTTCCGCACGTGCGTCGTCTGGGTTCCGGCTTGCGCCGGAATGACGGGATTCATGTGGTTTCGATCTGGACATGGAATGAGCCCGCAGGCGCGAAGGGGCGGCGCTGCCAGCGGGGCTGCGGCGCTTCGCGGCTTCCGCCGCTCCTACAGGATCATGGGGAGTATCGGTTGTCAGCGCCAGAATGACGGGCGCTGCAGGCTGACTATATGGGGAGTATCTGGTGATTCGAAGCCGCATCACGCCGTGCGGACATCTGCCACCGGCTCGGCACCGAAGTCGGCGCGCGCCAGGTAGGCCAGCACGCGCCGCGCCGCGTCGTCCGCGCTGGTGAGCTGGCCGCCGCGCTTCAGCTGCTCGAAGCTGCCGCGATCGGGAAAGGCCGCCGCATCGGCGCCGCGCAATTGCACCTGCATGTCGGTGTCGATCACGCCCGGCGCCAGCGAGCACACCTTGGCACCGTTGGGCACCAGCGCCTCGTCCAGCGCCAGGCAGCGGGTGAAGTGGTCCATGCCCGCCTTGGCCGCGCAGTAGGCGGCCTGCGAGGCCATGGCGCGCCGGCCCAGGCCGGACGAGATGTTGAGCACCTTGCGCACGCCCGGCCAGGCGCGCGTGGCGTGCAGAAAGGCGGCGGTCAGCTGCATCGGCGCCTCCAGCCCCACGCGCAGGGCGTTGGCCAGATCGGCCGGCGCGGCGTCGCGCAGCGGCACGATGGCGGGGATGACGCCGGCGTTGTTGATCAGCGCGCTGCTGGCGAAGGCGGCGCCGTCGTGCGCGGCCAGCCAGTCGGCCAGGCGCGCGGCCACGGGGGCGGCGTCGGCCAGGTCGGCGGACCATTGCGTCAGCGTGGCACCCGCGGCGGCGGCGCGGCTGGCCAGCGCCTCGTCGGGCCGGCGCGCCAGCGTCAGCACGGTGTGGCCGGGCGCCAGCAGCTGCCCGGCCATGGCGTGGCCCATGCCGCGCGAGGCGCCGGTGAGGATGAACAGGTGGCGGGTGGTGGCGGCGGTCATGGCGTTGAAGTCTTGCAGGGAAAAAAGAAAAGGGTGCTGCAATCTATGCAGCACCCTGGGTCGGGTCAGGCGGGGCGGTGTTCACAGCGCCCCGCGTGGCCGTGGCGGGGGTCAGGGCAGGGAGATCGGCGTGATCTTGCTGCCACCCACCGAAACGCCGGCTTCCAGGCCCACGTTGGTCAGCGTGAAGCTGGTGATGGGCTGCTGCAGGGTCTTGGTGTCGACGTGGCCGTTGGCGCCCACGGTGCCCACGGCGACGGTGGCGTCGGCATCAGCCGTCCAGCCCTTGCTGGCGCGGAACTTCTGCAGCGCGTCGGCCGTGTTGAACACGTAGATGACCGATTTGGACTGGCCGCCGGCCTGGAAGCCGATGGAGCCGCTGGTGGTGCTGTAGTAGTTCACCGTCTGGCCGCCCACGCGCAGCGCGCCGCGGCCGTGTTCGGCGCCGACGACGAACGAGCCGCCCACGACGGCCGGGAACACCAGCACGCCCGCGGCCTTGGACACCATTTCACGCGTGCCCGGCACGGTGCTGTACAGGCGCGACAGGGTTTCGTTGACCGAGGTCTCCATCGACGCGCGGCTGACGGCCGGGGTGGCCTGGCTGTCCTTGGTGGTGGTGGTGCAGCCGATCAGCGCGATGCTGCCCAGGCCCAGGGCAGTGGCCAGGCCGATGCTGCGCAGGTTGAAGTTTTTCATGAGGTGTGTCCTTTGTTTCGTGAGTCAGATTGACGACGTGCAAACTGTAGAGCGCGCGCCGCGGCCGAGGCGTAGGACAGCAGCCCGCGACCTTGTGGCAACCGGCGCCAGGGCGTTGTGCGGGGCGCGCCAGCGCGTGCGGCGCAGCGGCGTTAGGCCAGCACCACCAGCGTGTAGTCGGCGTGCAGGCCGTCGGGGCCGGGCGAGTAGGGGCGGGTGAGGGCGCGGCGGCCCGGTTCGTCGAGCCGGCGCCACAGGAAGTCGCGCGCGTTGCCCGGATCGCCTTCGACGTACAGCTGCGTCGTCAGCAGCTCGTGCCGGCCCAGCCGCACCTTCACGTGGATGTGCGGCGTGCGCCCGCTGTAGGGCGCGGGGCGGATGGTGCGAAAGCGCCAGGCGCCATCGGCGCCCACGGTGACGCGGCCAAAGCCCTGGAACGCCGCGTCGGCCCGCCCGCCGTCGCGCGGATGGTGGTAGCGGCCCTGCTGGTCGCACTGCCAGATTTCCACCTGCGCGCCGCTCACCGGCCGGCCGTCGACGTCCAGCACGCGCCCTTCGACCTGCGCCGGCGTGCCCTGCGTGTACCGCTGCGCGCCGTTGCGCAGCAGGTCGTGGTCGCTGTCGGTGGGCAGCTCGACGGGGTAGAACGGGCCTTCGGTCTGCTGCGGCGTGGGGCGCAGGCGCTCGGCCGGCTGGGCGATGGCGCCGCGCCACACCCAGGGCGCGGCCAGCAGCGCGGCCGCGGCGTGGCGGCGGGTGAGGGGCGGGCGCGGGTGGGTGGTCATGGGCGGCTTCCGGTCGGTGCAGGGTGCGAGTCGCGCGCCGCCAGGCAAGTTCCTGCGCGGTGGCTGATGGGTGCGGTCTTGCTTGCGTCGCACCCAGTCTCCAACAGCGTTTTAGGAGCGGGCTTGCCCGCGATCAAGCGTTGGTAGCGGCGAGGCGCCTCATCGCGGGCAAGCCCGCTCCCACACAGCGAAAGCGGTGCGCGCGTCATGAGAAATCAATTTTGATAGCTGCCGGCGCTTGCCCCGCCTGCGCTGCAGGCCGAAAACGCTTAGAAAGGCACGTCGCTCCGCAGGTCGAGAGTGTGTCCGCTCACCGGATGCTCAAGCCGCAAGGCGCAGGCGTGCAGCATCAGCCGTGGGGCCGTGTCGGGGGCGCCGTACAGCGCATCGCCGACGATGGGGTGGCCGAGTGCCAGCAGGTGCACGCGCAGCTGGTGCGAACGGCCGGTGACGGGCTCCAGCGCCAGGCGCGCGGTGTCGGTGGCGGCATTGTGCGCCAGCAGGCGCCAGCGCGTGCGGCTGGGCTTGCCGCTGGCGTGGTCGACCTTGCTGCGCGGGCGGTTCGGCCAGTCGACGATCAGGGGCAGGTCGATCTCGGCCCAGCCGTCCGCATCCGTGGCGGCGCTGGGCCGGCCGTGCACCAGCGCCTCGTAGCGCTTGTGCACGCGGCGCTCGGCAAAGGCGCTGCTGAGCGCGCGCTGCACGGCGGCGCTGCGCGCCATCAGCAGCAGGCCGCTGGTGGCCTGGTCGAGCCGGTGCACGATCAATGCACCGGGCCAGCGCCGTTGCGCGCGGGTGCTCAGGCAGTCGGCGTTCTGCGGCCCGCGGCCCGGCACCGACAGCAGGCCAGCCGGCTTGACCAGGGCCAGCAGGTGCGCGTCCTCGTGCAGCACCTCGACATCGTCCACGGCTGCGACAGGCGCCGCCGGCTGGGCGCCGGCTGCTGCGTTTTCAGGAGCGTCTGGCGGGTTCAAGCGGCCAGCGCCTGCGCCAGTTCGTCAGGCCCCACGCTGCGCGCGGCGCCGAAGCCGGCCACCTGCCGCGCGCCGGTGAGCTGCAGCGTGACGAAGCGGAAATCGGGTAGCGCCGTCATCGGCTCGACATCCGGAAAGCGCGCCAGGTAGGCCCTGCGCGCCGTGACCCAGTCGGCCGAGCCGGGCGCCGGCGTGCTGGCCAGCCCCTGCAGCGTGACGCGGGCCAGGTCGTGCACCGGCGCGTCGTCGGCATCGGCGGCGGTGACCAGCAGCGACACGCGCGGCTCGGCCGCCATGTTGGCGGTGTGCGCCGCCAGCCCGCTGACGTGCAGCACCAGCTGCTGCGTGGCGGTGTCGATGGCGTAGGGCACCATCGACACGAAGGCGCCGCCGCCCTGCGCGTCCAGCGTGCCCAGCGCCGCGTGGCGCCGCGCCTGCAGCAGCGCGCGCAGTGCGAGGCCGAGGCGGGGCAGGTGCGGGGTGGTCATGGTGTGGAGCTGAAGGGAAGCGGGCTGGCCGCAACGCCGCGTGGACTGTAGCATTCGCCGAGCCGGCGGCGGCATCGACGGCGCCGGGCTTTCAAGCCCAGTGTGCAGGCGGGGTATGGGGAGTATGAGTCGTTAGCGCTTGATTGATGGGCGCTTTCGGATAGGGTGTTGGGGAGTATCTGATCGATCTCTGCCGGCGAGGCCGTCCATCGCGGGCAAGCCCGCTCCCACAAAGAGCCGTGCCAGTTCATCCGTCGCACGGCTTCCAAAAAAGCAGCGCCTCAGCCATGTCGAGTGGCCGCGGAGCAGGCCAGGCCAGCGGCCGCCGCGGCCGGACTTGCGCCGGCCGCTGGCGGCGTCCCCCCTCCTGCAGGAGAGGGGGGAAGCGGCGTCAGCCGCTCAGGGGGGTGTTCACATGACTTTGCACAACTCGAACACCAGCGCCGGCCCCAGCGACTGGTTCAGCGCGCCGGCCGCCACGTGGCCGGTGGAGACGGCGCCGACGGTCGAGGCCTGGAATTCGGGCGCGCCCGCCTGGTCGTGGATCTCGACGAAGGCGGTGGGCGTGGCGGCGCGGCGCTGCAGGTCTTCGCGCAGGCGCTCGATGGCGCCGGCGTGGACCGAGCCGTCGTAGATCACGGCATCCGGCAGGTGCTGGGTGGCCAGGCGCTCGGCCTGGCGCATGTCCTCGGCGGCGTCCAGGATCAGCCCGTAGCCGGCCAGCGCCTGCAGGCACTGCGCGCGCCGCTGCGCGTGGCCGGTGACCAGCAGCACGCGGCAGCCCTGGATGACGGCCGACACGCTGGACGGGCCGACCGAGGTCTCGACGGCGCTGGCCAGCTGGTCCTCCGACACCTGCGCCAGGTCGAGCGTGACGCGCACGTGGTCATCGCGCGTGTCGAGTTGCGACACCGCGCCCACCGCGTGCGCCAGCTGGTGCCACAGCGTCCAGCGGATGCTGCGCCACACCGGCTCGGGCACCTCGGCCGGGTTGCACCAGGCGGCCACGCGCAGGCGCGGGCGGCTGGTGCGGCCGGATTTGTCGACGGTGATGGTGACGCTGGCCGCCATCTGGCCGGCCCACTGCACCAGTTCGTCGACCAGCATGTAGAGCATGCTGGAGTCGGCGTACACGCGGGTGTGGGCCAGGCCCTGGCGCACGCCGATCTGGCGGCGCGCCAGCCAGTCGGCGCGGGCCGTCAGCACGGCGCGCACCACGTCGGCCAGGTTGAGCACTTCGCGCTGCTGCGGTGGCGGGTCTTCGCACAGCCGCAGCACGTGCTGCGCGGCCATGCCGGCCTGGCGCGCGCGCTCGACCGATTCGGTCACGGGGATCAGGCTGCGCACCAGGCTGGGCTCCATGCGGTTCAGGCGCTCGAGCTGCTCGCTGGCGGCGTTGAGCGACATGGCCACTTCCTGGCCCAGCTGGCGCACCACGTCGGGCCAGGACAGGTTGCCGCCGCCGCCCGCAAGGGGCGCCGCCGCGTGGTCGGCGGATGCCGTGTCACCCGCCTCGCGGCGGCGCGCGCCCGGTTTGGGGGTGAACCAGTTGAAAGCCATGTGCCGCTCCCGTGCTTGCTGTTGTTTCGGTGGCGCGGCCCGGCGTGGCTGCCAGGGCAGGCGCGTGCAAAACAGTATAGGGGCGCCACATAGGCAGCGCGTGACCGCCGGGGCGCCGCGCGCCGCCGGTCGTCGGGTGGGGGCGGGGGTATGGGTGCCGGTGCAGGCGCTCAGGGCCGCAGGCTGCTGCTGCTGGCCTGGCGCATCTGCAGCACTTCCAGCGGCGTCACCTCGGGCGCGTGCTGGCCCCAGGCGTTGCGGATGTGGCTGATGACGGCGGCGATCTCGGTGTCGTTCAGCGTCAGCGTGAACGGCGGCATGCCATAGGGGCGCGGGCGCCCCGCCGTGGCCGGGCCGAAGCCGCCGTGCAGCATCACCTGCAGCAGGTTCTGCGTGTGCGGCATGGTGACGGCGCGGTTGCCGGCCAGCGCCGGGTAGGCGCCGGGCACGCCCTCGCCCTGTTCGCCATGGCAGCTGGCGCAGTGCTGGCCGTACAGCTTTTCGCCCGCCTGGGCCAGGCGCGTGGGCGTGGCGGCGGGCGCGGCAGCGGGGGCCGATGGGGCCGGCGACAGTGCTTTCAGGTAGCCGGCCATGGCCTGCAGGTCGGCGTCGTTCAGGTACTGCGTGCCGTGGAACACCACTTCCGCCATCGGCCCGCTGGCGTGGCCGCGGGCCGAGTGGCCGGTCTTGAGCAGTTGCACGATGTCCTCCACCGGCCACTGGCCCAGGCCGGCCTCGTGCGGCGCGGTGAGCGAGGGCGCATACCAGCCTTGGGCCGGCATCAGGCCGCCGTCCAGCCGCTGCCAGTCGGCGCCGCCCAGGCGGTCGCGCGGCGCATGACAGGCCGAGCAGTGGGCCACGGCGTGCACCAGGTAGGCGCCGCGGCGCTGCGGATCGGCGTGCACGTTGTCGGCCGGCGCATCGCCGGGGCGGAAGTACAGCGCCCGCCACACCGCCAGCGCCGCCTGCGTGCTGTAGGGCCAGCGCAGTTCGTGCGCCGGCACCTGCGTGCGCGTCGACGGCAGGCTGCGGAAGTAGGCGAACAGCGCATCGCTGTCGGCGCGCGTGAGCAGCGTGGTGTGGGTGTACGGGAAGGCCGGGTACAGCAGCCGCCCGTCGGCCGAGCGGCCATGGTGCAGCGCGCGCCAGAAGGCGGCGGCGCTCCAGCGGCCGATGCCGGTGTCGGGGTCGGGCGTCAGATTGCCGGCGTACAGCGTGCCGAAGGGCGTGGCGATGGGCTTGCCGCCGGCCGCTGGAACGCCGCCACGCGCGGTGTGGCAGGCCAGGCAATTGCCGGCGCGCGCCAGGTAGGCGCCGCGCGCCAGCACCGCGGCATCGGCGGCCATGGGCTCGGCGGCGTCGATGTCCACGCCGTCGTTGTAGTTCAGGTGCCAGAGCACGCCCGTGGCCAACCCCGCCAGCAGCACCAGCGCAAGCAGGGCGCGGCGAAGCAGCCTCAACGCGCGGCTCCCGGCGCGGGCGCGGTGCCGCACTTCAGGTCGGCGGCGTCGCCGGGCAGGGCGCCGCGAGCGGCGGCGGGGCGCGCATCGGCCGGCACCGGCTGGCTGGCCAGCCAGCTGACGACGGCGTAGGCGTCGCGATCGGACAGGCGCTGCACGATGCTGGCCATGCAGTCGGGCGCGTGCGCGCGGCGCTGCCCGGTGCGCCAGCCGCCCAGCTGCGCCATCAGATAGTCCGCCGGCAGGCCCAGCAGGCCGGGCGTGTCGGGCAGGGCGCCCATCAGCGCCGGGCCATGGCACTGGACGCAGGCCGGCAGGCGCTGGGCGGCATCGCCGTTCAGCGCCAGATCGCGCCCGCGCGCCAGCACGGCGGGCGGCGGCGGGCTGGCCAGCGGCGCGGGCGGCGGGTAGGGCGCCTGCATGGCGGCGAAGTGGCGCGCGATGTCCATCAGGTACTCGTCGCTCAGCACGTCGACCATGCGCGTCATCAGGCCGTAATGGCGCCGGCCGTCGCGGAAGTTGAGCAGCTGGTTGTACAGGTAGCCCGCCGGCTTGCCGGCCAGGCGCGGGTAATAGCCATCAGGCCCGGCGCGGCCCTGCTCGCCATGGCAGGCGGTGCAGGCCAGCGTGCGCTGGGCCATGCTGTCCTCGAACGGCCTGGCGGCCTGCGCGGCGCCGGCCAGCAGCAGCGCGCCCAGCAGTGCGCCCAGCCGCCGCCGCCAACGATCACCGCACAACGATTTCGGCACGGCGGTTCTTCGGTTCCTCGACTTCGTCGGCGGTTTGCACCACCGGCTCGCGCTCGCCGCGGCCCACGGCCTCCACCCGGTTCGGGTCGAAGCCACGATCGATGACGAGCTGGCGCACCGCCTGCGCGCGCTGCAGCGACAGCGTGTCGTTCGATTCGACGCTGCCCACGCGGTCGGTGTGGCCGATGATGATGACCTCGCCGCCCGGCCGCTCGGTGGCGCGCGCCAGCACGTCGGCCAGCTCGGCGCTGGATTCGGGCGTGAGTTGCGCGCCGCCCGGCATGAACAGCAGCGTGAAGCGCTGCTCGGCCGCTGGCTGCACCGACAGCAGTTGGCCGTAGCGCTTTTCAACCTGCTGCGCATCGGTCTGCGCGGTGTCGACGCTGCCGCTGGAAGCCACCTCGGCCACGGCATAGGGCTGGGCCAGCACCACCTGGCCTTGCCGGGCCTGCACGGTCACGGCTGCGGTCGGCACGCCTTCCTGCGGCAGCAGCACCACGCGCGTGGCCGGCGCGCAGGCGGCCAGCGCCAGCAGCGCGGGTGCCAGCAGGGCGATCAGGCGCCGGCTCATGGGTTTTCCTCCACGATGAAATCGGTGCCGCGCACGCCGATCACGGTGGTGGGCGTGGTCACCTTCACCTGCTCGGGCTTCAGCTTGGCGATCAGCCCCGTGGCCATGCGCAGGCTGCCGCGCACCAAATTGACCAGCATGCTGCCTTCCTGCGTGGTGCTGTTGAAGGCGAATTCGGACAGGTCCATCACGCTGTCGGGGCCCACGGCCAGCACGGTGCCGTCCTTCAGCGTCAGCGAGGCGGCGCTCTTCGGCCCGGTGACGATGCGGTCGGTGGTCTGCACGCCGGCGCCCACCACGGCGGCGCTGCGGGCGTTGCCGCGCACCACGGTGACCTCGCCCTGCACGGCCTTGAAGGTGCCTTCGCGCGCATCGCCCGTGGGCTGCGGCATGGCGGCCGGGGCGGGGGCAGGGGCCGGTGCGGCAACCGGCGCGGCCGGCTGCTGCGCCCAGGCCTGCGCGGCCAGGCACAGCGACAGGCACGCCAGCCAGCGCGGAGCCTTGTGGATATCGAAGCGCATGGAGAACTCCGTTGGAAAAATCACACGGGGCCTGCGGCCCCTGAACACTTGATCCTAACGCGGATCGCCCGCGGCGCAGCGACAATCGGCCCCTGCCACCGCCCGGCGACGGGCCTATTTGGACCGAAAGACCCCCTTGACCCCGACCCTGGTGCTCGCCCCGATGGAAGGCCTGCTCGACCACGGCCTGCGCGACATCCTCACGCGCGTGGGCGGGGTCGACCGTTGCGTGTCGGAGTTCATCCGCATCACCGACCAGTTGCTGCCCTCGCGCAGCTTCGTGCGCGTGGTGCCCGAGCTGAAGCACGGCAGCCGCACCCCGGCTGGCGTGCCGGTGCGCCCGCAACTGCTGGGCAGCGACCCGGTGTGCCTGGCCGAGAACGCCGCGCGCCTGGCCGAGCTGGCCCCGGCCGGCATCGACCTGAACTTCGGCTGCCCGGCCAAGACCGTGAACCGCCACCGCGGCGGCGCCGTGCTGCTGGACGAGCCGGAGCTGATCCACGCCATCGTCGCCGCCGTGCGCCGCGCCGTGCCGGCGCCCATCGCCGTCTCGGCCAAGATGCGCCTGGGCAATGCCGACGACGCCCGCCTGCTCGACTGCGCCCACGCCATCGACAGCGCCGGCGCCAGCGAGCTGGCCGTGCACGCGCGCACCAAGGCGCACGGCTACCGGCCACCGGCCTACTGGGAGTCGATCGCCGCCGTGCGCGAGGCCGTGCGCCTGCCCGTCATCGCCAACGGCGAGATCTGGAGCGCCGACGACGCCGAACGCTGCCGCCAGGTGACCGGCTGCAGCACCCTGATGCTGGGCCGCGGCATGGTGCGCCGCCCCGGCCTGGCGCTGGCCATCCGCGCTGCCGGCCAGCCCGCTGCGGCGCCGCGCGAGATGACGGCGTCCTACAGCGACGCCGCCGTGGCGGCCCTACCATGGCGCCGCGTCGTGCCCCTGCTGGCCGACTTCTGGGCTGACGTGTGCGGCCGCGTCGAGCGCCGCCACCGCGCCGGGCGCCTGAAGCAGTGGCTGAACTACCTGCGCGTGGCCTACCCCGAGGCCCAGCAGGCCTTCGACGCCCTGCGCGCCGTGAACGACCCGGACGCCATCAGCGCCTGGGTGCTTCGAATTCAGGAGCTGCCGGCGCCGGCCAGTACAGCGCTGCAGCCCGAAAAGGCTTGAAAAATATCAACAACCGTTCTACCTGAAGGAAATTCACCGTGGCCTCCAGCCTGCTTCTGCTGCTCGACGACATCGCCGCCGTGCTCGACGACGTGGCCGTCATGTCCAAGATGGCCGCGCGCAAAAGCGCGGCCATGGCCGACGACGTGGCCGTGCTCACCAAGGTATCGGCGCAGAAAACCGCCGGCGTGCTGGGCGACGACCTGGCGCTGAACGCGCAGCAGGTCACCGGCGTGTCGGCCAACCGCGAAATCCCGGTGGTATGGCAGGTGGCCAAGGGCTCGATGCTCAACAAGGCCATCCTGGTGCCCGCCGCGCTGGCCATCAGCGCCTTCATGCCCTGGCTGGTCACGCCGCTGCTCATGGTGGGCGGCGCCTTCCTGGCGTTCGAGGGCTTCGAGAAAGTGGCGCACAAGGTCCTGCACAAGGAAGAGGCCGCCACACACCGGGCCGAACTCGAAGCCGCGCTGGCCGACCCCGGCGTGGACATGGCGCAGATGGAAAAGGACAAGGTCAAGGGCGCCATCCGCACCGACTTCATCCTCTCGGCCGAGATCATCGCCATCACCCTGGGCACCGTGGCCGGGCAGGACTTCTGGACCCAGCTGGCCGTGCTGGTCGGCATCGCCCTGCTGATGACCGTGGGCGTCTACGGCCTGGTCGGCGGCATCGTCAAGCTGGACGACCTGGGGCTGTGGCTGAGCCAGAAGGCCAGCAGCGCCGCCCAGGCCATCGGCCGCGGCATTTTGTGGCTGGCGCCGTGGCTGATGAAGTTCCTGTCGGTGGCCGGCACGGCGGCCATGTTTTTGGTGGGTGGCGGCATCATCGCCCACGGCATCGGGCCGCTCTACGCGCTCATCGAGCAATGGAGCGCTGCCGCCGGCGGCCTGGGCTGGCTGGTCGGCATGCTGGCCAACGCCGTCGTCGGCATCGTCACCGGCGCCATCGTGGTGGGCGTGGTCACGCTGATCAAGAAGCTGCGCGGCGGTGGTACGCGGGCGCCGGCGCATTGAGCCTGCCGCCATGGCATGTTGCGGGGGTAATTCGGATGTTTAGGAGCGGCCTTGGCCGCGATGGCTGCGCTGCCTGCTCCACGAATTTAGAGCGCCCCAACCGTCTTGGCACCGGTGGCGCTCTGTGCCTGAAGTGAAACACGACTTCGCTTCGCCCCCTGACTGGCGCACGCGGCACACCGGGTTGTGGGAGCGGGCTTGCCCGCGATGGGCGTTACTTTTGGGCGATGCGCCCCATCGCGGGCAAGCCCGCTCCCACAAAAAAACAGCGCCTCGTATCGGCCAGCCGAGGCGGTGGCGCGGACAAGGTCTTGCTGACCCTGATGGCCCCAAAGTTTTCCCCATCCCTCGATCAATACCAATCAAAAGTTGCCTCGTGGGTGGCCGTTGTCGCGATTGACATCAACTGTGGTTTGTTGTCAGAATTGACAACATGCGCGCCCAGCTGATCACCCACTTCAAGGATGTCACCCCAGAGGGAGACGTGATCGAGCTGATCGTCTGGAAGGTGCCCTCGCCGGTGCCGCCATCAACGCACGGCTACAAGTACCGGGCGGCCTACGTGGTGGGCGGCAAGCGGGTGATCGGCTTCGACAACGAGCGCGGCAAGGGCGACCATTGCCACATCGACGGGCACGAGGCGGACTACACGTTCAAAGGGCCTGGGCAACTGGTGGAAGACTTCATTGCCGCCATCGACGCAAGGAGAAAGACATGACCGAACGGACATTGACCATCACACAGACGCCCGACTGGCGCGCCGGCCTGCGCGCCGCCGGCAAGGCGGCAACGCGCGGGCGTTATGCCGGCGAAGTGCTGAACTTCGAGAGCCCGGCGCAGTTCTTCGGCCAGCTCACCGAAAAGCGCTGGGAACTGGTGCGCGCGGCGCAGGGCCGGGGGGTGCTGCCGGTGCGCGAACTGGCGCGGCTGGTGGCGCGCGACGTGCGTCGTGTGCACGACGACGTGGTGGTGCTGGCCGACCTTGGCCTGCTGGAGCGCACCGAAGGCGGCGGCGTGATCTGCCCGTTCGCGACGGTCCACGTGGACTTCAAGCTGGAGCGGGCGGCGGCGTAATCGTGATCTGACCCCGATTCCCTAGCGAAAGTTGTGGGGAAACCTCAGGCTCTGACCCCGATTTCCCTCCGATTTCCCTCCGATTTCCCTCCGATTTCCCCTGACCCCGATTTCGCTCCGATTTCCCTGTGCCAATTCCCGGCCTCTCGATTCCTCCCATCAGTCTTGCAGCACGTTATTGAAGAAGGTGCAAGATCTGGCACCGGGTTGATGAAGCTGGGAAATTTTCAGCCATTTTTGCCCGATGATGGTTTCGACTAGGGCGATATTACCTTTGCGCTCGATGACAAGACCACAATGGCTGTCATCGCCGCTACGTAGCTTGCGGCGAAAATCTGGCAATTGGGCTTGGAGACGTTGCTGTGCTGCCAACCTCTGTCTATGCTTGTCCAGCAGCTCCGCTACGTATGTAAACCGTATTGACTGCTTTTCTTGTTTTGCCACTTTTGCGATCGAAGCGAAACCATCTTTAAAGCCAAAAATCACAGCATCGCTCATGCTGCTAAGGGGTATGGGCATCACGGGACGAAACGCTGAGTCAGCAATGGTGCGTGTTTCTGTACGACGATCGGCGCTAATAACTGACATAAAAAAATGCCCTTGGCCAACGCTAAATACACGATATCTTTCATTGCCACTTTTCTTGGTGATTATTTTTCCCGTTGCAGCATCAAGTAGAGCCACTTGATGCCCTCTGGTGGCGGTTGCCAACAGGGTACCGCAACTGTCTGCACAAGCAAGATTTTTAACGTAGCGACTGGCCTCGTCGTCAAAACCGCCAGCCTTGATTTGGCCGAAGACCGGTACTCGCCATTGCAATGTTGGTGGCTCACTGTCTAAACGTATGGAGAGAACTTCTCCATCCATGTTGCCGATGAACAAAAATCGGCCATCCGCGGAAAACGTTGCCGAATGAACGAAGTTGCCCCATTTGCTGTGCCCTTCAGGGACGAAAGAGATCGGCGTGTCACTCGACTTTTTTGCCATCCCATTGTTGTCAATCTTGAATTTAAACAATCTGTGGCCGAGAACCAATAAAAACTGCTTGGCTGCGGAATCGAAGCTGTAAGCAATTCCATAGGATGGACGTTCAATGCCCTCAAGCACTCCGCGCCATATGGTTTCTCCTGTTGGAAGGTTGCGAATAACAAGCTCACCCTTAATTATGTTTATGATGTATTTCCCATCTGGATTGATATGTACGTGCTCCCAATCTTGAGCTGGGTGGGCATTACTCGTCTCGGCTTCGGGGATTGCTGGTAGCTCCACAGTTTGATCTTGAAATCTGACAAATGTTTTTCCGCCTCCTTGCCGCAAGATGCCAAATGTCTGGCCGTTCTGTGAAACTGAGTAGTACGGACTAGGAACTCGTGGCCACTGTAATTGAATTTCGTCAGGCACCGAGCAGTATCCTTCAGGAATGCTTGCGCCCAGAGTAAGTGATAAAGAAATAATTTTAATTATTTTGAACATTTTCCGTGGTGAATAAAAGTGTAAATGGAGGATAAATAGGTCGGATGAAAATCTCCGCGCCTCAATCCACCCCAATCGTTTTCCGCAACTCCCGCTTCAACAGCTTCCCACTCGGATTTTTCGGCAGCGCATCGACAAACACCACGCGCTTCGGGCTCTTGAAATGCGCCATGTGCGCGTTGCAGTGCTCGATGACCTGCGCTTCAGTCAAGTCCTGCCCCTGCTTGACCACGATCACCGCCGTCACCGCCTCCACCCACTTCGGATCGGGCAGGCCGATCACCGCGACTTCGCTGACCTGGGGCAGGCGGTAGATCATTTCCTCGACCTCGCGGCTGGCGACGTTCTCGCCGCCGGACTTGATCATGTCCTTCTTGCGGTCGACCACGCTGATGTAGCCCTCGTCGTCGATGGTGCCGAGGTCGCCCGAGTGGAACCAGTCGCCCTCGAAGGCGGCCTTCGTCCGCTCGTCGTCGTGGAAGTAGCCCTGCATCAGGTGCGGCGAGCGGTGCACGATCTCGCCGACTTCGCCCACGGCCACGTCGCGCATCTGGTCGTCGACCACGCGCGTCTCGACGTTGATGACCGCGCGGCCGGCCGAGCCGGGTTTGCGCAGCTGATCCTCGGGGCCGAGCATCGTCGCCAGCGGGGCGATTTCGGTCTGGCCGTACAGGTTCCACAGGCGCACATTCGGCAGGCGGCGGGCGATCTCCTTCATCACCTCCACCGGCATGATGGAGGCGCCGTAGTAGCCCTTGGCCAGCTTCGACAGATCGGTCTGGTCGAACAGCGGCGAGCGCAGCAGGGCGATCCACACCGTGGGCGGGGCGAAGAAGCTGGTGATGCCGTGCGCCGCCATCATGGCCAGCAGGTTGTCGGGCGTGGGTTTGGCGGTGATGTGGTTCTCGCTGCCGATGTAGATGGCGGGGCCGAAGAACACGTCGAGCTGCGCGCAGTGGTACAGCGGCAGCGCGTGCAGGGCCACGTCTTTTTCGGCGACCTCAGCGTTGATGCAGCAGCTGACGTACTGCCACAGCACGGCGTCGTGCGTCAGCATGGCGCCTTTCGGGCTCGACTCGGTGCCGCTGGTGTAGACGATCTGCAGCAGGTCGGTGCTTTGCAGCGGCGTGTCGGGCAGCGGCGCGGTGCAGGCCGCCAGGTCGTGAAAGCTGGCCATGCCTTCCACCGGCTCGCTCGGGTCTTCGCTGGGCAGCCAGATGAAGTCCTGCACATGCGTGTCCAGCTTGGCCGCGGCGCGCGCCAGCTCGGCCAGGCCGCTGTCGGTGGCCAGCGTGCGGGCGCCGGCGTGGCGCAGGATGTAGGCCACCTCGTCGGCCTTCAGCATGAAGTTGATGGGCACCAGCACCGCGCCCAGCCGCGCCAGCGCAAAGCGCATGGCGGCAAAGCCGTGCGAGTTGCGCGCCAGCACGGCCACCTTGTCGCCATGGGCGATGCCGCGCTGCGCCAGTCCGGCGGCCAGGCGGGTGACGAGGGCGTCGAACTCGGCATAGGTCCAGCGCGTGTCGCCGCAATGGATGGCCAGCTTGTTCGGCAGGCGGATGGCGGTGCGGCGCAGCAGGTCGCCCAGGGCCTGGCGGCGGGTGATGGGGTGCATGGTGTCTCCGGTGTTTTTCAAGTGTTTTTGGCCTCTGGTGCTTGTCCAGCAAGCGCAGGAAGCTATGTTTTTTGAAGCAAATTGACGCGCATGGGGCGGATGAAGGGCTCGCCCGGCGGTGGCTTGAGCGCCTCGAAGCGTTCGCGCACGCGCTCGCGCATGGCGGGGCTGAAGCGGCGGTCGGCGTAGGTCACGTCGGTCATGCGGCGCTCGAAATCCTCGAAGTCGGCGTAACGCACGGGCACGTTGAAGTGGTGCTCCACCACGGCGCGCCAGCCACCGCTGGCCACGGCGCGCTGCACGGCCTGGTAGGCGGCGTGGCGCACCGCCTGCTCATCGTTGAACAGGCGCACGATCTCGTTCATGGGGCCGGTGAACACCGGCTCGGACACGTACAGGTGGCCGCCGGGCTTGAGCACTCGGCGCGCCTCGGCCAGGCCCTGGTCCATCCCGTCCAGCGGCACGTGGTGCAGCGACTTGAGCATGATCGCCAGGTCGAAGGCCGCGTCGTCGAACGGGATGGCCTGCGCGCCGGCGGCGATGAAAGTGAGGCCCGGCACGGGTGGCGCGGCCAGGTTCTTGGCGTGCTGCGCTTCATCCACCTCCAGCCCGGTGACGGTGCAGGCGGGGTAGGCGGTGAGCAGCTTGCGCGACAGGTAGGCGGCGCCGCAGCCGATTTCGATGATGCGTTGCTCGTGCAGCGGCACCAGCCGGTTCAGCAGCGCCAGTTCATCGGTGACGATGTCGGTGGGGGTGAAGTCGGGGATTTCCATGTCAGGGGCGGCGCACAGCGGCGGGGTGTGGAGTGGGTGTGGGAGCGGGCTTGCCCGCGATGGGGCGCATCGACGGCGCGTGAAGTCCTATCGCGGGCAAGCCCGCTACCACAAAGGGGTGGCGATGGGCGAGCTTCGCGGGCTTCATTTTCCATCACAAGGTTGAAACCACCGGCTTTAAGCCGGTCAGCTTTAGCTCGATGATGTTGGGATGCACTACAGATGCGGCGGCCACACGGTCTACCAGATCGAATATCACTTTGTGTGGGTCACGAAGTCCCACTACAGGGTGCTTCGTGGGGAGATTGGACTGAGGGTTAAAGAGTTGGTACGCCAGACGCGCGAGGCTTTTGGTAGCTGGAGCATCACTTTGAGCCGAACCCAAATGACAACTTCAGGGCAGAGCCTTGACTACAGGACGCGTTGTGAAGTCGACGCGTGGGTGGGCACTTTCAGTGCCTGGCAGTCAACCCACCGGCTTTAGCCGGTGGTTGTTGAGTTCAATCCAGATAAGGGCCAAAGCCCTGCGGCGGCTCGAAGCGCTTGTTGCGCCACACCACGCGCGTGGGCACGGGCTCTGGCAGGGCACGGGCGGGTACCGAATGGGCTTCGTCGCCCGGGTAGCACAGCACGCGGGTCTCGGCGGTGTCGGCGGGCTGGGGCTCGATCAGCGGCGGCGTGCGGCTGCGCGCGTCGGCCATGGCGTGGGCCACGTCGCGGTACTGCATCAGGTGCAGCAGGCTGACGATTTGCGGCGGGGCCATGTCGATCTCGTGCGCGCGGTATTGCTGCAGCGCCTGCCTGGGCGTGAGCCAGCGCGCCTCGGTCACCTCGAAGTCGTCGTGCCTGGCCTCCTGCGCGGGCGGCACGGCGGCAAGGAAGAAGCGCGTGTCGAAACGCTTGTTCATCACCGAGGGCCGGCGCGGCGTGATCCAGCGCACCCAGGGAGCGAGGGCGTCGGTGTCGAGCCGCGCGCCGTGCTCGGCCAGCAGGGCGGCGAAGGATTCGCCGGCGCGCAGGCGCTCGCAGGTGGCGGCGCTGTGCTCGGCGATCTCGGCGGCGCCAACCTGCAGATACAGCAGGCCCGATTCCTCGGCCGCCTCGCGCGCGGCGGCCACGTAGAAGGCGGCGGCCTGCTCGGGCGTCAGCGCCGGTTCGGCCACGCGGGCGTGCAGCTCGGCCATGGGGCGGTCGAGCAGGGCCAGCATCTCGGGCGCGCTGTCGGCTGCATCCACCTTGCCGCCGGGGAAGACGTAGGCGCCGCCCAGCACGGCCGAATCGGTGTGGCGGCGCATCAGCAGCACCTGCAGCCCGTCGGCGCTGTCGCGCAGCATCACCACGCTGGCCGAGTCGCGCGGCGGGGTGTCGATGATGTCGTGGTTGAGTTCCATGGGCGGCATTTTGGCGCCAAGCCGGGGCGGCGTTTGTCGGCTGCGCTACAGGGGGCGCGGCGGCGGTGAATTACAGTCGGCGCCAGTCAAAGGCAAGCCAAGGAGCAACACACATGGACAAGATCGATTTCACCGGCCGCGTGGCCATCGTCACCGGCGCCGGCGGCGGGCTGGGGCGCCTGCATGCGCTGGCGCTGGCCGAGCGCGGCGCCAAGGTGGTGGTCAACGACCTGGGCGGCGCGGTGGATGGCAGCGGCGGCTCCGCCAGCGCGGCGCAGAAGGTGGTCGACGAGATCAAGGCCAAGGGCGGCGAGGCGATGGCCAACGGCGCCTCGGTGACCGATTTCGACGCCGTGCAGGCCATGGTGCAGCAGGCCATCGACACCTGGGGCCGCGTCGACATCCTGGTGCACAACGCCGGCATCCTGCGCGACAAGAGCTTCGGCAAGATGGAGCTGGCCGATTTCCGCCTGGTGGTGGACGTGCACCTGATGGGTGGCGTGCACCTGTGCAAGGCCGCCTGGCCGCACATGGTCGAGCAGAAATACGGCCGCATCGTGCTGACCACCTCGTCCAGCGGCCTGTACGGCAACTTCGGCCAGAGCAACTACGGCGCCGCCAAGATGGCGCTGGTGGGCCTGATGCAGACATTGAGCATCGAAGGCGCCAAGAGCGACATCCGCGTCAACTGCCTGGCGCCCACCGCCGCCACCCGCATGACCGAAGGCCTGCTGCCGCCCGAAGTGCTGGAGGCCCTGAAGCCCGAGGCCGTGGTGCCCGCCATGCTGGTGGCGGTGAGCGAGCAGGCGCCCAGCCGCATGATCTTTGCCGCCGGCGCCGGCACCTACGAGGCCGCGCACGTCACCTTGACCAAGGGCGTGCACCTGGGCCTGACCCCCGACACGCCCGAGCGCCTGGCGGCCGCGCTGGAGCAGGTGCGCGACCGCAGCGGCGAAACCGTGCCGCAGGTCGGCGGCGAGCAGGGCCGCAACGAGGTGGGGCAGGCGCTGGCCGCGCGCCGCTGACCCGGCGTCAGGCGGGACTTGTGCGCCTGTGCTAACTTCGCCACCCCGCCTGAAAGAACGGAACAAGAACATGAGCACGCTGAGCGACCGGCTGGCCACGCTGACGCCCGAGCGTCTGCGTGGCATCCGCCGCGGCATCGAGAAGGAAAGCCTGCGCGCGCAGCCCGGCGGCACGCTGGCGCTGACGCCGCACCCGGCCGCGCTGGGCTCGCCGCTGACGCACCCGCACATCACCACCGATTTCAGCGAATCGCAGCTCGAACTGGTGACGGGCGTGCATGGCAACGTCGATGCCGCGCTGGCCGAGCTGTCGCAGATCCACCAGGTGGTCTACCAGGGGCTGGCCGCGCTGGGCGACGAGATGCTGTGGGTCAGCAGCATGCCCTGCGGCCTGCCGACCGACGAAACCATTCCGCTGGGCCGCTACGGCAGCAGCAACGTCGGCCGCGCCAAGAGCGTGTACCGCATGGGGCTGGGCCACCGCTACGGCCGGCGCATGCAGACCATCTCGGGTATCCACTACAACTGGTCGCTGCCGGGTTTGAGCAACGACAACTACTTCGCGCTGATCCGCAACTTCCGCCGCAACGCGGTGGTGCTGCTGTACCTGTTCGGCGCCTCGCCGGCGGTGTGTTCGTGCTTCGTCGCCGGGCGCGACCACGAACTGCAGCCCATGGGCGCCAACACCATGGGGCTGCCGCACGCCACCTCACTGCGCATGGGGCGCCTGGGCTACCAGAGCGATGCGCAGGCCCAGCTGGCCGTGAGCTACAACAGCCTGGAGAGCTACGCCGCCTCGCTGGAAGAAGCCTTGACCAAGCCGTACCCGGCCTATGAGGCGGTGGGCATCCAGAACCCCGGCGGCGACTACAACCAGCTGGCCACCACGCTGCTGCAGATCGAGAACGAGTTCTACGGCACCATCCGGCCCAAGCGCGTCATCCGCCCCGGCGAGCGCCCGCTGCACGCGCTGCGCGAGCGCGGTGTCGAATACGTCGAAGTGCGGCTGATGGACCTGGACCCGTTCGAGCCCATCGGCCTCAACGCCGACACGGCGCGCTTTCTCGACCTGTTCCTGCTGCACTGCCTGCTGGAAGACAGCCCACCCGATTCGCCGGACGAGATCGCGGCGGTGAAGAACAACCAGCATCTCACGGCCGCGCGCGGGCGCGAGCCCGGCCTGCTGCTGCAGCGCCTGGGCCAGCCCGTGACCCTGGCCGACTGGGCGGCCGACATCGTGGGGCAGTTGGAACCCGTGGCCGCCGCCATGGACGCACAGGATGGCGGCCGTGCCTACGCCGACGCCCTGGCCGCCGCCCGCGCGGCGCTGGCCGCGCCGCACACGCTGCCCTCGGCCCGCGTGCTGAGCGCCATGCGCGCCGAGCATGCCGACAGCTTCTCGGCCTTCGTCAGCGCGCGTTCGCTGGACACCCGCGCCCGGCTGCTGGCGCTGCCGTACAGCGCCGATCTGAAGGCGCGCTTCGACCAGCTGGCCGCCGCCTCGGTGGCCGAGCAGAAGCGCATCGAGGCCAGCGACCAGGTGCCGTTCGAGGACTACCGGCGCGAATACACCTCGCCCGAGCGCCTGGGCACCGGCGCCCGCGCGGTGCTGGCCGGCGCCGAATCGGTGTGAGCGCGGCAGGGCAGACCACCCGGCGCGGCTTTGCGGCGCGCACGCTGGCGCTGGGCGCGGCGGCGCTGCTGGGCACCGCGCTGGCGGGCTGCGGCCGCAGCCAGGGCAAGGCGCAGCCCGTGCCGGCCGGCAGCACCGTGCTGGCGCTGGGCGATTCGCTGACCTACGGCACCGGCGCCTCGGCCGAGGCCAGCTACCCCACGGTGCTGGCCGAACTGACGGGCTGGAACGTCGTCAACGCCGGCGTGCCGGGCGACACCAGCGCGCAGGCGCTGGCGCGGCTGCCGGCGCTGCTGGCCGAGCACCGCCCGAAGCTGGTCATCGTCAGCATCGGCGGCAACGACTTCCTGCGCAAGCTGCCCGAGAGCGACACGCGCGCCAACGTGCATGCGGCCTGCAAGCTGGCGCTCGAATCAGGTGCGCAGGTGTTGCTGGTGGCCGTGCCGCGCGCCACCGTGGCCGCCGCGCTGGGCCAGATGACCGACCACGCGCTGTACGCCGAGGTCGCGAAGGACCTGAACATTCCGCTGCAGCGCGAAGGCTGGGGCGAGGTGCTGGCGCAGGCCGAGCTGCGTTCCGACCAGGTGCACGCCAATGCCAAGGGCTACGCGCAGTTCGCGCGCAGCGTGCAGGGCACGGCGGCGGCGGCGGGGTTGTTGCCGCGCTGAGGGGTGTTGGGCGGCGCTGTTGGCCGTGGCGGGTGACTGGGGCAGGCGCGGGCGCTGCCATCGCGGCCAAGGCTGCTCCCACAGGGTGATGGCGTTAGATACTCCCTGCTGTGACAGACGCTAGCGCCCGCTCACTGGGCGCTTGAAACATATACTCCCTTTGATTTTGTTGGCGCAGGCTTGCGCGCTGTGTGTGGAAGCGGGCTTGCCCGCGATGCAGCGGTGGATGAGGGCGCGGCGCCGCCATCGCGGCCAAGGCCGCTCCCACAGGCCGATGGGGATAGATACTCCCTGATATGTCAGCCGCCAGCGCCCGCCATATGGTCGCTGCAAACACATACTCCCCTCGTTTTCAACGAGGCTGACCGCTCACTCGATGTTCTGCACCTGCTCGCGCATCTGCTCGATCAGCACCTTCATGTCGACCGAGACGCGCGTCAGCTCCAGCGCGGCGGATTTGCTGCCCAGCGTGTTCGCCTCGCGGTGCAGTTCCTGGATCAGGAAGTCCAGCCGCTTGCCGACCTCGCCGCCTTTCTTCAGCACGGCCTCGATCTCATCGAGGTGCGCCGCCAGCCGGCCCAGTTCCTCGGCCACGTCGATGCGGATGGCGAAGGCCGTGGCCTCGGCCAGGGCGCGCTCCTGCGCGGCCTCGGGGCCGACCTGGCCGTCGCCGCTGGCCAGCGCCTCGTGCCAGCGCGCGATGAAGCGCTCTTTCTGCGCCTGCACCGCCTGCGGCACCAGCGGCTCGGCGGCGCGCGCCAGTTCGCGCAGCTGTGCCACGCGCTCGCGGATCAGCTTGGCCAGGCGCGCACCTTCGCGCGCACGCGCGGCGACGAAATCGTCCAGCACGGTCTGCGCCAGTTCCATCAGCGCCTTGGCGGTGCCTTCGTCGTCGGCCGGTTCGGCGCTGCTGGCCGCGCGCAGCGCGTCGGCCACCGACAGCGGCGCGGCATCCGGCAGCCACACGCGCACCTGGTCCTGCACCGAGGCCAGGCGCTGCAGCACTCGCGGGGGTGGGTCGGCCAGGGTGCCGGCGTCGCGGCCTTGCAGGTAGGCGCGCAGCTCGACCTTGCCGCGTTTCAGGCGCTGGCCCAGCAACTCGCGCAACGCGGGCTCGTGCTGGCGCAATTCGTCCGACAGGCGAAAGCCGAGGTCCAGAAAACGGCTGTTGACCGAGCGCAGTTCCAAGCCCACGCGGGGCTGCGCATTCTTCCACGCCGGGGCGTCTTCGGTGCTGCCGTGGGCGGTCTGCTGACCGCTGGCATAACCGGTCATACTGTAAACTGACATGTTACTTTTCCCGGTGCGAAACGGTCTTTATCATGGCCTTGTCTGATCGGGACGCAGCCGTTTTGGCCGGGCCGACAGACAGCACAAATTATGTCAAAGCAGAAACCCGCACCCCTGCCGGCCGACACGGTGATCGGCGGGTATCGCGTGGTGCGTCGCATCTCGGCCGGCGGTTTCGGCGTGGTCTATCTGGCGGTCGACAAGGAAGGCCAGCAGGTCGCCATCAAGGAATACCTGCCCTCGGCGCTGACGGTGCGCGACCAGGGCGAACTGGTGCCGCACGTGGCGCCCGAGAAGCTGTCGCTGTACCGCCTGGGCCTGAAAAGCTTCTTCGAGGAAGGCCGTTCGCTGGCGCAGATCTCCCACCCCTCGGTGGTGAGCGTGCTGAACTTCTTCCGCCAGAACGAAACCGTGTACATGGTGATGAACTACCTGGAGGGCGCGACCCTGCAGGACTTCATCGTCACCGCGCGCGACCTGAAGAAGCAGAAGGTGTTCCGCGAGTCCACCATCCGCTCGCTGTTCGACGAGATCCTGCGCGGGCTGCGCATCGTGCACCAGCACAAGATGCTGCACCTGGACCTGAAGCCGGCCAACATCTTCATCACCGACGACAACAAGGCGGTGATGATCGACTTCGGCGCCGCGCGCGAGGTGCTGAACAAGGAAGGCAACTTCACCCGCCCCATGTACACGCCCGGCTTTGCCGCGCCCGAGATGTACCGCCGCGACTCCACCATGGGCCCGTGGACCGACATCTACGCCATTGGCGCCTGCATCTATTCGTGCATGCAGGGCTACCCGCCCAACGATGCGCCGCAGCGGCTCGAAAAAGACCGCCTGGCGCTGTCGCTCACGCGCATGCGCGGCGTGTATTCCGACAACCTGATCGAGGTGGTCGAGTGGTGCATGTCGCTCGATCCGCTGTCGCGCCCGCAGTCGGTGTTCGCGCTGCAGAAGGAGCTGAGCCGCGAGGGCGAGCGCCAGTACACCAAACTCAGCGTGGGCGAGAAGGTGCGCCTGCAGTTCGACAACATGGTGACCGACACCAAGAAGAACCTCAAGCGCGCCACGCGCTTCGGCAAGAGTTGACGCGATCCCCCATCAGCCGCGCCGCACCCGCCCGTCGTGACGGCGAGCCCCCGGCCATTCCATCCCAGTTTCAATGAAATTCTCGGTATTTCAGCTCAGCCGCTTGGGCGGCCGTGAGAAGAACGAAGACCGCATGGGTTACTGCTACACCCGCGACGCCGGCCTGTTCGTGCTGGCCGACGGCATGGGCGGGCACCCGGACGGCGAGGTGGCAGCGCAGATTGCCCTGCAGTCCATGTCGGCCACCTTCCAGCGCCAGGCCAAGCCCAAGCTGCCCACGCCATCCACCTTTCTGGCCACGGGGCTGATGGCGGCCCACCACCAGATCATCCGCTACGCCAGCGAACGCGGCTTGCTCGACACGCCGCGCACCACGCTGGTGGCCGGGCTGGTGCAGTCGGGCGAGCTGCACTGGGTGCACTGTGGCGATTCGCGCCTGTACGTGGTGCGCGACGGTGCGCTGCTCACGCGCACGCGCGACCATTCGTACAGCGAGGCGCAGGCCAAGGCCGGTGCCTCGCTGGAGGGCATCAACCGCAACGTGCTGTTCACTTGCCTGGGCTCCACGGTGCGGCCCATGTTCGACGTCGCCGGCCCGCTGCGCCTGGCCGAGGGCGACAAGGTGCTGCTGTGCTCCGACGGCCTGTGGGGCAGCCTGACGGACGAGCAGATCGTCAGCGTGCTGTCTGCCAGCCCCGTGGCCGATGCCGTACCGGCGGTGGTGGAGATGGCGCTGCAGGCCGCCGGCGAGCATTCCGACAACGTCACGGTGCTGGCCTTCGAATGGGAGACGCCGGCCGATTCGGGCTTCCAGCACAGCGGCTTCACCGAGACCGAGCTGATGAGCGACGATGTGTTCGCCTCCACCATCCAGGCCGGGCTGGACCCGCTGATGGACGAGATGGACGAAGAGGCCATCGAGCGCTCGATCGCCGAGATCAATGAGGCGATCCAGAGAACGAAAAAAATCACACCCCCCTGAAGCGGCTGACGCCGCTTCCCCCCTCTGCTGCGCGAGGGGGGACATCGCCAGTGGCCGGCGCAGGTCCGTCCACGGCGATCCTGGCATGGCCTGCTCCGCGGCCTTTTGAATTCGACACGAACATGACCACTGACTCCATCGCTTCCACCCGTACCGACCGCGCGCCCGATGCGCTGCGCCCCGTCACCATCACGCGCGGCTACACCGTGCATGCCGAAGGCTCGGTGCTGATCGAGTTCGGGCAGACCAAGGTGCTGTGCACCGCTTCCGTCGAGGAGCGCGTGCCGCCGCACAAGCGCGGCAGTGGCGAGGGCTGGGTGACGGCCGAATACGGCATGCTGCCGCGTGCCACGCACACGCGCGGCGACCGCGAGGCCGCGCGCGGCAAGCAGAGCGGCCGCACGCAGGAGATCCAGCGCCTCATCGGCCGCAGCCTGCGCGCCGTGTTCGACCTGGCCAAGCTGGGCGAGCGCACCATCCACCTCGACTGCGACGTGATCCAGGCCGACGGTGGCACGCGCACCGCCGCCATCACCGGCGCCTACGTGGCCGCGCACGACGCGGTGAGCTGGCTGCTGGCGCGCGGCGCGATCAGCGAATCGCCCATCCTGCACCCGGTGGCGGCCATCTCGGTGGGCATCGTCGGCGGCACGCCCGTGCTCGATCTGGACTACGCACAGGACTCGTCGTGCGACACCGACATGAACGTGGTGATGACCGGCGCCGGCCATTACGTCGAGGTGCAGGGCACGGCCGAGGGCGTGGCCTTCTCGCGTGCCGAGATGGATCAGCTGCTGCGCCTGGCCGAAAAGGGCATTGGCGAGCTGATCGCGATGCAGTCCAAGGCACTGCAAAAACAAGAGCTGCTTGCGCTTGTCTGAAAAGCGCTGCAGCCTGATTTGGCATGAAAATCGTTCTGGCATCCAACAACGCCGGCAAGCTGGCCGAGCTGCAGGCCATGCTGGCACCGCTGGGCATGGATCTGGTGCGCCAGGCCGACCTGGGCATCGGCGAGGCTGAGGAGCCGTTCCGCACTTTCGTCGAGAACGCGCTGGCCAAGGCGCGCCACGCATCCTTGATGAGCGGCCTGCCCGCGCTGGCCGACGACGCCGGCCTGTGCGTCGATGCCTTCGGCGGCCTGCCGGGCGTCGACACGGCCTTCTACGCCACGCAGTTCGGCTACGAAAAGAGCGACGACAACAACGTGCGTGCGCTGCTAGAGCAGATGCGCGATGTCGACAACCGCCGCGCCGCCATGGTCAGCACGCTGGTGGCGCTGCGCAGTGCCGACGACCCCGAGCCGCTGATCGCCGTCGGCCGCGTGGTGGGCGAGATCACGCGCGAGCGGCGCGGCACGGGCGGCTTCGGCTTCGATCCGGTGATGTTCATCTCTGAGTTCGGCCAGACCTTTGCCGAGCTGCCGCCCGCCATGAAGAACGCCCACAGCCACCGCGGCCGCGCCGCAGCGCGCATGGTGGAGTTGATGCGTGCGCACTGGCTGGCGTAACGGAGGATTCAATATTCATAGCTGCTTGCGCCTGCCAGTCAAGGATTTCAGATATGTTTCTAAATGAAATCCTTATGCAGCGTGCGCAAGCAGCTCTGATTATTGAAGTGAACTGTTGCGCCCCTCGCCGATGAACGACGTCTCGCACTACTTGCGTCCCGGCACGCTGCAACTGCCAGCGCTGCCGCCGCTGTCGCTGTACGTGCACCTGCCGTGGTGCATCCGCAAGTGCCCCTACTGCGATTTCAACTCGCACGAGCGGCGCGAGGGCACCGACGCCGCCGCGCAGCAGGCGCGCTACGTCGATGCGCTGATGGCCGATCTGGAAGCCGGCCTGCCGCTCATCTGGGGCCGCCCCATCTACAGCGTGTTCATCGGCGGCGGCACGCCCAGCCTGTTCGAGCCGGCGCAGATCGACCGCCTGATCGCCGGCGTGCGCGCCCGCCTGCCGCTGGAGCCGGCCTGCGAGATCACGCTGGAGGCCAACCCGGGCACCTTCGAGCGCGAGCGCTTCGCCGCCTTTCGCGCCGCCGGCGTCACGCGCCTGTCGATCGGCGTGCAGAGCTTCAACGACCGGCACCTGCAGGCCATCGGCCGCGTGCACGACGGCGCGCAGGCCCGCGCCGCGGTGGAAGAGGCCGCGCGCGCCTTCGACACCTTCAACCTCGACCTGATGTACGCGCTGCCCGGCCAGTCGCTGGCCGATCTGCAGCACGATCTGGCCACGGCGCTGGCCTTCAACCCGCCGCACCTGTCGGTCTACCACCTGACGATCGAGCCGAACACGGTGTTCGCCAAGTTTCCGCCGCGCGTGCCGGACGAGGACGTGGCGTGGGACATGCTCGACCACATCACCGAAGCCACGGCGCAGGCCGGGCTGGAGCGCTACGAAGTCTCGGCCTACGCGCGCGCCGGCCACCGCTGCGTGCACAACCAGAACTACTGGCAGTTCGGCGACTACCTGGGCATCGGCGCGGGCGCGCACGGCAAGCTGAGCTTTCCGCACCGCATCGTGCGGCAGGTGCGGCACCGCCAGCCCGAGCTGTACATGGAGCGCGCCCTGGCCGGCGACGCCGTGGCGCAGGCGCACGAGGTGGCCCGGCGCGAGCTGCCGTTCGAATACATGCTGAACGCGCTGCGGCTGAAGGATGGCTTCACGCTGCAGGATTACTTCGACAGAACCGGCCTGCCGCCCAGCAGCGTGCGCGAAGCGCTGCAAAAAGCAGAGCAGAGCGGCTGGCTGGAACAGGATGGTGCGGTGCTGCGGCCCACCGCGCGCGGCTTCGATTTCCTGAGCGATCTGCAGGCGCTGTTTCTGCCCGAGGACTGAGGCCTGCGGTGCTGGCCCGTCGTGTGGCGACTATGTCGCACGACACACATCAGAGTAGTTCTGAACTGACGCACAGGCGCCGCCGGCACCTACTGCGCGCGCGCCGATCTCTTCATACGATGAACCCATCGCAAACGCTTCAACACTACTTCATGACCCCATGAAGGGCGTTTGTGAAACATCACAGGAGATTCACCATGAACGAAGACACCATCGCCGGCAACTGGAAGCAGTTCAAGGGCAAAGTGAAAGAGCAGTGGGGCAAGCTGACGGACGACGATCTGGACGTGATTGCCGGCAAGCGCGACCAGATGGTCGGCAAGATGCAGGAGCGCTACGGCATCGCCCGTGACGAAGCCGAGAAGCAGGTGAGCAACTGGGAAAGCAGCAACAAGTACCGCTGGTAAGTCGTACGGTTGCCGGGTTCGCTCGCCGAGCCCTGACCGCCGAAGCCGCGTGTGCCGTTCAGGCCGCGCGGCTTTTTCGTGGCCGCCTCAGATGGCGTGCACCTGCGTCGGCAGCGGGAACCCGGCCGACTCCACCAGTGTTTCCAGCAGGCGCTGCCAGTCGTCGTCGGCGTTCATCAGTTGCATCTGGCTGCCATCCATGAAGCCGCTGGCCACGCAGTGGTCGATGAAGCGCAGCATGGCCTCGTAGTAGCCGTGCTGATTCAGCAGGCCGAGCGGCTTGTTGTGGTAACCGAGCTGGCGCCAGGTCCAGGTCTCGAAGAATTCCTCGAAGGTGCCGATGCCGCCCGGCAGCGCCAGGAAGGCGTCGGCGCGCTCGGCCATGATGCGCTTGCGCTCGTGCATGGTCTCGACCACGTGCAGCTCGGTGCAGCCACGGTGCGCATGCTCGCGCTCCACCAGCGTGCGCGGAATCACGCCGACGACACGGCCGCCCGCGGCCAGCGTGGCATCGGCCACCACGCCCATGAGCCCGCTGCGGCCGCCGCCATACACCAGCTGGCCGCCGCGCGCGCCGATCCAGTGGCCGACCTCGGCGGCGGTGTGCGCGAAGCGCTCGTCAACACCGGGGCGCGAGCCGCAGTAGACGCAGATCGAAAAGGCAGGAGCGTTCATCAGGCGAAAAAATGCGTGTAGAGCGCCGACAGCCAGATGCCGCCCGCCAGCACCAGGCTGAGCAGCACGGCGGCAGAGCCCATGTCCTTGGCGCGCTTGGACAAATCGTGCCATTCCGGGCCGATGCGGTCGATGGCGGTCTCGATGCCGGTGTTGAGCAGCTCGACGATCATCACGAACAGCACCGAGCCGGCCAGCAGCGCCGTCTCCATCCAGCTGCGGCCGATCCAGAACGCCGCCGGCAGCAGCACGAAGGCGGCAATGGCCTCCTGCCGGAAGGCGGTCTCGCCCCAGCCGGCGCGCAGCCCCTCGATGGAGTAGCCCGTGGCGTGCCACACGCGCGACAGGCCGGTGCGTGCCTTCTGCGGGTTGACGGGGTCCGGCGCGGTGGAGGCGGTCGGTGGCGAGGGCGGATTCATGCGGCGATTGTCGGGCACGGGCATGACGGATGTGGGGGCGGCGGCGCTTGCGCTCACACGCGGCGGCGCGACAGGTCGGGCTGCACGTCGATCAGCCGGGTGCCGGCCCACACGTCGTGCCAGAACTGCTGCCCGCGCTGAAAGCGGCTCAGCAGCGCCCACACCACGATCCAGCCCCCCATCAGCACCGTCACCTCGCCGCCCGACAGCTTGAACGGCGCCATGGCGGCCAGCGGGGGCAGAAACCACACCCAGGCCAGCAGATACCGGAGCAGCGCGCGCGGCCAGCGCAGCGGCTGGCCCTGCCGGTCGACGACGCGGATGTGCCAGGTCTTCATCGGCAGCGTCTGGCCCTTGACCCAGAAATAGCCGAAGTACAGCGCCAGCACGGCGAACAGCAGCAACTGCAGCGCATGGCGGTTGTCCAACGCGTGGCGCGTGTTGGTCAGGATGCCGAAGACCAGGCCCGGCAGCACCACCACGCCGAACATCAGCGTGCCCTCGTACAGCCAGCAGGCCATGCGGCGGCGCAGCGAGGGCGCGCGCAGCGAGGCGGGCAGGGCAGGCATGGTGGGGGAGGCCGGAGCGGCGGATGAATTCATGCGACAGGAGACTTCTGGGGCGGCGGGCAGGATGCCGGCCGCCTGTCGGCGGTTCAGCGCTGCGGCTCGGGCGCCGATGCGGGCGGCTGGGGCAGAAGTGTATGGCGATTCACGGGCGGCGCCGGCTGCGCCGTGGTGGCAGGTGCCGGCCCGGTAGGCGTGGCCACCGGCACGGGCGGGCGCGTGGGGCGCAGCAGGCGATCGGCCGGCGCCGGCCGCAGCGCGGGTGCGGCACCGGCGGGCGGCTTGGGCCGGTCGTTGGCCAGGCGCTCGCGCTCCTCGACCGGCAGGGCCTGGTATTCCTCCCATTTGGCGCGCCTTTCGTCGGCGGGCACGCGGCGCACCTCGCCGAAATTGAGCCGCGCCTGCGTGCGCTGCGCCGGGGTCAGGTTGGCCCATTCGGTCATGCGGCTTTGCAGCGTGGCGCGCTCGTCGGGCGACATGCGGTTGAAGTTGTCGACCAGCGCCACCCATTTGCGTTGCTGGTCGGCCCCCATGGTGGGCCAGAGCTTGCTGAGCGGCTGCAGCGCGGCCTGCTGCTCCGAGGTCAGGCTGCGCCAGGCGATCATGCTGCCGGCCTGGGCAGTCAGGGTGGCTTCAGCCGGGGCCTGCGCCCACGCCGAAGTCAGCATCAGGGTGCTGAGAGCGACGAGCAGGACCGGCAGGATGGGGCGCATGGGCGTGGCGAAGGGGCGATGGCCACAGCTTAACGGGTGACGCTGCCCTGTGCTCCCTTGCTGGACTTCAGGTATTGCAGAAAGCCCGGATCGGCGTACGCCTCGGGCGGCAGGTCGTCGGTCAGCAGGGCGGCGTCCAGTTCGGCCACTTCGGCGGTGCGGTCGTCGTCCTGCACCAGGTTGATGGTGACGAGGCCGGCCGCCACGACCAGCACCAGCATGCCCGAGGCCAGGCGGCCCCAGAAGCCCAGGCCGTCGTCGCCCAGGCCGAGCGTGGCGGTGTCGCCGCTGCGCGACACGGCGCTGGCGGCACGCTGGCGCACCAGCGCCACCGGCTGCCTGCGCCGCGCCAGCGCCTGTTCGCGCGCCGCACGCAGGCGCTCGCCGATGTCGTGCGGCAGCGCCTCGGCACCGGCCGAAAGGCGCGCGGCCACGCGCAAGCCGAAACGGTTGTGCAGGGTATCGGTGTGCTGTTGGCTGTAGTTGGTGTTCATGGCAGGATTCCCCTGGCTCGCAGTGCCTTGGCCAGCGCCTGGACCGCACGCGAGCAGTGCGTCTTGACACTGCCTTCCGAGCACCCCATGGCAGCCGCCGTTTCGGCAACATCCATTTCCTCCCAGTAACGCATCAGAAACGCCTCGCGTTGACGGTTGGGAAGGGCCTGTATCTGTAACTCGATCTCCCGCAGGATCTCGGCGCGGCGCGTCGAATCCTCGGCGCTTTCGATCTGCTGCGAATCCGAGGCGCCGGCAAAGGCTTCCAGCAGGTCGAAATCCCCATCGCCGTCGGGCGACTCGAAGTCGCTCATGTTCGAGAACAGGGCGTTGCGTGTCTTCTGGCGGCGGAACCAGTCCAGCGTGCTGTTGGACAGGATGCGCTGGAACAGCAGCGGCAGCTCGGCCGGCGGCTTGTCGCCGTAGTGCTCGGCCAGCTTCATCATGCTGTCCTGCACGATGTCGAGTGCTGCATCCTCGTCGCGCACGTGGTAGACGGTGCGCTTGAACGCCCGCTTCTCGACGCTTTTGAGGAAATCGGAGAGTTCTTGTTCGGTGGCCAAGGACGTCGAACGACAGGGCGGCGGTGGCGCAGTGACTGCGGCGTGGTGGACGCGCCTTCGGCGGCGCCCATCCCTCTTTCTGGCCGCGATTATGGCACCCGGCCGCCACAGATTCGCGGCTGGCGCTGGCGCTGGCCATGTTGCAGTGCGATAATCCGCATTGCAGTCAAAAAAGGCAAACGGGTCATCGTCCGGCGGGAAAGCAGTCCCGGCCCATGGCGCATGGCCTCAAGTCCTGAAGCGGCCTCACAAGGGCTGGCAAGGGGCACCCAAGGTATTTCGTCAGAGAAATTCTCGAAAGGTTGATCAAAAATGGAAATCTCCAAAGCCGAACTCAAATCGGCCGCCGCCGCATCCGCCGGCAGCGACTCCTCCGAACTCCGTGGTGCTGAAATCCTCGTCAAGGCCCTGCAGGCCGAGGGCGTGAAATTCGTCTGGGGCTACCCCGGCGGCGCAGCGCTGCACATCTACGACGCGTTCTACAGGCAGGACACCATCCAGCACGTGCTGGTGCGCCACGAGCAGGCCGCCGTGCACGCCGCCGACGGCTTTGCGCGCGCCACGGGTGACGTGGGCGTGGCGCTGGTCACCTCCGGCCCCGGCGTCACCAACGCCATCACCGGCATCGCCACCGCCTACATGGATTCGATTCCGCTGGTGGTCATCACCGGCCAGGTCTCCACCACCGCCATCGGGCAGGACGCCTTCCAGGAATGCGACACCGTGGGCATCACGCGCCCCATCGTCAAGCACAACTTCCTGGTCAAGGACGCGCACGACATGGCCGAGGTGATGAAGAAGGCCTTCCACATCGCGCGCTCGGGCCGCCCCGGCCCGGTGGTGGTGGACGTGCCGAAGGACGTGTCGTTCAACAAGGTGCCCTACAAGGGCTACCCCGAGAGCGTGGAAATGCGCTCGTACAACCCGGTGCGCAAGGGCCACAGCGGCCAGATCCGCAAGGCGCTGCAGCTGCTGATGAGCGCCAAGCGCCCCTACATCTACACCGGCGGCGGCGTGCTGCTGGCCAATGCGACGGACGAACTGCGCGCCCTGGTCGATCTGCTCAACTACCCGGTCACCAACACGCTGATGGGCCTGGGCGCCTTCCCGGCCACCGACCGGCGCTTTGTCGGCATGCTGGGCATGCACGGCACCTGGGAAGCCAACAACGCCATGCAGAACTGCGACGTGCTGCTGGCCGTGGGCGCCCGCTTCGACGACCGCGTGATCGGCAACCCCAAGCACTTCGCGCAGAACGAGCGCAAGATCATCCACATCGACATCGACCCGTCCAGCATCTCCAAGCGCGTGAAGGTCGACGTGCCCATCGTCGGCGACGTGAAAGACGTGCTGACCGAGATGATCGGCATGATCCGCGAAGCCGGCAGCAAGCCCGATGAGGCCGCGCTGGCCGACTGGTGGAAGACCATTGAGGGCTGGCGCAGCCGCGACTGCCTGAAGTACGACCGCGCCAACACCGACGTCATCAAGCCGCAGAAGGTCATCGAGACGCTGTGGGATATGACCAAGGACGCCGATGCCTACGTCACGTCCGACGTCGGCCAGCACCAGATGTGGGCAGCGCAGTTCTACAAGTTCAACGAGCCGCGCCGCTGGATCAACTCCGGCGGCCTGGGCACCATGGGCGTGGGCATTCCCTACGCCATGGGCATCAAGCTGGCCAAACCCGAGAGCGAGGTGTATTGCGTGACGGGCGAGGGTTCGGTGCAGATGTGCATCCAGGAGCTGTCCACCTGCCTGCAGTACAACACGCCGATCAAGATTCTGGCGCTGAACAACCGCTACCTGGGCATGGTGCGCCAGTGGCAGGAGATCGAATACTCCGGCCGCTACAGCCACAGCTACATGGACGCGCTGCCCAACTTCGTGAAGCTGGCCGAGGCCTATGGCCACGTCGGCATGCTGATCGAGCGGCCGCAGGACGTGGAGCCGGCGCTGCGCGAGGCGCGCAAGCTCAAGGACCGCACCGTGTTCATGGACTTCCGCACCGACCCGACGGAAAACGTCTTCCCCATGGTGCAGGCTGGCAAGGGCATCACCGAGATGCTGCTGGGGGTGGAAGACCTTTGAAGCGATGGCGCATCCGGCTGGCGCATGCATGCCGGGCGCTCATTAATTCATAGTTGGTTGCGCTTGTCCAGCAAGGGTTTCAAGAGAAAATAGTATGAAATCCTTTGCTTACGGGCGCAAGCAGCTATATTTTTAATATCAATCAGATTTCCCCAGACGAATCTATTGCCCGCCAAGCCCGCCGCTTACCGGCTGCGGGGGAGGGCGGCGAGAAGAGGAATCCCATGAAACACATCATTGCCGTTCTGATCGAAAACGAAGCGGGCGCGCTGTCCCGCGTGGTGGGGCTGTTCTCGGCCCGTGGCTACAACATCGAATCGCTCATCGTCGCGCCGACCGAGGACGAAAGCCTCTCGCGCATGACGATCCAGACGCGCGGCTCCGACGAGGTGATCGAGCAGATCACCAAGCACCTGAACCGCCTGATCGAGGTGGTGAAGGTGGTCGACCTGACCGAAGGCGCCTACATCGAGCGCGAGCACATGATGGTGAAGGTGCGCGCCGTCGGCAAGGAGCGCGAGGAGATGAAGCGCATGGTCGACATCTTCCGCGGCCACATCATCGACGTGACCGACAAGAGCTACACCATCGAGTTGACGGGCGACCAGACCAAGCACGACGCCTTCCTGAACGCCATCGACAAGTCGGCCATCCTGGAAACCGTGCGCACCGGCGCCAGCGGCATCGGGCGCGGCGAGCGACTGTTGAGGATTTGAGGCTGCAGCGCCCACCTGACGGGCGCTGTAAGCTCATGTTTATATAGCAATCAAGTGACCTAAGGAGAAACCACGTGAAAGTTTTCTACGACAAAGACTGCGACCTGAGCCTGATCAAGGGGAAGACCGTCGCCATCATCGGCTACGGCTCGCAGGGCCATGCGCACGCGCAGAACCTGAACGACTCGGGCGTCAAGGTCGTGGTAGGCCTGCGCAAGGGCGGCGCCAGCTGGCCCAAGGTCGAGAAGGCCGGCCTGACGGTGATGGAAGTCAACGACGCCGTGAAGGCCGCCGACGTGGTGATGATCCTGCTGCCCGACGAGCAGATCGCCGAGGTCTACACCAACAACGTGGCGCCGAACATCAAGAAGGGCGCCTCGCTCGCCTTCGCCCACGGCTTCAACGTGCACTACAACCAGGTCGTGCCGCGCGACGACCTCGACGTGTGGATGGTCGCGCCCAAGGCGCCCGGCCATACCGTGCGCAACACCTACACCCAGGGCGGCGGCGTGCCCCACCTGGTGGCGGTGCACCAGGACAAGAGCGGCAAGGCGCGTGACCTGGCGCTGAGCTACGCCATGGCCAACGGCGGCGGCAAGGCCGGCATCATCGAGACCAACTTCAAGGAAGAGACCGAGACCGACCTGTTCGGCGAACAGGCCGTGCTGTGCGGCGGCGCTGTCGAGCTGATCAAGATGGGCTACGAGACGCTGGTCGAGGCCGGCTACGCGCCCGAGATGGCCTACTTCGAGTGCCTGCACGAGCTGAAGCTGATCGTCGACCTGATCTACGAGGGCGGCATCGCCAACATGAACTACTCGATCAGCAACAACGCCGAGTACGGCGAGTACGTGACCGGCCCCGAGGTGATCAACGAGCAGTCGCGCGCCGCCATGCGCCACGCGCTCAAGCGCATCCAGAACGGCGAATACGCCAAGATGTTCATCCAGGAAGGCCGCCTGAACTACCCCAGCATGACGGCCCGCCGCCGCAACACGGCCGACCACAGCATCGAAGTGGTGGGTGGCAAGCTGCGCGCCATGATGCCCTGGATCGCCAAGAACAAGCTGGTCGACCAGACCCGCAACTGATCGCTGAACCGATCACTGCAGTGATGCGGACGAAGGCCACGCTCGCGTGGCCTTCGTCGTTAAAGCGATTCGTTACACTGAGGTGATGCCGGCTGGAAGTGCCGGTCGATACTCATTTATTTGTAGCTGCTCGTGCTTGACTGGCGGGCGCAAAACCCGATTTGATGACTGATCCACAGCGTTCCCAGCCCTCCGGTGCCGACGAGCCGGCGCCCGTCGTGCGCCGCCGTCGCAAGGGCATCTACGTGCTGCCCAACCTGTTCACGCTGGCCGCGCTGTTCGGCGGTTTCTACGGCATCGTGATGGCGATGAACGGGCGCTTCGACCTGGCCACCACCGGCATCTTCGCCGCCATGGTGCTCGACAGCCTGGACGGTCGCGTGGCGCGCATGACCGGCACGCAAAGCGCCTTCGGCGAGCAGATGGACTCGCTGGCCGACATGGTCAGCTTCGGCGCCGCGCCCGCGCTGCTGGCGTATGAATGGGCGCTGCGCCCGCTGGGCCGCTGGGGCTGGATCGCCGCCTTCGTCTACTGCGCCTGCGCGGCGCTGCGGCTGGCGCGCTTCAACGTCAACACCTCGGTGGTCGACAAGCGCTTTTTCCAGGGCCTGCCCTCGCCGGCCGCGGCCGCGCTGGTGGCGGGCTTCATCTGGCTGACCAGCGCCATGCTGATCGCGCACCGCGAGGTGCCGCTGTTCCGCGCGCTGATGTCGGTGTTCGGCGGCGAGCCGATTGCCCGCGCCGACCTGGCGTGGACCACCTTTGCCGTCACCCTGTTCGCCGGCCTGACGATGGTCACCAACATTCCGTACTACAGCTTCAAGGATTTCGGCGGCCGGCGCAGCGTGCCCTTCGTGGTGCTGGTGCTGGTGGCGCTGCTGTTCGCGGTGATCAGCATCGAGCCGGCCACCATGCTGTTCGTGCTGTTCGTGGGCTATGCGCTGTCGGGCTACGTCATCTACGCGTGGCGGCGCGCCAAGGGGCAGCACGCCAGCATCGTCAGCACCTCGACCGACGAGCCCGACGAGCGCGGGCTGCACGAGGACTGAAGCGCCGCTGGTGAAACCACCAACGTGCGCCCGCGGCATTTCCTGTGCTACATTTCTTCCCCTATGAACAAGTCGCTGGCTCTACTACTGGCAACGCCGAACGGGCGGGATCAGTAGCGCGCGCGACTTTTTCCTGTAAAGGCCCGTTTGCACCTGCAGCGGGCCTTTTTTGTTCTTGAACGTTTTTCGCTCGCAGGTCCTCACCTCATCGTTTATCTGGAGAACCCCATGACCGACAAGCTCATCATCTTCGACACCACCTTGCGCGACGGCGAGCAGTCGCCCGGCGCCAGCATGACGCGCGACGAGAAGCTGCGCATTGCGCGCCAGCTCGAGCGCCTGAAGGTGGACGTGATCGAGGCCGGCTTCGCGGCATCGTCGAACGGCGACTTCGAGTGCGTCAAGGCCATCGCCGAGGCGATCAAGGATTCGACGGTGTGCTCGCTCTCGCGCGCCAACGACCGCGACATCGCCCGCGCCGCCGAGGCGCTGAAGGGCGCCAACCGCGGCCGCATCCACACCTTCATCGCCACCAGCCCGCTGCACATGGAGAAGAAGCTGCGCATGACGCCCGACGAGGTGTTCGAGCAGGCCAAGCTGGCCGTGCGCTTCGCGCGCAACCTGATGGGCGACATCGAGTTCAGCGCCGAGGACGGCTACCGCAGCGACATCGACTTCCTGGCCCGCATCTGCGAGGCCGTGATCAAGGAGGGCGCCACCACCATCAACATCCCCGACACCGTGGGCTACGCCATCCCCGAGCTGTACGGCAACTTCATCAAGACCCTGCGCGAGAAAGTGCCCAACAGCGACCAGGCCATCTGGTCGGTGCACTGCCACAACGACCTGGGCATGGCCGTGGCCAACAGCCTGGCCGGCGTGAAGGTGGGCGGCGCGCGGCAGGTGGAGTGCACCATCAACGGCCTGGGCGAGCGCGCCGGCAACTGCTCGCTCGAAGAAATCGTGATGGCGGTGAAGACGCGCAAGGACTACTTCGGCCTGGAAGTGGGCATCGACACCTCGCAGATCGTGCCGGCCAGCAAGATGGTCAGCTCGGTCACCGGCTTCGTGGTGCAGCCCAACAAGGCCGTGGTGGGCGCCAACGCCTTCGCGCACGCCAGCGGCATCCACCAGGACGGCGTGCTGAAGGCGCGCGACACCTACGAGATCATGCGCGCCGAAGACGTGGGCTGGAGCGCCAACAAGATCGTGCTGGGCAAGCTCAGCGGCCGCAACGCCTTCAAGCAGCGCCTGCAGGAACTGGGCGTGATGCTCGAATCCGAGGGCGAGATCATGGCCGCGTTCGCCAAGTTCAAGGAACTGGCCGACCGCAAGAGCGAGATCTTCGACGAAGACATCCTGGCACTGGTGGGCGACGAGAGCGTGACCGCCGAGAAGGAGCACTACGGTTTCATCTCGCTGGCGCAGCACAGCGAAACCGGCGAGATGCCGCAGGCCGAGATCGTGTTCACCGTGGGCGGCGACGAGGTGCGCGGGCAGTCACAGGGCAACGGCCCGGTGGATGCATCGTTGAAAGCCATCGAGTCGCACGTGCAAAGCGGGGCCGAAATGGTGCTGTATTCGGTCAACGCCATCAGCGGTTCGACCGAGAGCCAGGGCGAGGTCACGGTGCGGCTGCAAAGCTCGGGCCGGGTGGTCAATGGTGTGGGGGCCGACCCCGACATCATCGTCGCGTCTGCGAAGGCATATCTGAGTGCCCTCAACAAGTTACACGACAAATCTGACCGTGTGGCGGCACAAGGCTGATATTGCCACTGTTATTTAACACAGTGCCTTAGGAAAGGGATGCAAGTCAATGATATTGCATCCCTTTTTCTGTTTCAGTACACTTGCTCGCCATTGGTGGTTCTGGTTTGGGGAAAAGCGATGCGTGGTGCGCTCAGACAACGGTTGGCGCCTTGGTGGCGTGGGGTGGGCCTGGCTTCTGCAGGTCTGGTGCTGAGCCTCGCCGTGCTGGTGCCGGCCACGGCCGCGCCGGCCAAGAAACCGGCCAAAGCCGCCGAAACCCGCGCATCCGCCAAGGCCAAGTCGGCGGCGGCGGCGGCGCCCAAGGCTGCAGCCCAAAAAACGACCAAGGCCGACGCACGCGGCAAGAAGGAAGCGCCGGCGCGCCAAGCGGCGGCCAAAGGCAAGGGCGGCAAGGCCGAGGCAACGACCGCCAAGGCGGGCCCGCGCGGGCAGAAATCCGGCCAACGCAACGTGGCCCAGCGCCAGGGCGGCAAGCAGCAGGTGGCGCGCGGCAAGGAGCGCGTGCAGCGCACCTTGGCGGCCAAGAACAATCGCGCCGAAGAGCGGGTCACCCGCGTGGCCGCCCAGGAAACCCGCCTGTCGCTGCGCCCGGTGGCGGCCCATGCGCCGCAAGAGGTGCGCCCGGCGCGCCTGTCGTTCGGCCAGATGGCCGGCCTGCGGGCGGTGGACGACCCGCTGGAGCTGAAATCCAGCGTGGCGCTGGTGATGGACCAGGATTCGCACGAGGTGCTGTTCAGCAAGAACGACCACGCCGTGCTGCCCATCGCCTCGCTCACCAAGCTGATGACCGGGCTGATCGTGTCCGACGCGCGCCTGCCGCTGGACGAGATGATCACCATCACCGAGGAAGACATCGACACCGAGAAGGGCAGCCGCTCGCGCCTGGCCGTCGGCACCACGCTGACGCGCGGCGAGCTGATGCACCTGGCCCTGATGTCGAGCGAGAACCGCGCCGCGCACGCGCTGGGCCGCACCTTTCCGGGTGGCCTGCAGCGCTTCGTCGGCCTGATGAACGCGCGCGCCATCATGCTGGGCATGAAGGACACGCGCTACGTGGAGCCCACGGGCCTGTCCAGTGGCAACCGCTCCAGCGCGTTCGACCTGGCCACGCTGGTGAACACCGCGTCGCAGGATCCGCTGCTGCGCCAGTTGTCCACCTCGCACGGTTACGAGGTGGCCGTGGGCAGCCGCGTGCTGCAGTACAACAACACCAACCGCCTGGTGCACAGCCCCGACTGGCGCATCGGGTTGCAGAAGACCGGCTACATCTCCGAGGCCGGCCAGTGCCTGGTGATGCAGGCGCAGGTGGCGGGCCGCAAGCTGATCATGGTGTTCCTGGATTCCAGCGGCAAGTACAGCCGCCTGGCCGACGCCGAGCGCGTGCGCCGCTGGGTGGAGGAGCAGCGCCCACTCACCACCGCCGCCGGCAATGCCTACGCTGGTTGAGTTGCTAGTCGCTATTTTATTAATAGCTTTTGGCGCTTGATGGGCGCAGTTTTCAGTCCAATATCATCCAAAAAATGAAGGCGGGCGCCCTCAGGCGCGCTCGTCGTGGCCGAGGGCGATCGAGATCTGCTGCGCCGTCTGCTTGAGCTTGCCGAGCCAGGCGTCGTCCAGCCGGTCCGCGGGGGCCGAAATCGACAGGCCCGCCACCAGCTTGCCCTGGTCGTCGTAGATGCCGGCGGCCATGCAGCGCACGCCCAGCTCCAGCTCTTCGTTGTCGTGGGCCACGCCCGACTGGCGGGCCGAGATCAGTTCGCGTTCCAGCACCGGCAACTGCGTGATGCTGTTGCGCGTGTGCCCGGCCAGCCCGGTGCGCGTGGCGTAGGCGCGCACGCGCTGCAGCTCGTCGGCGGCCAGGAACAGCTTGCCGGTGGACGTGAGGTGCAGCGGCGCATGGCCACCGATGGCGCGCACCACCTGCATGCCGGAGCGCTCGCTGTAGGCGCGCTCGATGTAGACGATCTCGTCGCCCTGGCGCACGCTCAGGTTCACCGGCTGCTGGATCAGGCGGTGCAGCTCGCGCATGGGCGCCAGCGCGGCATCGCGCACCGACAGCCGCGCCTTCACCAGATTGCCCAGCTCCAGCAGGCGCATGCCCAGCCGGTAGCTGCCGGCCTCGGGCCGGTCGACGAAACGGCCGATGGTCAGGTCGTTCAGGATGCGGTGCGTGGTGGACGGGTGCAGGCCGGTCTGCTCGCTGATCTCCTTGAGCGACATCGGCTCCTGGCGCGACGCCAGCACGTCGATCAGCGCGAACATGCGCTCGATCACCTGGATGGTCGGCGTCTGGTGGGTGTCGGGGCGGGATCGGCGCATGCGAGGGCTCCGCGCGGCTCAGGCGGTGGGCGCCAGCAGTGCCGAGGCGCCGGTGGCGCGCCGCCACTGGCCCTGCTCCAGCCGCTCCAGCGGCTGAAAGCGCGCCTTGTAGGCCATCTTGCCGCTGCCCTCGATCCAGTAGCCCAGGTACACATAGGGCAGGTTCAGCGCCTGGGCCTGCTCGATCTGCCACAGGATACTGTAGGTGCCGTAGCTGGCGCGCGCATCGGGCTCATAGAAGGTATAGACGGCCGAGAGCCCGTCGTTCAGCACGTCGACGATGGACACGATGCGCAGGCGTCCCGGCGCGCCGTCCAAGCCTGGCTCGCGAAACTCCACCAGCCGCGAGTTGACGTTGCTCTGCAGCAGGAACTGGGTGTACTGGTCCACGCTGTCGTGGTCCATGCCGCCGCCGGTGTGGCGGCCGGACTGGTAGCGCAGGTAGAGCTGGTAGTGCTCGGGCACGTAGCCCAGCTTGAGCACGCGCACCTGCAGCCGGGCGTGCCGCGCGCGGGCGCGGCGCTGGCTGCGGTCGGGCTGGAACTGCTGCGCCAGCACCCGCACCGGCACGCAGGCGCTGCAGCCGTCGCAATAGGGGCGGTAGGTGAACATGCCGCTGCGCCGAAAGCCGCCCAGCACCAGGTCGGAATACGCGTCGTTGTTGATCAGGTGGCTGGGCGTGGCCACCTGCGAGCGCGCCAGCCGGCCCGGCAGGTAGCTGCACGGGTAGGGTGCCGTGGCGTAGAACTGCAGAGCCTGGAGCGGAAGATCCTTGAGGTGCGTCACCGGTCAGCGGGGCTGGGAGGCATCAATGCGTTCCAGTATACGGGCTCGAAATGCCAGGCCGGTGCAGGCTGGGGCACCAGTGCCTGCACCGCGGCGGCGAAGTCGGCGCGGGGCATTTCGGCGGCGCCCATGAAGGCCAGGTGCGCCGTGTTCTGCTGGCAGTCGATCAGCGGCAGCCCGTGCCGGCGGCACAGCGCGACCAGGGCCGCCAGCGCGATCTTCGAGCCATCGGGAACGTCGGTGAACATCGATTCGCCGAACACCGCGCGACCGACGCCGACGCAGTACAGGCCGGCGCACAGCCGCCCGTCGATCCAGGTCTCCACGCTGTGTGCGTGCCCGGCGCGGTGCAGCGCGGCGTAGGCGGCGCGCATCTCGGGGCCGATCCAGGTGCCCGACTGGCCACGCCGCCAGGCGCCGGCGCAGGCATCGATGACGGCATCGAACGCCGTGTCCACGCGGATCTCGCACGCGGCATCGGTGCGAAAGCGCTGGATTGCCTTGCGCAGCGAGCGGTGCAGCCGGAACTGCTGCACCTGCAGCACCATGCGCGGGTCGGGGCTCCACCACAGGATCGGCTCGCCCTCGCTGAACCAGGGAAAGATGGTGTTGGTGTACGCCGCCACCAGCGTGGGCACGTCCAGCGCGCCGCCGGCGGCGATCAGCCCCGGCGCCGGCGAGCCTTCGGGCCAGGCCTGCGACAGCGGCGGAAACGGCTCGCCCGGTTGCAGCAGCGCCAGTGCCGGCCGCGGGTGGTTCATGGGGTGGCGTCAGGCAATGTCGACGTCGTGCACGCCGTACTGGCCGCGCCGGTGGTCGGCAAAGAAGCACTTCAGGGTTTCGCGCACGGTGGTAAAGGCCAGTTCGTCCCACGGCACCTCGTCCTCGGCGAACAGGCGCGCTTCCAGCGACTCCTGGCCCGGGTCGAACCGGTCGCTCAGCAGCCGGGCCAGATAGAACACATGCACTTGGCCGACGCGCGGGATGCTCATGGCGCTGAAGAAGGCGCCCATCTCCACCTCGGCGCCAGCTTCCTCGGCAGTCTCGCGCGCGGCGCCCTGCACCATGGTCTCGCCCATTTCCATGAAGCCGGCCGGCAGCGTCCACTTGCCGTGGCGCGGCTCGATGGCGCGCTTGCACAGCAGCACCCGGTCGCCCAAGTAGGGCACGGTGCCCACCACCAGCAGCGGGTTCACGTAGTGGATGGTGCCGCACGCCGGGCACACCGCGCGCTCGCGCGTGTCGCCATCGTCGGGCACGCGGTATTCGACGGCCGTGCCGCAGCTGCGGCAATGCTGGATGGTGTGGCGATGCATCGTTGCGGCAGTGTAGCCGGGGCGCTGGTGGCTACACTGGGCCACCATGTCCAACCGCTTCGAGTTCGAACAGGCGCCGGGTCACCTGATCCGGCGTGCGCACCAGATTTCCGTCGCCGTCTTCGCCGAGGAGGTGGGGGCGCACACGGTCACCCCGGTGCAGTTCGCGATTCTCAATGCGCTGCTGGAGCAGTCCGGCATCGACCAGATCACGCTGGCCCAGCGCGTGGCGTTCGATGCGGCCACCATCGGCTCGGTCATCGGCCGGCTGGAGCGCAGGGGCTGGCTGCGCCGCCAGCCCGACCAGGCCGACCGGCGGCGCAAGCTGCTGTGGCTGACCGCCGAGGGCGAGCAGGCCGCCGCCGCGCTGAAGCCCGTCGTTGAAACCGTGCAGCAGCGCATGCTGGCGCCGCTGAGCGCGCAGGAGCAGGCGCAACTGACGGCGCTGTTGCGCAAATTGGTCACGCATCACCCGCGCGGCCTGGCCACCTGACTGCGTCATGAGGCCGCGTCCTACAACCGTGCGCGGGGCGGTCTCGTTAAATCCTTAGCCGTGGCAGGGAATGCGGGTCAACCGCCGATTCACGCGCCGCCGTATCCGGATCCGCCGCACGCGGATTCGCCCGCATCAAGAAAGGAAACTCGCATGAAGACCATCGTTACCTCGGGCCGCGGCCTGATCCTCGCCGCCACGGCCGCCGCCGTCGTGATGACCGGCTGCGCCAACATGACCGAAACCCAGCGCAACACCGGCATCGGTGCCGGCGTGGGTGCCGCTGCGGGCGGCCTGATCGGCGATGGGCGCGGCGCCGCCGTCGGTGCAGGCGTGGGCGCGCTGGGCGGATACGCCTGGTCGAAGTACATGGAGAACAAGCGCCAGCAGATGCAGCAGGCCACCGCCGGCACCGGCGTGCAGGTCACGCAGACGCCGGACAACCAGCTCAAGCTGCACATCCCCAACGACATCTCGTTCGCCACCGGCCGCGCCGACATCCAGCCCAACCTGCGTCCGATCCTGGACCAGTTCGCCAACGGCCTGGGCCAGCAGCCCGGTACAGAGGTGTTCATCGTCGGCCACGCCGATTCGACCGGCAGCGACGCCATCAACGACCCGCTGTCGGTGCAGCGCGCCAACAGCGTGCGCGACTACCTGGTGTCGCGCGGTGCCGACTCGCGCATCATCCGCACCGAAGGCCGTGGCTCGCGCGAGCCCGTGGCCAGCAACGCCACCGCCGACGGCCGCGCGCAGAACCGCCGCGTCGAGATCTTCCTGGCCGAGCGCGCCAACGTGGCCACCGCGCCGGCGCCGGCCCCGGTGCCGACCTACAACACGCCGGTCGGCGCACCGGCACGCTGAGCGGGCGGGGCGCCCTGTGCGCCCCTGCCTTCCAGTGAACAAGCACGCCAGGCTTGCAGGCTTGGCGTGCTTTGTTGTTTATGGGGAGTATGCCTGTGCAGCGCCCGTTTGGCGGGCGCTGGCGGCTAGGTGCATGGGGAGTATATGTTGCCTGTGCCATTGCATCCCGGTAGCGCCGCCCGGCCAGACCGCTGCTTGCCGCATGCGTGCCGGCGCGGCGGGCGCCACGGGCCAACGCCATAATCGGCGGCATGAAGCTCTACAACTACTTCCGCTCCTCCGCCTCGTTCCGCGTGCGCATCGCGCTCAACCTGAAGGGCTTGGCCTACGACTACGTGCCCGTGCACCTGGCCAAGGGCGAGCAGAAGCAGCCCGAGTTTGCCGCCCTCACCGCCGAAGGGCTGGTGCCCCTGATGGAGCTGGACGACGGCCAGCGCCTGACGCAGTCGATGGCCATCATCGAATACCTCGACGAAACCCACCCGCAACCCGCGCTGCTGCCCGCCGACGCCGCCGGCCGCGCCCGCGTGCGCGCGCTGTCGCAGATCGTGGCCTGCGAGATCCACCCGCTGAACAACCTGCGCGTGTTGAAGTACCTCGTCAACGACCTGAAGGCGAGTGACGACGCGAAGAACGACTGGTACAAGCACTGGGTGCGCCTGGGCCTGCAGTCGTACGAGGCGCGCCTGGCCGAGCGCCCCGGCACCTACAGCCACGGCGACACGCCCACGCTGGCCGATTGCTGCCTGGTGCCGCAGATCTTCAACGCCCAGCGCTTCGACTGCGACCTGAGCGGCCTGCCGCGCACCATGGCCGTGTTCGACGCCTGCATGCAACTCAATGCCTTCCAGAAGGCGCAGCCCTCCGCCTGCCCCGATGCGGAATAAGGGGCATCCCCCTGCGCGGCGAACGCCGCTTCCCCCTTCTCTTTGCGGGAAGGGTGACGCACGTTGGAAGGCGGCGCCCGCCGTGACAAAGAATCTCCCTCTCCCTCTGAGAGAGGGCAGGGGTGAGGGCCGGCGGCGCATGAGGACAGTCTGATGCCTGCATCGCCCGACCCCTGGTTCACCCCCGACTGGCCGGCGCCGCCGAACGTGCGCGCGCTGTTCACCACCCGCGGCGTGGCAGCGGGCGATGGCGCATCGGCCGCGCCGCGCCAGTTCTTCAACCTGGGTGACCACGTGGGCGACGCCCCCGAGGCCGTGGCTGCCAACCGCGCGCGGCTGCGCCAGGGCCTGCAGGGCGCGCGCCCGGTGTTCATGAACCAGGTGCACGGCACAGCCGTGCTGTGCCTGCACGCCGCCACGCCCGATGGCGCCACCGCCGACGCCGCCGTGTGCCACCAGCCCGGCCTGGCCTGCACCGTGATGGTGGCCGACTGCCTGCCGGTGCTGATCACCGACACGCAAGGCAGCGCCGTGGCCGCCGCGCATGCCGGCTGGCGCGGCCTGGCCGGTGGCGTGCTGGAGCAGACTTTGCAGTCTTTTCGGGCGCTGGCGCCCGTGCATCAAGCGCAGGATGCTATCAATAAAGAAGCAATCGAGCTGATCGCATGGCTCGGTCCCTGCATCGGCCCGCAGGCTTTCGAGGTCGGCCCCGAGGTGCGTGCCGCCTTCGTCGCCACCGATGCCGGGGCCGCCGCGTGCTTCGCCGCCCAGCCGGCGGGCAAATACCTGGCCGACCTGCCCGCGCTGGCGCGGCGCCGGCTGGCGGCGCTGGGCGTGGCGCGCGTGTACGGCAACGACGGCAGCGATGCCTGGTGCACCGTGCGGCAGGCCGCGCGCTGCTTCTCGTACCGGCGCGACCAGGTTGCGCTGGGCGGCTCCGGCCGCATGGCCGCCTGCATCTGGCTGGCCTGATGTGTTGCCAGCCCGCCCAAGCCCCGGCGCCCCCTGCGGCCTTGCCCGCCTGCGCCGTCGGCCGGTGCGACTCGGCGTATATTGGGGCTGTGTCAGGGCGGTGTCACGTGCGGCGCGCATACTGGGTATTGGCGCCGCGCACCGTCAGGCCATGACCGCATCGGCAAGCACAACAAAGGAGACAGCATGAACCAGGCCAGCAACCTGTGGCAGCAAATGGCGGGCAACTTCCCGCAGGCGATGATCGGCAACCCCATGGGCCAGGGCTTTGCCGAAACCTGGCTGAAGGCCTTTCAGCAGTTCCAGAACATGGATCTGGGCAACGCCGCCGGCCAGGCCGTGCCGCCCATCGACGTGCCGCAGATCAAGTTCACGCCCGAGAAGCTGATGGAACTGCAGCAGAACTACGTGCGCGATGCCACCGAACTGTGGAATCAGAGCCTGCAGGCCAACCCGAGCTTGAAGGACCGCCGCTTCAAGGGCGATGCCTGGGCGCAGAACCCACTGGCCTCGTTTGCCGCCGCGGTGTACCTGCTCAACTCGCGCACGCTGATGGCGATGGCCGAGGCCGCCGAGGGCGACTCCAAGACCAAGAACCGCATCCGCTTCGCCGTCGAGCAGTGGATGGCCGCCGCCTCGCCCAGCAACTTCCTCGCCTTCAACGCCGACGCGCAGCAAAAAGCCATCGAAACCCACGGCGCCAGCCTGGCCAAAGGCGTGGCCAACATGCTGCAGGATGCCAAGCAGGGCCACATGTCGATGACCGACGAGAGCCTGTTCGAGGTCGGCAAGAACGTCGCCACCACCGAAGGCGCGGTGGTGTTCGAGAACGAGTTCTTTCAGCTCATCGAATACAAGCCGCTCACCGACAAGGTGCACGAAAAGCCGTTTCTGCTGGTGCCGCCTTGCATCAACAAGTTCTACATCCTCGACCTGCAGCCCGAGAACTCCTTCATCCGCTACGCCGTCAGCCAGGGCCACCGCACCTTCGTCGTCAGCTGGCGCAACCCCGATGCGTCGATGGAGAAGAAAACCTGGGACGACTACATCGAGCACGCCGCCATCGAGGCCATCCACCGCGTGCAGGAGATCACCGGCCAGGACAAGAAGGGTGGGCAGATCAACGCCCTCGGCTTCTGCGTCGGCGGCACCATCCTCACCACCGCGCTGGCCGTGCTGGCCGCGCGCGGCGAAAAGCCCGTGTCGGCCCTCACGCTGCTGACCACGCTGGTCGACTTCAGCGACACCGGCATCCTCGACGTCTTCATCGACGAGGCCATGGTGCGCTACCGCGAGATGCAGATGGGGCAGGGCGGCATGCTGAAAGGGCAGGACCTGGCCAGCACGTTCAGCTTCCTGCGCCCCAACGACCTGGTGTGGAACTACGTCGTCGGCAACTACCTGAAGGGCGAGACGCCGCCGCCGTTCGACCTGCTGTACTGGAACAGCGATTCCACCAACCTGCCGGGCCCGTTCTACGCCTGGTACCTGCGCAACACCTACCTCGAGAACAACCTCGTCCAACCCGGCAAGGTCACGGTGTGCGGCGAGAAGATCGATCTGCGCAAGCTCGACCTGCCGGTCTACATCTACGGCTCGCGCGAGGACCACATCGTGCCCATCGGCGGCGCCTACGCCAGCACGCAGGTGCTGCCGGGCAAGAAGCGCTTCATGATGGGCGCCTCGGGCCACATCGCCGGCGTCATCAACCCGCCCGCCGCCAAGAAGCGCAGCCACTGGGTGCGCGACGACGGCAAGTTCCCCAAGAGCGTCGACGAGTGGATCGCCGGCGCCACCGAAACACCCGGCAGCTGGTGGGACGACTGGGCCGGCTGGCTGAAAGGCCACGCCGGCAAGCAGATTGCCGCACCCAAGGCCTATGGCAACGGCAAGCAGTACCCGGCCATCGAGCCGGCGCCGGGGCGCTACGTCAAGGCCAAGGCGTGAAGAAGCCGGATCGCATCCGCTTCTGAATTGATAGTGGCTTGCGCTTGTCCTGCAACGATTTCAAGATAAAACGAACTGAAATCGGCTCACGGCAAGCGCAAGCAGCTCGTTATTTGATAGCAAACAGGAGAGTAAGCAGATGGAAGACATCGTCATCGTTTCCGCCGCACGCACGGGCGTCGGCAAGTTCGGCGGCTCGCTGGCCAAGGTGCCCGCCACCGAGCTGGGCAGCATCGCCATCAAGGCCGCGCTGGAGCGCGCCAAGGTCGGCCTCGACCAAGTGGGCGAAGTCATCATGGGCCAGGTGCTGGCCGCTGGCGTGGGCCAGAACCCGGCGCGCCAGGCGCTGATGAAGGCCGGCATCGCCAAGGAAACGCCGGCGCTCACCATCAACGCCGTGTGCGGCTCGGGCCTGAAGGCAGTGATGCTGGCCGCGCAGGCCGTCGCCACCGGCGACAGCGAGATCGTGGTGGCCGGCGGCCAGGAGAACATGAGCGCATCGCCCCACGTGCTGCTGGGCAGCCGCGACGGCCAGCGCATGGGCGACTGGAAGATGGCCGACACCATGATCGTCGACGGCCTGTGGGACGTGTACAACCAGTACCACATGGGCATCACCGCCGAGAACGTGGCCAAGCAGGAAGGCATCACGCGCGACATGCAGGACGAGCTGGCGCTGAACAGCCAGAAGAAGGCCGCTGCTGCGCAGGCCGCCGGCAAGTTCAAGGACGAGATCGTCCCGGTCAGCATCCCGCAGCGCAAGGGCGACCCGGTGGTGTTCGACACCGACGAGTACATCAACACCAAGACCAACGCCGAAGCCCTGGCCGGCCTGCGCCCCGCCTTCGACAAGGCGGGCAGCGTGACGGCGGGCAACGCCTCGGGCATCAACGATGGCGCCGCCGCCGTGGTCGTCATGTCGGCCAAGAAGGCCGCCGCGCTGGGCCTCACGCCGCTGGCGCGCATTGCCAGCTACGCCACCAGCGGGCTCGATCCCGCCACCATGGGCCTGGGCCCCGTGCCGGCATCGCAGAAAGCGCTCAAGCGCGCCGGCTGGGCCGTGGGCGACGTCGACCTGTTCGAGCTGAACGAAGCCTTCGCCGCGCAGGCCTGCGCCGTCAACAAGCTGCTGGGTGCCGATCCGGCCAAGGTCAACGTCAACGGCGGTGCCATCGCCATCGGCCACCCCATCGGCGCTTCTGGCTGCCGCATCCTGGTCACGCTGCTGCACGAGATGCAGCGCAGCGGCGCCAGGAAGGGCCTGGCCGGTCTGTGCATCGGCGGCGGCATGGGCGTGGCCATGGCGCTGGAGCGCGTCTGATCACGCGCTGACCGGCCCCGCCGGCATGCGCGCAAACCCTTGCATGCAGGCCGGCCGGGTTCGATGGATTTGAAGTAAATTAGCCAGCTGTCGCCGCCCAATCAGCGCTGACAGCTATCAATTTCAGAGTTTCAAGCGTTTCAAGAGGAGACACACATGAGCAAGCGAGTAGCGTACGTCACCGGCGGCATGGGCGGCATCGGCACCGCCATCTGCCAGCGCCTGGCCAAGGAAGGCTTCACCGTCATCGCCGGCTGCGGCCCCACGCGCGACTACCAGAAGTGGCTGGACGAGCAGAAGGCGCAGGGCTACGAGTTCCACGCCAGCGTGGGCAACGTGGCCGACTGGCAATCCACCGCCGACGCCTTCGCCAAGGCCAAGGCCGAGCACGGCCCCATCGACGTGCTGGTCAACAACGCCGGCATCACGCGCGACCGCATGTTCCTGAAGATGACGCGCGAGGACTGGGACGCGGTGATCGACACCAACCTCAACTCCATGTTCAACGTGACCAAGCAGGTCATCCCGGACATGGTCGAGCGTGGCTTCGGCCGCGTGATCCAGATCAGCTCGGTCAACGGCGAGAAAGGCCAGGCCGGCCAGACCAACTACTCCGCCGCCAAGGCCGGCATGCACGGCTTTGCCATGGCGCTGGCGCAGGAACTGGCCAACAAGGGCGTTACGGTGAACACCGTCAGCCCCGGCTACATCGGCACCGACATGGTCAAGGCCATTCGCCCCGACGTGCTGGAGAAGATCGTCGCCACCATCCCGGTCAAGCGCCTGGGCAGGCCGGAAGAAATCGGCTCCATCGTCGCCTGGCTGGCGGGCGATGACGCCGGCTTCACCACCGGTGCCAACTTCTCGTGCAACGGCGGCCTGCACATGGGCTGATCGACCGATTCCACGGTTGACCACGAGACCCCGCCTCGGCGGGGTTTTTTGTGTGCGCGTGGTGCCAGTGACCGGGTTCAGGCGTCGTGCAGGCGCCCACGCGCACGAGGCGAAGCGGTGCTGTCCGACCCGCGTGTGGCCGGGCGCGGGTTACCGTGCAGTCGTATGCCGCCAGCGCCGCCACCACCTTCGTTCGCCGACGGGCACTTCGTGAAGCGCCTGTTCATGGTGCTGGGCGTGGTCATGGCGGGCCTGGCCGCCTATCAGCTCGCGCATGTGCTGATGCTGGTGTTCGCGTCGGTGCTGGTGGCCGTGCTGCTCACCGCGCTGGCCGACGGCGTGGAACGCGTGACGCGGCTGCCGCGCGCCGCCGCCATGGCCGTGGCCGTGTTGGCGCTGCTGGCGGGCATGGTGGGTTTCGGCGTGCTGTTTGCGCAGCAGCTGTACTGCCAGCTCGCCGATGTGGTCGACCTTCTGCCCGGCGCCGTCAGCAACCTGGGTGACAGGCTGGGCTTCGAGTGGGACCTGTCGGCCGACGCCGTGCGCAGCGTTGTGGAGCGCTCGACCAGTGGCACCACGCTCGGCCACGCCCTGGGCTACGGCTCCACCTTCGTCAGCGTGCTGACCGACCTGTCATCGTGCTGGTGGGCGGCATCTACCTGGCGGCCAACCCGCGCATGCACGTTCACGGTGTGGACCGGCTGCTGCCGCCGGCGCGCCGCGTCACCGTTCTGCGCGCCATGCACGACACCGGCAACGCCCTGCGGCTGTGGCTGATCGGCCAGGGCGTGGTGATGCTGTCCATGGGCCTGATGATGTGGGCCGCCTATGCGTGGCTGGGGTTGCCCTCGGCGGCGGCGCTGGCGCTGATCGCCGCGCTGGCCGACTTCGTGCCTTTCATCGGCCCCATCCTGGGCGCGTTGCCGGCACTGGTCATCGCCTCCACCATCGACATGCAGACCCTGCCGTGGACGCTGGGCGCCGTGGTGGTGGCGCAGCAGATCGAAAGCTATGCGCTGATGCCCTTCGTGCAGCGGCGCGCGGTCAAGCTGCCGCCGTTCATCGGCCTGTTCTCCATCGTGGTGTTCGGCACGCTGTTCGGCCTCATCGGCATCATCCTGGCGGTGCCGCTGGCTGTGGCTGTCATGACGCTGGTGCAGCGCCTGTGGGTCAAGGGCGTGCTGGACGAGCAGGCGGAGGTGCTGGGGCAGCAGGGCGGCTCGGACGGCGGCGACAAACCCTGATGGGCTGCCGCCACGGCTGCGCAAGAGGGCGGACCACGCGCTATCGGCAGGGATAATCCGTGCGTGATCCAGCCCCCGCACGCCCCCGCCGATCCGCCGCTCTCGCCGTGGCGCCTATCCGTGGCCCCGATGCTCGATTGGACCGACCGCCATTGCCGTTTTTTCCACCGGCAGCTGACGCAGCGGACCCGGCTGTACACCGAGATGGTGAACGCGGGGGCGGCCATCCACGGCGGCACCGAGCGGCACCTGCGCTTCAACCCTGAAGAGCACCCGATCGCCCTGCAACTGGGCGGCAGCGAGCCCGACCGGCTGGCCCACGCTGCGCGGCTGGGCCAGCAGTGGGGTTACGACGAGATCAACCTGAACTGCGGCTGCCCCAGCGAGCGCGTACAGCGCGGCGCCTTCGGTGCCTGCCTGATGGCCGAGCCGCAGCTGGTGGCCGATTGCGTGAAGGCGATGGTGGACGTGGTCGACGTGCCCGTGACGGTGAAGCACCGCATCGGGATCGACAGGGAAGAGAGTTACGCCTTCGTGCGCGACTTCGTGGGCACCGTGGCCGATGCCGGCTGCCGCGTGTTCATCGTGCACGCGCGCAACGCCTGGCTCAAGGGCTTGTCGCCGAAGGAAAACCGCGAGATTCCGCCGCTGCGCTATGAACTGGTGTACCAGCTCAAGCGCGACTTTCCGCGCCTGATCATCGCGCTCAACGGCGGCGTGACCACCGACGCGCAGATCGCCGAGCACCTGCAGCATGTCGACGGCGTGATGCTGGGCCGCGAGGCCTACCACCACCCGTGGATGATGACCGCGTGGGACGAGCGTTTTCTGGGCGGTGAACCGCATGCGCTGTCGCCCGACGAGGTGGAGGCCGCGATGGTGGACTACATGGCGCGCGAGGCGGTCGACAACGGCACGCCCTGGCCGGCCATCGCGCGGCACATGCTGGGCCTGCACCATGGCCGCCGCGGTGCGCGCCTGTGGCGCCAGGTCTGGAGCGACCATAAGCGCAAACCGCTGCCGGCCGCCGAAGTGGCGGCGCAGGCGCGCACGCACCTGGTGGACGAGAGGGCAGGCGCCGCGGCCTCATTGATCCAGATTTGAAGCTTTTTTGGCCTGCAGCGCTTTCTGGTATTGCGCTGAAAGCTTCTATTTTTATAGCGTCGACAGGCACCGCCATGGGTTCATCATCATCGCCCTCGACCGCGTGACACGGGGCGAACCACGGGCCGGGCGGCGCCGTCATCCGCGCCGGATGCGCGCCGCTTTCCTACACGCCGCGCGGGGCACGGCGCCAACAATGGAACGACCATTTTGTCGAGGAGAGCCCTTCATGACCGCATTCACCGCTGATCCCAAGCATTTCACCGTCGCGGGCGCTTATTACCCCACGGACCATGTGTTCGCCATGTTCGCCGATGCGGCGGCCGCCCAGGCCGCCGCCACGCGCATGGCCGAGGTGCCCGACGTCGGCGCCGTCCAACTGGCCGAGCCCGGCGCCATCCAGCAGACCTTTGCCAAACGTGCGGCCGATGTCGGCGGCGCACCGTCGGTAGGGCGCGAAGACCAGTTCATGCTGCGCTTCGTCGAACTGGCGCGTGGCGGCAAGGCGGGTTTGCTGATCGAGGTTGGCCGCGCCGATACCGAGGCCTTGAGCGCCGCGCTGGCCGCCAGCGGGGCCGTGCTGGCTTATTACTACCGCACCCTGGTGATCGAGGAACTGGTCGATTCGTCGCCCCGCGCCGAAGCGGCTGCCGCCGGCAAGCTCTGACGCGGCCGTTCTGGATGGGGCTGCCCGCGTGGTGGCGCGGGCCGCGCAGCAGGGCGCCGTATTGACGTTTTCTAAAAGCATGGCAGCGCGTGCCGCGTCAAAGAAAGCTCCCTCTCCCTCTGGGAGAGGGCTGGGGTGAGGGCCGGCAGCGTGTCATGTACTACGGCATTCTCAATAGAATCCACGGCTCCAGTTCATTGAGCCTGCCTCGTTCCTTTCCGCCATGCGTGCGCTCGACCACGACCTTCACATGCGCACCGCGCTCGCACTGGCCGAGCAGGCGCGGCTCATCTGTCCACCCAATCCGGCCGTCGGCTGCGTGATCGTGGGTCGTGATGGCGAGGTGCTCGGCCAGGGCCACACGCAGCCTGTGGGGCAGGCACATGCCGAGATCATGGCCCTGCGCGACGCGGCAGCGCGCGGGCTGCCGGTGCAGGGCGCCACCGCCTACGTGACACTGGAGCCGTGTGCGCACCAGGGGCGCACCGGCCCGTGTTTCGATGCGCTGGTGGCGGCGGGCATCGCGCGCGTCGTGGCGTCCATCGAAGACCCCAATCCACGCGTGGCCGGGCAGGGCCTGGCCAGGCTGAAGGCGGCTGGCGTCGAGGTGCTGGTGGGGCCGGGGGCAGAGGCGTCGCGCGAACTCAACATCGGCTTCTTCAGCCGCATGGCCCGCGGCACGCCCTGGGTGCGGCTGAAGGCGGCCAGTTCGCTGGACGGGCGCACCGCCTTGCCCAACGGGCGCAGCCGGTGGATCACCTCGCCAGCCGCACGCGCCGACGGCCACGCGTGGCGTGCACGGGCCTGTGCCGTGCTCACCGGCATCGGCACGGTGCTGGAAGACCACCCGCAACTGAACGTGCGCCTGCCGGACGTGCTGCGCCAGCCGCGCCTGGTGATCGTCGACAGCCGGCTGGAAACACCACCCGGCGCCCGGCTGTGGGGTGCGGCCCAGCGCGAGGTGCTCATCTACACGTCAGATGCTGACACGTCGCGCGCGGCGCCGCTGCGCGAACGTGGGGCACAAGTGGTGGCACTGCCCAACCCGCATGGCAAGGTGGACCTGGCGGCCATGCTCCGTGATCTGGCCGCGCGCGAAGTGAACGAGGTGCACGTCGAGGCCGGGCACAAGCTCAATGGCTCGCTGCTGCGCGAGGGCCTGGTGGATGAACTGCTGCTGTATCAGGCGCCCCGGCTGCTGGGCGAGGGCGCCGGCATCGCCGCCCTGGGGCCGTTCACTGCAGTGGAGCAGGCCCTGGCGCTGGAGTGGACGGAGATCGTGCGCGTGGGGCCTGACCTGCGCCTGCGTGCGCGCCGCCCTGGGCACCAGCGCTGATCGGCCGGGGCGTGGCGATGCCGCGCACGCCCGCCAGGCTCACTTGTCCTTGTGGCCTTTGCTCTTGTCCTTGTCTTTCTCTTTGTCCTGCTTGCCGTTCTTGTCGGAGCCGGCCGCTTGATCGGCTTCGGCCTTGGGCCGGCCCAGCACGGCCATCTGCATCGACACATCGAACAGGCGTGCCTTGCTGGCGTAGTGGCGATCCAGGCGCCATTCGTCCAGGATGTCCAGCGCCAGCTTGAAGCGCGCCATGTCCAGCTTGTACAGGTCGGTGATCGGGAAGTCGATCTCCGACTCCAGCGCCAGCACTAGGCGTGACAGCGTTTTGGCGCTCTCGTCGTCTGGCTTGCGCTCGATGTATTTACGGGCTTCTTTGATGGCTCGCATGGGAGGCGTGGTCCTTCTGGGATTGAATTGTGCGGGAGAGATGCGAGGCGCCCGCCGCGCCCTACGCAGGGCGCCGGGACCGCATCGACCGAATCGGTGGCCATCAGGCGGCTGAACAACGGCACCTGTAACCGAACTTGACTGCGATGCTAGCCCATCCGCTGGTTTGCCGCTATCGCATCACATGACTGTCACCAAACTGAAATATTCGGCGAGTGGCGCAGGGCGTAGCGGTGCGGACGGGGTGGTGGCCTGCCCGGAGGAGTTCAAATAGTGTTTTAAGACCCGCATGAATGCTTGCTTTTATATTTTCGATTTATAAAAGTACCGTCAAAAGTACCGTTATTTTCCAATCCGCCTCGTTGTGGTGTGGATGAGTCACTTGGATACGAGCTGACTTGCAATGGTCTGTCGGATTGGAATGGCCACTAGGCTCCGAGAACAATAAGACGCCTCAACGCACAGCTTTTTGAGGCCGCTCGTACTTGGTGTGAGCAGTCAGCCCTAGCAGCGCCTCTACTTGTCCGGCAGCGCGCATGACCTGGTACAGGTCAATCTGATCGACGGTGGTGTCGCTTTTGACATGCATGGATAGATAGCTTGCTGATTGGCTGAGCACGCCGTTTCGGGCGCAGACGATGTAGGAGAGAGACTCTGCCTCCAGCTCCCTTTGCGAATGCTGGAGTGGCGGGCGCTCCGGGATGTTCAGGTACTTGTCCTTCCCCAAATGTCCAAGAAACAGGTGGCCTAGCTCGTGTGCCACCGTGGCGAACTGCACGTTGGGGCCATGGTTGCGATTCACGGACATTTGATATCTGGTGGGCAGCTCAGGCTTCGTCGCTCGCAGAGCCACCTTGATCGATCCCGCCTTGCCGTCGCCTGCATCCACCTCATTCCATACGATGTGCTTTTTGGCCATTTTTGAGGCGTAGCCTGCCAAGGTGGCGGAGTCCACTGCACCGTGGGCGGCAAATGCCGAAACACCGTCAGGCAGGGGGTCGCCCAGGGTATCGGCCACGTCATAGACCAGGGCCACAGGGCCAAACGGCCACAGAATCAGCAGTGGCCGCGCTCCGTCCTTCACTGTGCGGTTGAACCGCTCCAGCCAATCCAGACGCGATGCTGCGTACATCAGCCCTGGCTTTTGCACCTGCAGAAGCATTGCATTGAACGGCGCAAAGTTGCGCAGCCGAATCACAAAATCGAGCAGCGCGCGGTAGTCTTTGCCCGTTCGATACAGCCGTGAATCAGCCAACAACTGATCGAGAAGAGCCCTGGCTGTCTCGTATTCGAGTAGATCCATTTGCTGCATGACTCCCCCATTGCGACTGCGGATTTAGTGATACTGCGCTCTGCATCGCGCTCTTAAAAGGCCCGGCAACTCGCGGCCTGCAGAGGTCAGCTGCTTACTCGCCTCACTGAATGCGCTTGCCTGCCTCATCCAGGTGAATGGTCTCTCGCCCGTAGTTGAAGCGCGGCGCATCCATATCGGGGGGGTCCAGCTTCAGATGTCCGCCGCAGTCGTGCTGAAATCCGGTGCACACGCCGTTTTCATCAAAGGTCAATGGAAAGGTGTGAACACCTGCGCAGGTCAGGCAGCGGCATTCGTCCCCGCGCGCCTTAGCCAGCCTTATCTGCCCACGCAGTTCATCTGCTCGTTTCTGAAGATCATCAGCGCCAAGACCGAATAGCCTGGAGAACCATCGCTTGACCTGATAGCGCGGGGTAGCAGAGGAAGCCTTGAGCGCGTCCAGTTCGGCCTGCAGGGGCTCAAGTGCTGGTTGACTACTCTCCGTATCACGGGGGTTGCCGCAATCGCTGCACCATCGAATATCGCGAGGTGCATCGACCGTGGTGCCGTCCGCAAAGTGATAGGCCAGCGTGATTCGTCGAAACACCATGAAACCACGGTAGTCACACGCGGTGCAGCTCAGGCGGCCGTCAGGCATCGACATGGTTACACCGTTTCGGAGGTTAGATTGTCTGAGTGGCGGGCGTCATCAATACCGGCTTGCGAGGCATGCTTAGCCATTACGTCTTGCATGGCAGCCATGCTGCCCACCACCACATCCCACGCCCATATGCCCAGGCCGCCTTGCGCATTCACGGCCTGCACCCACTGATCCATGGCGCGCCGCTTGGCCTGGTCCTGGGGTGAATCCTCGCCCTTGATTTCCAGCACCAAGGTCTTGCCAGATTTGAAGCGGACCAAAAAATCAGGGATGTACTTGCGTTTGGTGCCATTCCACAAATACAGGATGTGAAAGCCCAGGTGGTCGTTCTTTGCCCAGGCGGCCACATCCGGGTGAGTCTCGGCCACGTTAGCGGCGTATTTCTCCCAGCCGCTGTCCACGACGATGTGGCTGATCTGGCTGCGCTGCGTGGGCTCGGCCACGCGCGTGGTGTACCAGGTGCGCATGTCGCGGGTGCTGCCCACGGGGCGCTCGCCATCAAACACGGCCTCCAGCCGCAAGGTGTTCTGCTCGATCACATGGGCCATCAGGTGTTGGACGATGGCATCCATGTGCATCGAGAACAAAATCCGCTGGCGCAGCGGGTCTTGGTGGAACAGCGACGGTATGTCGATCTTGCTGGATGCCAAAAACGCCTCCACCAGCCGCACCAGCTGGAACAGCAGGTATTCCCGCTGTCCTTTGAACTGGTGCTGCAGCTGCTCAAACGCCTTCTGCGCGGCCTTGAACACCAGCCTTTGCAGCCGGAACTCCTCGGGCAATTGCTCCAGGTCGATGGTGACGATTTGGCTCCAGTCGGCTGCGCCGCCCAGTGCGGGGGCAATGTCTGCATGCAGTGCCACCTTCGCGGGGTCAATCGTCAGCGGCGGCACCTTGCTCCACTCCACCACCAGCTGCGGGCGCACCACCTGGTCCACGCGCAGGATGTTGGGCCATTTGATCTCGCGCACCTGCCGCTCGGGCAGGGCTTTGATCTGCACGCTGGGCTTGGGCGGCGGGGGTGGCGGCCCGTCGCCACCGGGCGGCATGGCCACGGACAGCGGCACGCCAAACACGTTCACAAACTCGGGCGCGTACAGGCCCGTTTCCGGGTCGATGTCGTAGGCCACGCGGCGCAGGCCCCGGCCAATCACCTGCTCGCACAGCAGCTGGCTGGTGAAGGCGCGCAGGCCCATGATGTGCGTCACGGTCTTGGCGTCCCAGCCCTCTGACAACATCGCCACCGACACCACGTTCTGCAGGTCTTGCCCGATCTGGCCCGGCTTGCCCACCGTGTCCACCAGCTCGCGCAGCACTTCTTCCTTCTTGGTGCTGCCGGCCTGCCAACGCTCTTTGCTCTGCGGCTCAATGCGCGCGGCCTGCACAATGGCGCGCAGACGGGCGTCGTAGTCCTTGTCCGCTGACGCTGCCTCGCCCACCTCGGCCTTTTCCAGCACTTTCGAGTCCACCCGCAGCGTGCGATGGGCATCGTGCAGCTCCGTCCACTGCGCGTGACCCTTGGTGAAGTAATGCTCCACCCGTGCTGCCGTCTCGGTGCGGTTGCACACCGTCAGCATCACCGGGGGCGACAGGTGCCCCTGCGCTGCCCAGTCGGCCGCCGTGGCGCGCCAGTCGGCGCCCAGCAAGGTGTAGGCCTGTTGCACCAGCGCGGGCAGGGGCTCGTGGGCTTCGGCCTTGCGGTTCAGGTCTTCGGCCACCTCCGGCTCGCGGTACAGGTGGTAGAGCTTGGGGCGCAGTGTTTGCGCGTTGGGCAGGGCGTCGTCGCGCACCACCACGCGGGGCGTTTTCACCAGCCCGGCCTCGATGGCATCGTTCAGACCAAAGTCCGACACCACCCAGCTGAACAAACCCGCTTCGGTGTTGGTGCGGCCTGTGGGGGCAAACGGCGTGGCCGACAGGTCAAAGCAACGGGCAATACGCCGGGTTTTGTGGATGCGGTCCAGCCCCTCCACCCAGCGGGTGGCCTCGTCCAGGTCAATGCCAAACGCCTCGGCATCGGCCTTGCTCACCTTGATGTCGGCGGGCTTGCGGTAGGCATGGTGCGCCTCGTCGTTGATTACCACCAGGTTCTTGGCGTTGGCCAGCGGGCCCAGCACGCGCCGCGTGTAGGCCTCGTCGCTCTCCTTGCCCTTCTTCACCACCGAGCGCTCTTGCTCTTTCAGCGGCATCAGGGTGTGCCAGTTTTCAATCAGGATGTCAGCGCGGTTGAGCTTTTGCCGCAGCGCCTCGGACGGGCACAGTTCAAACTGGTCGTAGTAATTGTTTTCATGCCCGGGCATCAGCACCTGCAGGCGCGACTTCACCGTCAGGCCCGGTGCCACCAGAAAAACAGCGCTCGAATACTTGCGCGGCGACTTGGGGTAGGTCAGCGCGTTCAGCACCTGCCAGGTGATGATCATGGCCATCACCGTGGTCTTGCCGCTGCCGGTGGCCATCTTGTTGCACAGCCGCTCGAACTCACCGCCGTCGCCCTGGATGTGGATGCCCTGGCGGTATTCGGGCAGCGCCTCCAGGTGCCAGATCAGCGTCTCGATGGCTTCGAGCTGGCAAAAGTAGAACGGCCATTGCCGGCGCGACACCTTGTCTGGATCCCACCAGTGCTGCAGCAGCCCCAGCGTGATGGCCGTGGTGCCCGGCCAGCCGTCCAGCCGCCACTGGCGCACCCGGTCGCGGATGGTGTCCACCAGCGGAATGGGCACCTGCCGCCGCGTGTTCTCGCGCGTGTCGATGATTTCGTAACCGGCCGGGCGGCGTGCAGGTTCCAGCCGCAGGGTGCGGTCAGCGTTCTCGGCCCAATGCTGCTGCGGCTCGGTAAACGCGCTGTTGATGATCAGAGAGGTGGGCGCAGCCATCAGATCACCACCCGGGTTGATGGCGGGTTCATGCCGCGCGCCGCCAGCATGTTGGCCTCCCTGCTTCCAGGGCGAATCCCCACACGGGCGGTTGCCATCCAATGGAACCGTCGATGTCCTTGCGCGGCGCAGGCATCGGTCAGTGCTTTGAGTTGCCGAAATTCCGGTTGATCCAGTTTTCCCTGCAACCAGTCGAGCTTGGCCAAAATGGTCTTGACCTCACCCAGGCTGGACGCCGAGTGAGGCTCCACCCATACCGCAAACTCTTGTTTTCCGGGCTTGCGCATCCCAATGCCGAAGTCCCAACGGTTCGCCTCAGGTTCGATCTGCTTGAAAGCCGCGTCCATATCCAGGCTACCCGTGAACCGTGTATCGGCAGTCTTGCCCTCGACGCTGCCGCGGTAACGGTTTTCTACGGCTGACTTGCCTGGTGCCGCAGTCAGCCCGGCCGCCGTTGCGGCCTTCTCAAAAGCGGACAGCGCAGGCGCTGCGGGTGCTTTTCGGTTTCCTCCCTGCTTCTTGGTGCTCATTGCGCGGGGGCCTCCACCTTCGCAGCCTTGTTGCGGCGCTTGGCCTTGGGCTGGCTTTCTGTGCGATTCACCACATCGGCAATAACTTGCCCTGTGCGGCTGGCAAAACCCACCAGTCCGCCCCATTCGGCCTCAGCGGTTTCGTCAGACAAGGGGCTCAGACGGGAAATGTCTTTCACCTCGTTGTCCCGACTGAAGAAATACACGCGCAAGTCCTTCTTCAGCACGGCTTTGCCCAGCTCGTTAGCATAGCCACCAGCGCGCAGGTTCAATAGTCTGCGCACATCCGACTCCGTGCCGCCCAGCTGTTTGAATTCCTGCAAGGCCCACACCAGATCCAGAACCACCGGCGAGTGGGTGGATAGCACCACCTTGTAGCCCCGCTTCATCAGCTCTAGTACCAGCAAAAGTACCGCCTCGATACCTTGCGGGTGCAGGCCCATTTCGGGCTCCTCGATCACCACCCATTCAATCTCATCGCGCCGGGACGTGCCGCCAGCAGGGCACAGCCAGTACAAGCCCAGCAAAAGCGGCGTGAACTCCCGTTGCCCCGCCGACCAGGCGGTGTAGGGCAGACCTTCCTTGTGCCCCGGCACATTGAGCACCAGGCGCTTGGTGAAATCCTTGGAGTCCACCGCCAGCTTGGCCGTGCCGTACAGGTGCTGCGTGATGGGCTTACGCAGCGTGTCGTTCAGCCGGTTGGGTTGCGGAAACAGCTCCCCCTTGGCGCCAAACTCGTTTTGCAGCAGGTCATGCACCGTATCGCTGAAATAACGCAGGGTGTACGGGTCGCCATAGTCGAACTGGCCAAAGTTCTGCGTCATGCCTCGCGTCAGGCTCATTACCCGCTGGGCGGGAATGAAGAACAGCTTTTCCTGGCGCTGTTTGCCCTTGCTGGGCCTGGCCAGGTCAGGCAACGTGGCCTGCTTGCCGTTCCAGCGCAGTTGAGAGCCGTCTTTGTTCCACGCTGCGGCCATGCCCTTGCCGTAGTAGCCGCCCAGAAAGGCGCCGCTGTCGCCGTTGAAGGACACGCTGTGGTGCCGGAAGGTGTCGTGGATGTGGTCCCGGTCCAGCACCAGCTTGAGCGTCTGCAAAAAAATGCTCTTGCCCGTGGCCTGCGGGCCGACGATGACCGTGAGGTCGCCAAACATTACATCGGCCGCCTTGATCGGCCCCACCTGTTGCAGGCTCAGGCGGTTGCTTTTACGAACTGCCATCACTGGCCTCCTTGTGTGCTTGCATCCAGCCGCATCACCTTCAGCGACTCAATGCCCCGGTCGTCCACAATTTTCACGGCCACCATGCGGTTGTCACCGGCTGCAAAGGGCAGCGACACGGTGCCGGTAAACGCCTGCAGCAAGTCCGCATCCAGCTCGGCGCGGATGTCCTTCTTCAGCTTCATCCAGCCCTCGTCCTTGCCCGCCATGGGGAAGAACACCTGGTGCGGGAACAGGCTGCGCCCGTCGTAGTCGGTGTCGAGCTGCCAGGCCGCAATCTTGCCCTTGCCGCCCGACACCAGCTCGCCCTTGGCGGTGTCGAAGTAGTCAAAGCCGTTCACCTCCACCTGCCACAGGCCATCGGGCAAGGCGGTCAGCAGCACATCGGGCTGGCCCATGAGCCAGAAGCTCTGGTTGCTGCTGCGCGCCTTCTTCAGGTCTTCGGTCAGCAGGTCGGTGTTCATCTGCGCCTTCAGCGCGGTGATGCCTTTGAGGGCGTCGATGTCTTTGGCCGCCTCGGGGTCGAAGGCGAAGGCGCAAAACACGATCATCTTGGGGCGCGGGAACAGTTCGCCCGCCTCGTTCAACGCACGCTCCACCTGGCGCTGCTCCAGCGCGCCGTGCTCGGGGCCAAAGCTCACCACCACACGCTCGCCCGTGTCCAGGCTGCCGCTGGCGTGCACGCTGGTGGTGCCGGGCAACACCTCCAGTTCGGCAAAGCGCAGCATCTGCCCACCCTTGCCGCGAATGCCGGTTTTCAGCAGCTCGTCGCGCCAGGCGTGCTGGCGGCTGGTGTGGCCGCTGCGGGCAATGCTCATATCGGCCAAATCGGGCCCTGGCGCTTGCCCCGCTTGCGCAGGCAGCTCCTCAAGTGATAGCACGGTGGGGAAGGGCACGGCCTCCACCGTGAACGGGCCGCACACGCGCAGCTTGGCCTTGTCGCGCTCGGGCTGGTCGTACAGGGTTTCGCTGTCGGCATGGGCGGCAATGCTGCGGTCCATTTCGGCCTGCATTTTTTGCCGGGCGGTGTGGAACTGGGCCAGCGGCGCCTGCAACTCGGCCGCCCAGTCGGCGGGCAGGTCGAACGGCACCTCCCATTCCTGCAAATCCTGCCCCTGCAGGCCCAGCACCAGCTTCTGGCCTTTGCGTGCGCCCTCGGTCACCGGGTAAGGCGTGGCCGGTGCATGCGTCTTGAGCGCCGCATTCAGCGCCGCCAGCGCCGATGCGATGGCCGGGTGCATGCGCTCATAAATCGCGTCGATCTCGGCATTGTTGGCAATGCTTTTGAGCGTGACGTGCGGCACCGTCTTGTAGATGAAGCCGCCGCGCAGCCCCTCATGCGGGTAGCGCAGCGCAAAGTAGTCAAAGCTGGCCGTCATCAGCCGCTGCTTGGCCAGCGTGATGGCCACGCGCGAGGTGTCGCAGGTGATCCAGCGGCGGCCCCATTTCTCGGCGACGTAGGCCGTGGTGCCGGAACCGCAGGTGGGGTCGAGGACCAGATCACCGGGGTCGGTGGTCATGAGCATGCAGCGTTCGATTATTTTTTCGTTTGTTTGAACGACATAAATCAAACCACCCGCTCCCATCATGTCTGTCCAGATATTTGCAATAGGGGAAACAGGAAAATCTTCAAGATATTTTTTAAACCTCAATTTTCCTGGTGTAACTAAAACCCGACCAGCCTTCTCTGCGCGGTAAATTCCATTTTCAGTAGTACTCCAATGTCTTGTTGATGCTGGCCTAAATTCACGTCCACCAATAAAAACTGGATAATGAAATTTATCAGCATATCCATTTGACTCAATAGTCACTGATTGATATGCACCGACTTCATCTTGAAGACGATATTGAGATTCTGCAGAGCCATTATCAAATTTATCCAAAAATAATTGTTTATATTTAATTTCTTTTTTATTTTTGGCATACCATAGAATAAAATCTCCAATGGTTGCTAGCGAATTTAACCGTGCATCTGGGCTACTAACAGCACCTGTTTTTCGCACCGTTATAACACTGACTGAGTTTGTGACACCAAATACTTCATCCAGTATTTCTTTGGTATGGTGCAAGTTCTCATCCGAAATCTGCACAAACACACTGCCCGAATCACTCAGCAACTCCCGCGCCAATAACAACCGATCACGCAAATACGTCAAATACGAGTGAATGCCCAGCTCCCAGGTATCGCGGAAGGCTTTGATCATTTCGGGCTCTTGCGTTAAATCCGCGTCGGCCCGGTCTTTCACATCGCGCTTGCCCACAAAGGGCTGGAAGTTGCTGCCGTACTTAATCCCATAAGGCGGGTCGATGTAAATCATCTGCACCTGCCCGGCCATGCCTTCCTTATTAACCAGGCTGTTCATCACCAGCAGGCTGTCACCCGCCACCAGCCGGTTGGCCCAGCCGCGGTCGTGCTTGTAGAAATCCAGCGCTGCGCGCAGGGGCACGCTTTCAAACGGCGCTTCAAACAGCCCTGGCTGAAAAAAATTTGGGTGTTTTTGGCCTCTAGCGCCCGTCCCACCTACGCTAGCAGCTACTAAATTGCTAGCGTTTTGGCGCTTGCCGACGCTGCTCAAAATGCTCATGGCGTCGATGCGCTCGTGTACGTGCAGGCTCACGGTGTCCACTTCAAAGCTGGTGCGCTCGGCCTTGCCCGTCCATTGCAAATAGGGCGCGCCCATGCGCTGCAAGGTTTGCAACGCATGGCGCATGGCAGCGGGGTCGTTACCGGCCAAGGCATCGGCAATCAGCGCATCGGCCTGGGCACGGGCGCTGTCAAATTGGAGTGCAGGGTCTAGGTGCGGGTCGTAGGCCCAGCGGGTTTTGGGTTGCTCGGGGTCGCTTTCAGCGTTCACCAGGCCCACTTCGGGGTTGTTCTTGCGCCGGTCGGGGTGGCGGTAGGCCAGCACCTGGGCGTCGCCGGTGTCGGGCTGCGCCGGTGTGGGTTTGGCTTTGGCGGCTTTGGGGGGCTTGGGCGTGGCAGCAGGGGCGGGGGCTGGTGGGGTGGGGGCGCCCAGCGCAAAGTCGGGCCGCTGCGCGCCGGTGGCCCGGGCGGTGGCGCCGCCGCGCCCTTTACCTTTGACTGCCAGGCCTGCCGCGACCAGCGCTTCGCGCGCCGTTTTGAAGTCGTCTTCTGTGGCGGGCGGTTTGTGGCCTTCGGCTTGGGCGGCGGCCAAAAATCGCTCCAGCAGCGTGCTGTTGCCTACGGTGGTGTGGTCTGCTGGCAGCAGGTTGAGCAACAGCGTCGTCAGCTGTTGTTGTTCATTGGTCATTCGCCCCGTCCCATCTGATCTCGATAAGAGGGAGGTTATAGCAGGACATCACGGCCCAAAGCCCTTTTCAGAAACCTCCGCAATGGCACATACACGGGCGAAGACTCGGGATGGTTGAGGATATGGGTCATACGCACCGCGCGCTCTGCGTCGGTCAGTTGGCGTTGGACTGTTGCTCTGTTTGCCTGCTCCAGGCCCGCAACACGGGTTTTGATGGATGCCATGTATCACTCCTAATAGTCTGTCGATTCGTAGTCAGGGTCGTCGTACACAACGGGAAACGCACTCGGGCGACGCAACACCAGGGTAACAATCGCTGCATACATCTCGCTGGAGAACATGGGGAACTTGCCCGCATGGGTGATCAGCTCGTCGTCTCTCATGGCCTTGAGGTCCACAGGAGCGGCGGCCTTCTCCATCTTGGCCACACGCGTTTCAAGACGGGGCATGGTTTGGCTCCAGTTGTTCCACGCGCGCCAGGAACTGTGCTTCGGTTTCGTTGCCCTGACGCTCGACCATGCTGCCATTCCAGAGCCTCATGCTGACCGCGCCACGCACTGGGCTGACAAAGGTGATCCGAATGCGCGGTGGCACCACCGGCGCCGCGGTTACCTCCAGCACCTTGATGCGCTTCTCAAGACTTGCTGACATGGTGCCTCTCCAGTGCCGCCACGCGGACTGCAAGTTCATCCACCTCGGCAACGCGGGCCAGCGCACCGAGAGCACCCATCAGGGCGGCACCCTGGCTTGGCGCCAGTTCGCCAGCAGACACGGCCGCCATCACGGCACGGCCTTGCTCGGTCAGCGTGCCATTGGGCAGGTTGAGGGGCTGGGCCATGTCAGTCGCTTTGAGCGGCGCGACCGTGCGTTCCAACAACAGGCGGGCGGCGCCCACATCACCGTCGAGCGCGCGCTGCATCATGGCTTCCAGCAGGTCGGGCACACGGGCGGCGATAGCCGAACGGATCTGTGCCACGTCACCCGAACCCTTTGGGCGACCCTTGGGGTTGCCGGACTGACCCGGTTTCCAGCCGTGGCCCTGGGGCGGCTTCTTTTTTTCAGTCATGGTTGTTCTCCCGTTGTTCTTTCAGGGATGCGATGGGTGCTTGGGTCAGCTTGCCCAAGAAGTGCTCAAGCAGTTCCTGTCGCAGGTGAGGTGGTGTCTCCAGCACTTGCTCTCGCATGTCCTGGCGGGCCTTCTCGCCGTCGTTGAACTGGTCGCAGCGGCGCATGGCGACTTCCAGTAGCTGCACCGTGATGCGGCTCGATTCCAGCAAATACGCGATCAGGTCTGGCTTGTGGGTCAGCACGGCAGCGCGCTGTGATGGCGATAGCTTTCCGGCGGGCACCACGATGCCGGTTTGGTCGGGTGTCACGCTGGGTTCTATGCCCGACGCCAGTAGGTCGGCAAGAATGGTTTCTGGCGTCATAGCACCTCCGTCGCCAATGTCCCAGCCGGACTCGAAGTCATGGAAGTCTTAATGTCATGCCCGACACCAGACGGAACGATGACTTCATGACTTGCATGACATGGAGTCGCCAGTTTGCCTTTGATGGCCCACTTCACCTTGCCGCCGATGTTGCCAAGACTTTTGCACTCTACGCCCAGCTGGCGCAGTGCTGGTGACGCACGTCGCAGCGCATCGCCCAGGCCTTTCGGTGTACGCGGCCAGGCTTCAGCACCCGCAGGTTTGTAGTGTTCCAGGCGCGTCAGAATGTCCTTCACGCTCGCCTCGATGCCGTAGGGGTTGGCTTCGATGAACTCCAGCACCGCAGACGCTACGGGGCTCGCATCGAGGGTGCGGGCCACCGTCTCGGCTCGGGTTGTCTGGAACTGCTGGAGGAACTCGTTCGGGTGCTTGCCTGATGCCTTGGCCAGCGCCATACCCAACAGAACGTACTCCACCAGGCGCGGGCGATCTTCACGGGGAAGGCCCACGTTGGGCAGCTCGCGCAGCGCACCCGCCGCCAGGTCGAACAGTGCGCCCAGCATGCCGGGCAGCGCACGGTCGAATGCTTGCCACTGCTGACTGCTTGACTGGCGCGTGTCGATCACCGGGCATTCCACGCTGATGACGCGATCCACCAGGTCTTGCTGGGTCACGCTGATGCTGATGCCGTTCACCATCCAGGGGCGGCGCACGCTGATGACGTGCTCCTCCGAGTCGGTGAAAAGCTGTCGTTTGGCGAAGCCGCCGCCGGTGCTCAGAATCGCCAGCGCATCTTGCATGGGGCCTGCAAGATGACTGACGTTCTCGTAGCAGACAGCATGGTTCTGCCCGGCCGCCACAAAGATATCCTCCACGGTCTTGGGTGCGCCGCGCAGGTTGCAGCCGTTGGGGTCGATCAGGCGGCGCAGGGCTTCAGCGGTGGTGCTCTTGCCGCTGCCTTGTTCGCCCACCAGCTCCAGGCCGGGGAAGGGTGTGTCAGGGCGCAGTGAGTCCACCAGCCAGGCCAGCACCAGCAGACGTTGCTGCTCGGGGACGTTGGCGATTCCCCACAAGGGCGCGATGCTGCCGCCGCCCACAGGCATGGGGAGGGGCTGCATGGACTCGCCACGCACGAACAACACCGGGGGACGTTCTACGACCCTCCAGCCGGTTTTGGTCAGCTCCACAGCATGGCTATTGCCTGCATGGCACAAGTCAATCCAGTAGCGCCCATCGCAGCCTGCAACGCGGATGTAAACATCCTGCGGATCGCCCTCAAACCGGGCAAGGGCCTGCAGCGTGCCCAGCGCCTCGCGCCAGGATTGGTCGCGCACTGCAATTTCCATTTGTGCGAAGAAACCTGCTGTCACGCGGTCACGAAACTGGCGTGCACCCATGCGGCGCACTTCGCCGGTGTGGCGGTCGCTGGCGTAGGTGTCTCCGTTTTTGTCGTGCAGCAGGTCGAAGCGCTCGCGAACGAACTTGACCAGCAGGTCAGTCTGAGAAGGCTTCTTCTCGGGCTCGTCCTCGCCGGGTTCAGCGTTCGCTGCAGGTGCTTCTTTCAGCATGTCCTCCAGGGCCGCGACACTGCCGCCCGCGTCCAGCCAATCCGACACATCTCCCTTTTCCGGCAGGTCGGGCAGTTCTACGACGCGAACATCGGTTGCGATGCCGCGCAGTGCCTTGACGGCCTTCCTTGCGTGCTCACGGCCTGCATCATCGTTGTCGGGCAGGACGACCACATGGCGGCCGCGCAGGAACTCGGAATGCTCCTTGCGCCACTTGCCAGCGCCACCTGCATTGCAGGTTGCCACCAGGCCCAGGGATGCAAGGCGGTCTGCGTCCTTTTCTCCTTCCACCAGGTACACCACCGCATCGGGCGCTGCCGCCAGCTCAGGCAGGCGGTAGGGCACAACGCGCACGTCCTTGACGCTCCAGCTCCAGCGCTCGCCATCGGGGCGACGCTGACGGAATGTCTTGGGCTCCATGCGAACGACCTGCATCAGCAGTTCGCCCTGTTCATTGCGGTAGTCGTAGGTGCTTACGATCTTGGTCGGGGCTTTGCTGGCCTTGGGCGCAGGCGCACTCTTGGCTGGCGCCGGGCATGACTTCATGACTTGCATGACTTCGCGCCCGGCTGGAGTGCTGGCGCGGTCATTGCCGATGAATCCGTTTTGGAGCAGCCACTGATGCGCCGCGCCGCGTTCTTTGATGCCGGTACCGTACTGCACCAGCTTGATGACGCCGCCTCCCTCATCGGCTTCGTGGTCGAAGAACAGGTTTTTCTCCAGGTCAACGGATTTGCTGCCGTGACTGCCGAAGCGCAGCTCGCTGGGCTTGGAAAGCTGCTCGTTCGGGTCGCCCCAAAAATGGCATGCAACTGGGCCGATCAGGCCGGTGTAGTCAAGGGCGTCGTTGGCGGTAATTTTCTTTTTGGAAGGGGTTGTGTGCATGACCACCCCTTTCAAGCCGAATGGGCCTGTTCGTTGAGCCATGCACGCACTTCTCCCACCCTCCAAGCCGTCACTCCCGCGGACAACTTGGTGGGTTGCGGAAATTTATGGCTTGCAATCAGCCGCCAAAAAGTAGCTGGGCTGAACGGCAGTGGCGTGGGGCGGGTCGGGTGCTTCGGGTCTCGCACCAGCCCAGACTGCCGAATCCAGGCGGTATCCGGCAAGTCGTCAAAGTTCGGGATTTGTGCGGTGTTCTGTTCCAGCTTTGCCGGGGGTATAGCGGCTTTCGTTTGCTGTTTACGGGCCGTTTGTGGCGTAGGTTGGCAGGGCATCTCTGTGACTCCGATGATGCACAGCGAACAGCCATGGCCAGTGGCTGCAAGCGGTGCGATGGCTTGAAAGTGCGCGCAAATCAAATGTGCAAGTTCAAGCCATCAGAGCCAAACCGGACTGGGGGGATACTTCTGAGATTTAGTGGTTACATTTGAGATGAAATAATATTTATGTCAACGAGTTACGTGCAATTTAGCTTCTGAGATTTGCATCATGGAAAAGCCTGCCAAAAGACGTGCTCCGCATGGCGCAACAAGCCTCATGGTTCTGGATGCGCTTGTGCGATTGCACACGCGAGGCGGTAGGCGTGTGAAAGTTTCGCGGGTCGAATTGCTGCGTTCGATATCCCTGCCGGAGACGACAGTGGATGACCGCTTAAGAACTTTGATCAAAGAGGGGCGTGTGTTGCGCGTGGGCCGCGCGCTGTATGTGCCCGAGTCGTGGCCGGGTCAGGAGCCACGCCGCTCGGAGCCCCCAGGTACCAGAAAAACAACGATCCTGCCCGATGGCATGGTGGTTGTGGAGGAGTGGAGCAGGCCCCCCAGGGGATGGTGATAGACCCCTGCTTCTTACGCTTTCTTGAATTGAATCACTTCTGCGCCCATCCGCAGTTTGTCCAGGTAGTCTGCCCAATCGCTCATCATCCTGCGCCGCTGTTCCATGAATTCGGCGCGGTCATACGCAGCCCCCAGCGGTCCAGATTTACCGTGCGCCAGTTGGGCTTCGATCACGTCGGCGGATATGCCGGGGATCCGCTCAATCATCAGCGTGCGCGCCATGGCCCGGAACCCGTGGGCGCTCATCTCGTCGGAGGCAAAGCCCATGCGCCGCAGGGCTGCATTGATGGTGTTGTCACTCATGGCCCGCTCGCCCGTGCGCAGGCTGGGGAACACGTAGCGGCCATGGCCGGTGAGGGGCTGAAGCTCTTTCAAGATGGCGATGGCCTGCGGGGCCAGGGGCACAAAGTGCGGCCTGCCGTTGAGCTTCTGCGCCAGTCGCCGCTTCATGTCCTGGGATGGGATGGTCAGCAGGGCTGTGTCAAAGTCAATCCACGCCCATTCCATCTGCCTGATGTTGCCGGGGCGCTGAAAGAGCAGGGCAGATAGCGCCAGCGCCGCCTTGGTCATGGGCTGGCCGGTGTAGCCGTCAATGGCCCGCAGCAGCTCGCCCGCCTTGGCTGGCTCCAGCACCGCAGCCATGTGCTTGACTACCACGGGCTTTAAGGCGCCGTGCAGGTCGGTAACGGGGCTGCGTTCGCAGCGCCCCGTCTGGACACCGTAGCGGAACACCTGCCCGGCGGTCTGGCGCAGTGTGTGGGCGGTTTCGTTGGCGCCGCGCTTCTCTACCTTGCGCAGTGCGTCCAGCAGCACGGGAGCGGTGATGGCGGGCAACGTAAGCTTGCCGATGTACGGGAACAGGTCTTTCTCCATGCGCTCGATCCACCGCGCTGCATAGCGGGGGCTCCAGCCGCTGGCCTGGGTGGCGTGGAACTCGCGGGCCACGGCTTCGAAAGTGTTGGCTGCGGCTACGCGGGTTGCCAGCTTCTCGGCCTTCTTGGCCGCGCTGGGGTCGAGTCCTTCGGCCAGGAGTTCGCGGGCTTCTTCGCGGCGCTTGCGGGCCTTCGCCAAAGAGACTTCGGGGTACACGCCTAATGCAAGTGTCTTGCGTTTATTGGCGTGGGTGTAGTCCATCCGCCAGTACCTGCCGCTGGCCTTGACCAGCAGGTACATGCCCCCGCCATCGGCGTGCTTGTCCCCGCTGGCTTTGCCGGTGTGCTTCACCTGTCTAACGAATGTGTCTGTGAGTGCCATTGCTTCCCCTGCTAACGGTATCTCGGGTGCGGTACTTCAGAGATACCGTCAGAGATACCGTTTTTTTGACGGTATCTCATGGTACGCAGTGAAATGGCCTGAGACAACAAAAAACCCGCAACGCTAGGAAACGTGCGGGTTTTGAGAGGTTGTGAGACTGTATGGAGGTCTGTTTTGGCCTGCCCGGAGGGACTCGAACCCCCGACCTGCTGCTTAGAAGGCAGCTGCTCTATCCAGTTGAGCTACGGGCAGAAAGAATGAAGGCCCGACGATGCGGGCCTTCATTGTGTACGAAATGGTCGGAGCGGCGGGATTCGAACTCGCGACCCTCTGCTCCCAAAGCAGATGCGCTACCAGGCTGCGCTACGCTCCGACGAAACGCGGATTCTACATCGGGCGGCGCGGGTTTTCAGCGGCGCTGGTACTGCGTCTGGCCAAACAGCACTTCCTTTTCCGCGTCGGTGCGCACGGGCTGGCGCAGCTCGGCCAGCACCTGCACGCCGCGCTGCACGGCGGGGCGCTCGCCGATGCGGTCGAACCAGGCCTTGAGCGCGGGGTAGTCGGCCCAGTCGATGCCCTGGCTCTCCCAGCTGCGCAGCCAGGGGAAGATGGCGATGTCGGCGAGGGTGTAGTCGGCGCCGGCAATGTAGGCGCCCGTGTGCTGGATGCGCTTGTCCATCACGCCGTACAGGCGCCGGGCCTCGTTGGTGTAGCGGTTGATGCCGTAGTCGATCTTCTCGGGCGCGTAGATGCGGAAGTGGTGCGCCTGGCCCAGCATGGGGCCGACGCCGCCCATCTGGAACATGAGCCATTGCAGCACCTCGTAGCGGCCGCGCGTGTCGGCGGGCATGAAGCGGCCGGTCTTCTCGGCCAGGTAGAGCAGGATGGCGCCCGATTCGAAGACCGACATCGGCTGGCCGTCGGGGCCTTCGCTGTCGACGAGGGCGGGGATCTTGTTGTTGGGGCTGATGGCCAGGAAGTCGGGCGTGAACTGGTCGCCCTTGCCAATGTTGATGGGGTGCACGCGGTAGGGCAGGGCGCATTCCTCCAGCATGATGTGCACCTTGTGGCCGTTGGGCGTGGGCCAGGAATAGAGGTCGATCACAGGCGGGCTCCGTGGTTTTCTGGGTTGCAAGCGTGCATTGTGCGGTCGGCGGGCCGGGGATGCCGCGGGCAGGGCCATGCGGGGTGCATCAAAACAGGGGGGGACTTGTCAAATATTCTTGACCATAAAAAAGCCATCAGCGCCTGTATATCGGGCGCAAGCAGCTCTTGAATTGATACTTCAAAGTGGCGCCAATTGGCTATCGCTTGTTTTGGCCGCCTCCGACCAGCGTGCCGAGCCAAAAAAAAGGCGGCCATCGGGGCGATGGCCGCCTGTGTGGCGCGGGCGGGCGCGCTGCTTGGTGCGGGGCGGGCCCGCGGGGCATCAGCTGCCGCGCGTGATGGGCATTTCCACTTCCTTGGCGCCGGCCATGTGCTTGGCCAGTTCCAGCTTGGCCAGCGCGTTGCGGTGCACTTCGTCGGGGCCGTCGGCCAGGCGCAGGGTGCGCTGGTGGGCGTAGCTGTAGGCCAGCGGGAAGTCCTGGCTGACGCCGCCGCCGCCGTGGGCCTGGATTGCCCAGTCGATGACGCGGGTGGAGACGTTGGGCGCCACGATCTTGATCATGGCGATCTCGGCCTGCGCCACCTTGTTGCCCACGGTGTCCATCATGTAGGCGGCCTTCAGCGTCAGCAGGCGGGCCTGCTCGATCATGCAGCGCGACTCGGCAATGCGCTCGCGCCACACGCCCTGCTCGGAGATGCGGCGGCCGAACGCGGTGCGGTCGTTCAGGCGCTGGCACATCAGCTCCAGCGCGCGCTCGGCGGCGCCGATGCTGCGCATGCAGTGGTGGATGCGGCCCGGGCCCAAACGGCCCTGGGCAATGGCGAAGCCCTTGCCCTCGCCCATCAGCAGGTTGCCGACGGGCACGCGCACGTCTTTCAGCTCCACTTCCATGTGGCCGTGCGGCGCGTCGTCCCAGCCGAACACGGTGAGCGGGCGGTGCACCTTGACGCCCTTTGCGTTGGACGGCACCAGGATCATCGACTGCTGCGAATGGCGCGGCGCCTCGGGGTCGGTCTTGCCCATCACGATGTAGACGGCGCAGCGTGGGTCGCCCGCGCCCGACGACCACCACTTGCGGCCGTTGATGACGTATTCATCGCCCTCGCGGCGCATCGAGCATTCGATGTTGGTAGCGTCGGACGAGGCCACGGCCGGCTCGGTCATCAGGAAGGCCGAGCGGATCTCGCCCTTGAGCAGCGGCTCCAGCCATTCGTCCTTGTTGGCCTCGGTACCGTAGCGCTCGATGGTCTCCATGTTGCCGGTGTCGGGCGCCGAGCAGTTGAACACCTCGGGCGCCCAGGGCACGCGGCCCATGATCTCGCACAGCGGCGCGTATTCGAGGTTGCTCAGGCCCTCGGGCGCGCGCGGCGATTTGGGCAGGAACAGGTTCCACAGGCCGGCGGCGCGGGCCTTGGGCTTCAGTTCCTCGATGATCTTGGTGGGCACCCAGGCGTTGCCCTTGGCGCGGTTGGTGGCCACCTCGTCGTAGTAGGTGTTCTCGTTCGGGTAGACGTGCTCGTCCATGAAGGCCAGCAGCTTGGCCTGCATCTCCTTGACCTTGGGGCTGTATTCGAAATCCATGTCTCTGGTCCTTGTGGTTTGAGATTAAAAACGGCTGCGGCCGGCGTCATACAAGCGCAAGGCGCTATGATTTTTGAGCGAATCCCCAGGCCAGCTCGGCCATGGGGCGCGCGCCGGCGCCGCTGGCCCTGGCCTGCGCGCTGCTGGCGGTGCCGGCCTCCACGCGCTTGGCAATGCCTTGCAGGATGGCGGCGATGCGGAACATGTTGTAGGCGAGGTAGAAGTTCCAGTCGGGCGCCAGTTGCTCGGGCGTGGTGAAGCCGGTGCGCTCGCAATAGCGGCGGATGTAGTCCTGCTCGCTCGGGATGCCGAGGCTGGCAATGTCGACGCCGCCGATGCCGCGGAACGCGCCCTGCGGGATGTGCCACGACATGCAGTGGTAGCTGAAGTCGGCCAGCGGGTGGCCCAGGGTGGACAGTTCCCAGTCCAGCACGGCCAGCACGCGCGGCTCGGTGGGGTGGAACATCAGGTTGTCCATGCGGTAATCACCGTGCACGATGCTGGTCAGGCTCTCATCGCGTGCGCTGGCCGGCATGTGGGCGGGCAGCCATTCGATCAGCCTGTCCATCTCGGGGATGGGCTGGGTGACGCTGGCCAGGTACTGCTTGCTCCAGCGGCCGATCTGGCGCTCGAAATAGTTGCCGGGCTTGCCGTAGCCCTCCAGCCCGCGCGCCTTGTAATCCACCTTGTGCAGCGCCGCGATGACGCGGTTCATCTCGTCGTAGATGTCGGCGCGCTGCGCGTTGGTCATGCCGGGCAGCGACTGGTCCCACAGCACGCGGCCGGCCACGAACTCCATCACGTAGAAGGCACGGCCGATGACGGATTCGTCCTCGCACAGCGCGTACATCTTCGCCACCGGCACGGAGGTAGAGTGCAGGCCGCGCATCACGGCGAACTCGCGCTCGATGGCGTGGGCCGAGGGCAGCAGCTTGGCGACCGGGCCAGGCTTGGCGCGCATCACGTAGCTTTGCCCGGGCGTGACGAGCTTGTAGGTGGGGTTCGACTGGCCGCCCTTGAACATCTCCACGCTCAACGGGCCTTCGAAGCCCGGCAGGTGCTGGGCCAGCCAGGCCGACAGCGCGGCGGTGTCGAAGGCGTGCGCTTCGGAGACGGCGCGGGTGCCGGTGAATTGTTCTGCGTTGCTCATGGGTTGTGTCGATGTCTAGTCTTCAGCCTCGCTGATGCGGCGCAGCGCGGCGCCGTTGCGCACCACCAGGCCGCCGGGCTCGATGCGGATGATGTCCTCGCGCTCCATCGTCTTCAGCTCCTGGTTCACGCGCTGGCGCGAGGCGCCCAGCAGCTGCGCCAGTTCTTCCTGCGCCAGCTGCAGGGTGATGCGCATTTCGTGCTCGGTGCCCGGCACCGGCGTGCCGTAGCTGCGCAGCAGATGGCCCAGCTGCTTGGCCAGGCGCGCGCGCAGCGGCAGCGTGTTCAGGTCTTCCACCTGGCCGAACAGCAGGCGGATGCGGCGCGCGTGCAGCTTCAGCAGGGCCTCGTACAGCTCGGGGTGCAGGGCCAGGATTTTCTGGAAGTCCGCGCGCGACACGCCCACCGTGGTGGTGGCGCCATGCGCATAGGCATCGTGCGTGCGCCGGTCGCCGTCGAACATGGCCACGTCGCCGAACCAGATGCCCGGCTCCACGTAGGTCAGCGTGATCTGCTTGCCCGTCAGCGTGGTGGAGCACACCCGCACCGAGCCCCTGGCACAGGCGATCCATTGCTCGGCCGGGTCGCCCCGGCTGCAGATGAGGTCGCCGTCCTGGTAGCGTTTGACGTGGGCGCATCGAAGGATGTCGTGACGAAGCGAGGGTGAGAGGGAGGAGAACCAGCGGCCTTGGTTGATCGCTGTACGTTCCTCCATGGTAAGAATGGGGTCGTCCATGGGCTGTCTTATGGGTGACTGATACACCTTCGCATTGTCGCCCGGGGGACGGGGGGTGGTGGCGGGGCGGGGGGATTTCAGCGTGGGGCGCTGCGTTGCGTTTTTCGCTGGGCGATGATGGCGATGGGGTTGGATGCGCTGCTGGCCGGGATTGCGCCCGGCGGCGCAGTCACTTTCTTTTGTCTCGCCAAAAGAAAGTAACCAAAGAAAAGGCGACCCCACTGGCCGTGTCCCTCCGCTTCGCTGCGGGCAACCTGCGATGCTCGGTCGCGGGGCGGCGCTGCGGAACTCGCTTTGTTCGCTGCGCTCACGCCGCTCAAACAACCGCAGCGAGTCAGAGCACGAAGCGCGGCATGCTGCGCTGCCGCGCCCGCCCCACGCCCTGCGCTTCTCGGCACGGCCAGAGGGGAGGGGAAGTCCACTCGGGCCATCGCTGCGCTCGGCCTTCGGTTGGTCAGCGCCGCTGCTTCGCGCGGCGGCTTTCTTGCTCCCTCTCCCGCTGGCGGGAGAGGGCGGGGGTGAGGGTGGCTGCGCATGGGGCAAGCGCCGCAACCGCCAGGGCAGATGGCTTGCAGCTTTCCACCAGCCTGCTGGGGCAGGCACCCGCGCGATGAAGCGCCAGGCGCGATGCGCCGGGCTCATCTATTCATAGCGCGGCACCTGCTTGTTCAGGAAAGCGGCAATGCCGATGCCGCCGTTGGGGTGGTGCAGGTTCTTCACGAAGTGGTCGCGCTCGGCGGCCAGGTGCGTGCTCAGGTCGTGGGCGCCGGCTTCGCTCACCAGCTCCTTGATGCTGGTCATCACGTTGGGGGCGCGGGCCGCGAGTTTTTCGGACCATTCCAGCGCCGTGCCCAGCGCCTGGCCGGCATCGCACAGGCGGTTCACCACGCCCAGCTCGTGCAGGCGCTGTGCACCGATGCGCTCGCCGCTCATCAGCAACTCGTTCACCAGCTGGCGCGGCAGCGCCTGCGCCAGGCTCCAGCTGCCGCCGCCGTCGGGCGACAGGGCGACGCTGCTGTAGGCCATGACGAACACGGCGTTGCGCGCGGCCACGATCAGGTCGCAGGCCAGCGCCAGCGAGAAGCCCGCGCCGGCCGCCGGGCCTTCAACGGCGGCGATGACGGGCTTGGGGAAGGTGCGGATGGCCTCGACCCAGCTGTGCAGCTGCTCGATGCTTTGCGCCTGCACTTCGGGCGGTTTCTGGCGGTTGGCCTGCAGGCGCTGCAGGTTGCCGCCGGCGCAGAAGGTCTCGCCCTCGCCGGTCAGCACCACGCAGCGCACGTCGGGGTTGGTCTCGGCGATGTTCAGCGCCTCGACGCCGGCGGCGTACATCTCGGGGCCGAGCGCGTTGCGGTGCTCGGGGTTGCTGATGGTCAGCACCATGGTGCGACCCTCGACGGTGCTGCGCAGTTCGGCGGCCATGGTGTCGTGCGGCAGAGGGCTATTCGGGGGTGGACGGGTCGCCGTCGGCGCCGGGGGCGGCCTCGGCCTGGCGCGCCAGTTCGTCGTCGCTGAGCGGCGGCAGTTGTTCCAGCTCGGCCAGTTTCTGCAGCTCTTCGGCGCTGTGGCCGGATTGCTCCAGCACCACGCGGTCGATCTCGGTCTGCAGCAGGGCTTCCTGGTTGGCAATGACGCCTTGGGGCTTGGCGTCGGGTGTTGGGGTGGTGGTCATGGTTGTCTCCATTTGCTATTTTATAGATAGCTAAAAACCTATGTTCAGCAGCGACTCAGCGGCATTCTCCTTGGGGCCGCAGCGTTTTGCGTGGCCCGCGGGTCATGCCAGCGAACGCCGTGGACGGACCTGTGCCGGCCACTGGCGTTGTCCCCCCTCGCGCAGCAGAGGGGGGAAGGCGCCGCAGGCGACACAGGGGGGTGGACATCACGATTCTTCATGCATCAGGCTCAGCCCGATGGCGCCGCGGCGCCGCAGCCAGGGGCTGGGGCGGTAGCGCGGATCGCCGTACACGGTCTGCATGTTGAACAGCACTTCCAGCACGTTGGCGGGGCCAAACTTGTCGCCCATGGCCAGTGGGCCCAGCGGGTAGCCCAGGCCCAGCGTCACGGCGGTTTCTAGATCCTTCGGCGTGCACACGCGCTGCTGGCACATGTCGGCGGCGATGTTCACGATGGTGGCCACCACGCGCTGGGTGACGAAGCCGCCCGAGTCGCGGATCACGCTGACGGCCTTGCCATCGCGCGCGAACAGCGCGTGCGCGGCATCGCGCATGTCGCTGCGCGTGGCGGGGTTGGTGGCCAGCACGCGGCGCTTGGTGGCGGCGTCGTCCACCAGCATGTCGATGCCGACGGTGCGGGCCGGGTCCAGCCGCTCGACCACGGCGACGGTGGTCACGTCGAAGCCCAGCGGCGCCACCAGCGTCAACGCCTGCGGCGAGGGCGACTGCCCGGTCTCGATCTTGGCGCCCAGGTCCTTCAGCAACTGGTACAGCTCGGCACGGCGCGCGGCGCGGGTGCTGACCCACACCGGCGGCAGGTCATCGACCTGCGGCACGGGCGGCACGGGCGCGATCTGCGCGGCGCCGCCTTCGTATTTGTAGAAGCCGTCGCCCACCTTCTTGCCCACCACGCCGCCGGCCAGGCGCTGCGCGGTGATGACGCTGGGGCGGTAGCGCGGCTCGTCGTAGTACTGGCGGTAGATGGATTCCATCACCGGGTGCGACACGTCCAGCGCCGTCAAATCCATCAGCTCGAAGGGGCCGAGCTTGAAGCCGACCTGGTCCTTCAGGATGCGGTCGATGGTGGCGAAATCGGCCACGCCTTCGCTGACGATGCGCAGCGCCTCGGTGCCGTAGCCGCGGCCGGCGTGGTTGACGATGAAGCCGGGCGTGTCTTCGGCCTGCACGGGGGTGTGGCCCATCTGGCGCGCGTACTCGGCCAGCGCCTGGCACACCGCGGGATCGGTCTTGAGGCCGGCGATGACCTCGACCACCTTCATCAGCGGCACCGGGTTGAAGAAGTGAAAGCCCGCGAACTGCTGTGGCCGCTTCAGCGCCGCGGCGATCGCCGTGACCGACAGCGACGAGGTGTTGGTGGCCAGCACCGCCGTGGGCTGCACGATGCCTTCCAACTCGGCGAACAGCTTTTTCTTGACGTCGAGGTTTTCGACGATGGCCTCGACGATCAGGTCGCAGCCGGCCAGGTCGGCCAGGGCGGCGGCGGGCTTCAGGCGGGCCTTCTGGGCGCTGGCGGCGTCGGCGCCGATGCGGCCTTTCTCGACCAGCTTGTCCCACTGCGTGCTCACGGCGTCGCGCGCCTTGGTCACGGCATCGGGCTGGGTGTCGAACAGCAGCACGGTGCTGCCGGCCTGTGCGGCAATCTGGGCAATGCCCCGGCCCATGGCGCCGGTGCCGACGATGCCGATCGTCTGAAAGCGAGGTGTGGTGGTGCTCATGCGCCGCATTATGGGGGAGCAGGGCGCCCGGCCAGGACGCGCACGGGACCGGCCGGCGGGCGCGGTGGCTGGCGCTTTTGAAGCCGCGTCAGCAGAAAGGGGGGACCTTGGAAATATTCTTCACCATGAAAAATGGCTTTGGCGCTTGCTTATCAGGCGCAAGAAGCTCTCATATTCGAACTGAAGCATGGCGCCAAATGGCTATCGCCTGGATTGCGTGAAGGCGCGCGCTTTCATGCGGATTTGCTTTCAGGAATGCTTGATCGCCAGCAAGTCCCGGATGTCGCGTGGATCGCATCCGCCGTGTGGGCGCGGGCTGGCCCGCGATCAGGCGTGGGTGGCGACGAGATGCCGCATCGCGGGCAAGCCAGCCAGAAGGCCGCGGAGCAGGCCATGCCAGCGAACGCCGCGGACGGACATGCGCCGGCCGCTGGCGCTGTCCCCCTTCCCGAAGAGAGAAGGGGGAAGCGGCGTTCGCCGCTCAGGGGGATGCCCTCATCTCCTCACCTGCAACGCCCCCGGGTTGACGATGTTCGTCGGCGTGCCGCGCAGGAAGTTGATGACGTTGTCGAACGCGGCGCCGAAGAGCATCTCGTAGTTATCCTGCTCCACATAGCCGATGTGCGGCGTGCAGATGCAGTTCTCCAGCCGCAGCAGGGCCTGGCCCTGCAGGATGGGCTCGGCCTCGAACACGTCCACCGCGCCCATGCCGGGGCGGCCGCGGTTGAGCGCGCTGACCAGCGCGTCGGGCTCGATCAGCTCGGCGCGCGAAGTGTTGACCAGCAGCGCGGTGGGCTTCATGCGGCTCAGGTCCTCCAGCCGCACGATGCCGCGCGTGGTGTCCGACAGGCGCAGGTGCAGCGACAGCACGTCGGCATAGGCGAAGAAGTCGGCCTGGCTGTGCGCCGTGGCGTGGCCGTCGGTGCGCGCGCGGGCCATCGAATCGGCCGAGCCCCACACCAGCACCTGCATGCCGAAGGCGCGGCCGTAGCTGGCGACGATCTGGCCGATGCGGCCATAACCCCAGATGCCCAGCACGCGCCCGCGCAGCACCTGCCCGAGCCCGAAGTTGGGCGGCATCGACGCCGCCTTCAGCCCCGACTGCTGCCACGCCCCGTGCTTGAGGTTGCCGATGTACTGCGGCAGGCGGCGCGTGGCCGCCATGATGAGCGCCCAGGTCAACTCAGCCGGCGCCACCGGCGAGGTGACGCCTTCGGCCACGACAATGCCGCGTTCGGTGCAGGCGGCGACGTCGACGTGCGCGCCGACGCGGCCGGTCTGCGAGATCATCTTCAGCCTGGGCAGCTTCTCGATCAGCTGGCGCGTGAGCTGCGTGCGCTCGCGGATCAGCACGATCACCTCGGCATCGCGCAGGCGCACCGACAGCTGGCCCAGGCCCTTGACGGTGTTGGTGTACACCTTGGCCGGGTACTGTTCCAGCTTGGACGCGCAGGCCAGCTTGCGCACGGCGTCCTGATAGTCGTCGAGGATCACGATGTTCATGCCCGCATTGTGCCTTTGGCCGCGGCGGCGGCCGGGCGCATGGGCGCACGGGTACACGCGCGCATGGGCGTACGCGTACACGGTCGCGGGCGGTGTGCGGGGCCAGCGGCCGTGTGGCGGCTGGCGTGGGCTGGCCATGCCGCCCGCGCCGGGCGCCGGCGGCGGTGCGCGGCAGGCTCAGGCGCGGCGGGGCAGGGCGGCCTGCGCCTCGGCGGCGGCCAGACGCTCCAGCTCGGCGCAGACGTCGATCAGCCGGCCCGAGATGCGCAGGCGCCCGCTGTCGCCCGCCGGCTGCCGCGCATCCACGAGGTGGGTGACGCGCACCGCCGGCGTGCCGGTGGCGGGGGCGCCGGCTGTTTCGGCTGCAGGCACCAGCGCCAACGTGCGCTGGCCGGCGGCCTGCTCGGCGGCGCGCCGTTGTGCCACGCGGCGGCGCGCCATGGCGCTCCAGGCGCTGTCGGGCGGCGTGCTGCCTTGCGTGGCAGCACCGCGGTGGCGGCGATAGCTGGGCACGGCCCAGTCGGCCAGGTGGATGACGTTGGTTCCCATGTAAAACCTTTCAGGGAAAGCGAGGTTGGACACAGGCAGGATTGACGGATGGGGCACGCTGGCACCCATCTGATGGCGCTGCCGCAGGGTGTGGACGATGGAAGCGGCCAAAGCGCCGCTGCCTCGTCTGCACGCCCGCCACCTGCGGCGGCACCGGGCAAAGGCGCTACATCAGCATGCTGTTGCGGATCAGGCCTACGGCCAGGCCCTCGATCTCGAACGGCTCGCCGGGCTGCACGACGATGGTGGGGTAGTCGGGGTTCTCGGCGTCCAGTTCGATCTGGTTCTTGTGGCGGTGAAAGCGCTTGACGGTGACGTCGTCGCCCAAGCGGGCCACCACGATCTGGCCGTTGCGCGCATCGCGCGTGGCCTGCACGGCCAGCAGGTCGCCGTCCATGATGCCGGCATCGCGCATCGACATGCCGCGCACGCGCAGCAGATAGTCGGGCCGCTGGGGGAACAGGCCGGGCTCGATGTGGTAGGTCTGGTCGACGTGCTCTTGCGCCAGGATGGGCGAGCCGGCGGCCACGCGGCCCACCAGCGGCAGCGCCAGCTGCGCCATGCCGGGCAGCGGCAGGCTGAAGCTGTCGCCGCGCACGCCGGTGCGGCCGGCGCCCTTCAGGCGGATGCCGCGCGAGGTGCCGCTGACCAGCTCGATCACGCCCTTGCGCGCCAGGGCCTGCAGGTGCTCCTCGGCCGCGTTGGCGGATTTGAAGCCGAGCTGCGCCGCGATCTCGGCCCGCGTGGGCGGTGCGCCGGTGCGGGCGATGGCGTGCTGCACCAGTTGCAGGATCTGCTGCTGGCGGGCGGTGAGCTTGGGTGTGTCGGACATGGGCGACCTCTTGCGCGGCAGGATGGAATGACTGTGTTGATATCCAGTAACTGTATTTTTAACCAGTTTGGCGCGCAATGCAAGCCCCATCGTCGCCAGGCACCGGCGCATGAAAAAGGGCCTTCGAGAACGAAGGCCCTGGGCGGGGGGAAGGCAGCGCGGGCTCAGCTGGCCAGTGCCGCCAGTGCGCGCGCCGTGATGTCCTCGACCGTGCCGGTGCCGCTGATGGCGCGGTACTTGGGTGCGTTGGCCGGGTCGGCCTTGGCCCAGTTGCCGTAGTAGTCGACCAGCGGGCGGGTCTGCTGGCTGTACACGTCCAGGCGCTTGCGCACCGTGTCTTCCTTGTCGTCGTCGCGCTGCACCAGCGGCTCGCCGGTCACGTCGTCCTTGCCTTCGACCTTGGGCGGGTTGAACTTGACGTGGTAGGTGCGGCCGCTGGCCGGGTGGCTGCGGCGGCCGCTCATGCGCTCGATGATGGCGTCGAAGGGCACGTCGATCTCGAGCACGTAGTCGAGCTTGACGCCGGCGTCCTTCATCGCCTCGGCCTGCGGGATGGTGCGCGGAAAGCCGTCGAACAGGAAGCCGTTGGCGCAATCGGGTTGGGCAATGCGCTCCTTCACCAGGTTGATGATGAGGTCGTCGCTCACCAGGCCGCCGGATTCCATCACGCTCTTGGCCTGCAGGCCCAGCGGCGTGCCGGCCTTGACGGCGGCGCGCAGCATGTCGCCGGTGGAGATTTGCGGGATGCCGTATTTCTGGCAGATGAAGGCCGCTTGCGTGCCCTTGCCGGCGCCGGGGGCGCCCAGAAGAATGAGTCTCATCTTGCTCCTCGTTTATGCGTGGTGGCGGCATCGGCAGCAGGGCCGGTGCGCGGTCGCTGGCGAGAATAGCACGCAGCCGCTTGAGACTGGCTTACAGCGCACGGCGCGGGTTGGTTGCTTTTGTTTTGATAGTGGGTTGCGCAGGCTGTAGCTTGAATTCAAGAGAAAAGACATTGAAATCAAGGTTTGACAGGCGCCAGCAGCTATTGAAATTGAAGTGACTGCCGGCCGCGGGCGCATCAACCGTGCGTGGCGTCGAACAGCGCGCGCACCCGTGCCAGGTCCTCGGGCGTGTCCACGCCGGCGCCGGGCGCGTGGGGCGTGAAGTGCACGGCAATGCGGTGGCCATGCCACAGGGCGCGCAGTTGCTCCAGCGCCTCGCACTGCTCCAGCGGCGCGGGCGGCATCGACGGGAAGGCGCGCAGGAAGGCGGCGCGGTAGCTGTAAAGGCCGATGTGGCGCAGCGGCGCGGGTGCCGTCGGCAACTGCGTGATGCCCTGCGCGAAGCCGTCGCGCCACCAGGGCAGCGGCGCGCGGCTGAAGGTGAGGGCCAGGCCCCGCGCGTCGGTGATCACCTTCACCACGTTGGGGTTGGTGAAGTCTTCTACGGTTTCGATAGCGTGCGCCGCAGTGCCCATCTGCGCCAGCGGCTGTTTCTTCAACAAACCCGCAACGGCGTCGATGAGTGCCGGGTCGATCAGCGGCTCGTCGCCCTGCACGTTCACCACCACGTCGTCGCCATGCAGGCCCAGCAGGGCGCAGGCCTCGGCCAGGCGGTCGCTGCCACTGGGGTGGTCGGCGCGGGTCGGCACGGCGCGCACGCCGTGGGCGGCGCAGGCGCTCAGGATCTCGGGTGCGTCGGCGGCCACCACCACCTGCGCCGCGCCGGAGCATTCGGCCCGCTCGGCCACGCGCACGATCATCGGCTTGCCGCCGATGTCGGCCAGCGGCTTATTGGGCAGACGGGTGGAGGCGAGGCGGGCGGGGATGAGGACGGTGAAGGGCATGGCGAGCGCAGAGAAATGGCCGCGCTCCAGCGCGGAACGCGGCCATTGTCTTGCATCGCTGGTGGGCCCGCGGGCCGGGCCAGGCGATGAAGGGGTTTACTGCACGCTGATCTGCTTGGCTGCCAGCGTGGCGTCGAACAGCAGCACATTCGGCCAGTTGGGCCAGTTCGCGCCCAATGCGCCGGTGTTGGGGTTGCCGCTACGCGCGAAGGCGGCCAGGGTGGACATCATGGCGTCCGACAGGGCCAGTCGGCCGGCCTTGTTGGCGTCGCTGACGATCACGTTCGAATACAGCGACGGGCCGAAATTGCCGAACAGGAAGGCCAGGTCGAACGCGTGGGCCGCGCCGTAGACGTCATTCCAGGGCGCGGGCTCCTGCTTCCAGTCGAAGCGGTAGCTCCACAGCTGGTTGGGCGTCTGCGTGGCCAGCGCGTCCATGAAGTTGTCGCGCAGGGCGACGAAGAACTTGGCGTCCAGGTCGGCAATGGCCACGTCATAGGCCGCGCCGTCGGCATAGGCGGGGTTCACGATGTCGTGGAAGGTGGCGGCCTTGGCCTTGCCCGCGTCGAACAGGATGGGGAACAGCTGCGCATCCGGCAGCTTGATGCCCACCGGGTGGCCGACCAGCGGCAGGAAGGACGACAGCAGCTTGCCTTCGTGGTTCGTCATGCCCGACATGACGGGCACCTTGACGTAATCGCCGGCCAGGATGGCGGCAATCGGGTCGGTGGGCACCACGGTGCCTTCAGGGATGGGGCCGGACGCCGTGGTGTTGGGCAGGCCGCCCACGGTCTTCAGGCCCACCTTCAGGATGGTGCTGGCGGGCTTGCCACGCAGGTAGGCGGCGATCTCGGCGTTGGAATGCGACTGCACCCAGGCGGTGGCGCCGGCCACGTCGGCGGCGGTGCCGTCGTCGATCAGCAGCTTCATCAGCAGCATGTTCGACAGCGCTTCGTAGGTGGCCACGGGGTTCAGCGCCGGGATGGTGCCGTTGTTGCCCTGCAGGTTGTTGGCCGGCTGCGGAAAGCCCGGGCTGGTGGCCACCGAGATGCCGCCCGACAGGGGCGCCAGCCGGTGGAACAGGCCGGCCGCGCGGTTGCCCGGCGTGGTCAGCACGGCCAGCACGTTGATGGCGCCGGCCGACTGGCCCGACAGCGTGACGTTGGCCTTGTTGCCGCCGAAGTGTTCGATGTTGCCCTGCACGAACTTCAGCGCGGCGATGATGTCGAGCACGGCGAAGTTGCCGGACTGGTCTTCGGGCGTCAGCGTCGGGTCGACGGCGGTGTCGCGCAGCGCCGGGTGGCGGAAGAAGCCCAGTTGCCCCAGCCGGTAGTTGGCCGACACCACCACGGCGTTGGCCTTCTTCGCCAGCGCCGCGCCGTCGTACAGCGGGTCGCCACTGTAGCCGGTGATGTTGCTGCCGCCGTAGATGAACACGATGACCGGCAGGTTCTTCTCGTTGGTGGCCGGGCGCCAGATGTTGAGCGACAGGCAGTCCTCGCTGCCGGGCGTGTGGCCGCTGAGAATGTTGTCGCCCACGCTGGCGTCGAAGGTGTTGGCGTTGCCCGGGCTGTACATGCGCGGGTTCTGGATGCACGAGGCACCGAACTGCGTGGCCTGCAGCGTGTCCTTCCAGGCCGTGGGCGCCACGGGCGCCTTCCAGCGCAGCGCGCCGGCGGGCGCCTGGGCGAACGGGATGCCCTTCCAGTAGTACGTGCCCGACTTCGCGCCGTCGTCCACACCCTGGACCTTGCCGTAGGCGGTGTCGCGGGTTTCGGGGGCATCGCTGCTGCCCCCGCAGGCGCTGAGAACAAGGGTGGTGGCCATGGCGCCTGCGGTCAGCCAGCGGGTGGCGTTGATCGGCTTCATCGCGCGGTGCTCCTGTGTGGGTTGTCTCCGGGCGCGATGCTAATGGCCGGGAGGCAGTGCTACAAGCACCGCGGGGCGCGTGTTTACCCCAGCACCGGGGTGCGCGGCGGCATGGCCTCGATCTCCTCGGCCGGCACGGCGCGCGCTTCGCCCTCCAGCATGATCGGGATGCCGTCGCGGATGGGGTAGGCCAGGCGGGCCGAGCGCGAGATCAGCTCCTGCTTCTCGCGGTCGAGGTCGAGCGGGCCCTTGGTGACGGGGCAGACGAGCAGTTCGAGCAGCTTGGTGTCCATGCGGTTGACTCTTTTCAATCAGGGTAGCGGCTGACCTCGATCAGGTGGCCGTCGGGGTCGTTGAAATACACCGATTCGATCGGGCCCTGGGCGCCGGATTTCGTCACCGGGCCCTCGAGCACCGGCACGCCCTCGGCCGCCAGGCGGGCCAGCACGCGCGCGGTGGGCCAGTCGGTGATCAGGCACACATCGCCCGCGCCCACGGCGGCGTGGTTGCGCGGCTCCATGCCCAGGGTCTGCAGGTTGATCTTCTGCTGGCCGAACTGCAGCGCGCGGCGACCGTTGCCGAAGCTGACGGCCTGCATGCCCAGCACGCGAACGTAGAACGCGACCGAGCGCTCGATGTCGGCAACCGTGAGGACGATGTGGTCGATGTGCGAAATCATGGCGTGCGCGGCGCGGGCGCGGTGGTGTGCCGCGGATGATAGCCCTGCGCCGCCAGGCGGCCGTCCAGCGCGGTGAAGAAGGCGGCCGGTACGTCCAGCACCAGCGGCACGGCCAGCGCGGCGGGGTCGTGGCGCCACAGCTTCAGCGCATCTTTTTCGGTGCAAATCAGGGTTTCACGCTTGTCTGGCGGGCGCTGCCAGCTATTGAAATCGTAGTGATCGGGCAGGGCCTGCGTGCGCGCCAGTGTCAGGCCTGCGGCGCGCAGCATGGCGAAGAAGGCCTCGGGCCGGGCGATGCCGGCCACGGCGCTGAGCGGCTGGCCTTGCAATTCGGCCAGCGGCACGCGGCTGCCGTCGGCGCGCAATGCGTCGTCGGCCAGGCGGCGGGTGGCGGTGAAGGTGGGCGGGTGCTGACCAGCGCTTGTGGGAGCGGGCTGGCCCGCTCCCCCATGTGCTGATGGCGTTTCGGTGAACAGCACCAGATCCACCGCGCGCGGCCAAGGTTCGCGCAGCGGGCCGGCGGGCAGCAGCCAGCCGTTGCCCGTGCCGCGCGCGTCGAACACGCACACTTCCACGTCGCGCGCCAACGCCCCGTGCTGCAGTCCGTCGTCGCAGACCAGGATGTCGCAGCCGGGGTGCGCCGCCAGCAGGGCCTGGCCCGCCTCGGCGCGGCGCGGCGCCACGGCCACCGGCACGCCAGCGCGGCGGCGCAGCAGCAGCGGCTCGTCGCCCACGGCGCGCGGGTCGCTGTCGGGCATGACTTCGCGGCAGTCGTCGCCGGCGCGCCCGTGCCCGCGCGAGACGATGCCCGGCCGCCAGCCGCGCGCCTTCAGGTGGTCGACGATGGCCAGCGTGGTCGGCGTCTTGCCCGCGCCGCCGGCGACCACGTTGCCGACCACCACCACGGGCACCGGCAGGCGGGTGACCGTCCGCGCGCCGCTGCTGTAAGCCGCGCGTTCGCGTGCCGCCAGCGCGCCGTACAGCCGCGACAGCGGCCACAGCACCACGGCCAGCGGCCCGCGCCGTTGCCAGGCGGCGCGCAGGCGGTGTTCGAGCGGGATGCGAGACATCGGGAATGGCGGAACGACGAGCAGCAGGCGCTTGCATGGCCGGACGGCCTTTCATCGCCGCGCCGGGTCAGCCCATTGTGTCATCGGCCAGGCGCGGCGCGCGGTAGCCGGCCTGGGCGTGCTGTGGTGCTTGTGGGTTGTGGGTGAAATCGGCTTCTAGCGCCCGTGGGGCTTGCGCGGGCAGCTATCTTTTTCGCTGGGTTGGCCCTCACCACAGCCCTCTCCCAGAGGGAGAGGGGGTTTCCGGGCAGGGCGCAACCCTTGTGACATCAAAAGGCCGCGGAGCAAGACCATGTCAGGGCACTGCGGAAGGGCCTGGCCCGCCCGCCGGGTGCGTCCCCCCATTTCCCGCGCAGCGAGAGAAGGGGGGAGGCGCCGTCAGGCGCTCAGGGGGATGCCCCGGTTCTGGCGGCGAAGGTGATCTGCGTCAAACCCACGCGGCGCGCGGCGTCCATCACGGTGACGGCGGCCTGCACCGGCGCGGCGGCGTCGGCGCTGATGATCAGGATGCTGTCCTGGGCGGCCACGGCGCGCAGGGCATTGGCCACGGCCTCCACGCTGTTGCCGGCCAGCGGCTCCTTGTTCACGGCGTAGCGGCCGTCGGAGGCCACGGCCACCACGATCTCCTTGGGCCGGTCGCGCGAGGCGTCGGCGTGGGCCACGGGCAGGGTCACCTGCAGTTCGGTGAACTTGCTGTACGTCGTCGTCAGCATCAGGAAGATCAGGATCACCAGCAGCACGTCGATGAACGGGATCAGGTTGATCTCCGGCTCCTCGGGCGGGTGGGGGCGGAATTTCACTTGCGCGCTCCGTCGGCCGGCGCGCGGCCGGGGCACAGCGGCTCCAGGTGGCGCGCGAAGCGCTCGGCGGCCAGTTCCAGCTCGAGGATGTAGCCGTCGACCCGGGCGCGGAAGTAGCGCCAGAAGATCAGCGCCGGAATCGCCACGATCAGGCCGAAGGCGGTGTTGTAGAGCGCGATGGAAATGCCGTGCGCCAGCTGCGCCGGGTTGCCGCCGCCCACGGCGCTGCCGGCGGCGGGCGCCTGCGAGCCGAAGATCTCGATCATGCCGATCACCGTGCCCAGCAGGCCCAGCAGCGGCGCGGCACTGGCGATGGTGGCCAGCGCCGGCAGGTAGCGCTCCAGCCGGTGCGTGGCCGAGCGGCCCGCGGCCTCCATGGCGGCGCGCATCTCGGTCGGGGTGCAGCGCGGGTTGTTGTTGATGGCGCGCCAGCCGGCGGCCAGCACCTGGCCCAGGGCCGAGTGCTGTTCGAGCTGGTTCACGGTGTCGGGCGCCGGCACCGAATCACGCGACACGCCGATGGCCTCGTCCACCAGGTTGCTGCCCAGCACGCGGCTGGTCTTGAGCTTGATGAAGCGCTCAATGATGAAGGCCAGTGCCAGGATGGAGCACAGGATGAGCGGCCAGATGGGCCAGCCGGCGGCTTGTATGATGGAAAGCAAGGGTTTTCTCTCGTGCGGCGCGGCACACACCGGCTGGGCCGGGCGCCCGCAAAAAGGATGCGCGCGATTATGGCGTACCCCCGCGCCGCCTCGGCCACCGGGCTGCACGCGCGCCGGCAAACGTGCACAAGCGCACGGATCGCCGCCATGGCACCATGACCCGCGCCGGTGCACAGATTCTGTGGATAACTTTGTGAAGAATGCCCCCGTCATCCCGCCGCAAGCACGCACTGGCGCGGTTCTTGACAGATTGATGACGCAGCGGGCAGCAAAAAATCAAGGCATGACAAGCACTTGCACCAATTCATCAGCGTTTGCGGATGTTCTGGCGCGCGCGGCCCCCGCTGGCGCCCTGCTGTGGAGTACTGGCCGCCCCCAGACGCCGCAAATGGCCTTGCAACCCGCATGAACACTGGATTCGACCTGCCCAAGCCAGCAACGGCGCCGCGCATCTGGCCAGTTGGGGCGCTGACGCGTGCCTTGGCGGACGCGCTGGAGGCGCGATTCAACCCCGTCGCGGTGCGCGGCGAGGTTTCGGGCTTCACGCGCGCGGCCAGCGGGCATTGCTACTTTTCACTGAAGGACGACAGCGGCCAGTTGCGCTGCGCCATGTTCCGCCGCGCGGCCGGCCTGCTGGCCTTCAGCCCGCGCGAGGGCGACGAGGTGGAAGTGCGCGGCCGCCTGACGGTGTACGAGCCGCGCGGCGACCTGCAGCTGGTGGTCGAATCCATGCAGCGCGCGGGGCAGGGCGCGCTGTTCGAGCAGTTCCTGCGGCTGAAGGCGAAGCTGGAGGCCGAAGGCCTGTTCGATGCGGCGGCCAAGCGCCCGCTGCCGGCCATGCCGCGCGGCATCGGCATGGTCACCTCGCTGGGCGCGGCGGCGCTGCGCGACGTGCTGCATGCGCTGGCGCGGCGCGTGCCGCACATCCCGGTGCTGCTGGCGCCGGCGGCGGTGCAGGGGGCCGGGGCGCCGGCCGAGCTGTGCCAGGCGCTACAGAATTTGTATCTGCTTGCGCAGGACGGACGGGCGCTGGAGGCCGATTTGGCGCAAAACTCTCCGCCGCCCATCGACCTCATCCTGCTGGTGCGCGGCGGCGGCTCCATCGAGGATTTGTGGGCCTTCAACGACGAGCAGCTCGCCCGCACCATCGGCGCCAGCCCGGTGCCGGTCATCAGCGGGGTGGGACACGAGACCGACTTCACCATCGCCGACTTCGTGGCCGACCTGCGCGCGCCCACGCCCACGGCCGCCGCCGAGCTGGCCAGTGCGCCGCGCGAGCAGTGGTTGGGCAGCATCGACACGCTGCAGGAGCGCATCGACCGCGCCCTGCGCCGCCGGCTCGATGCCGAGGCGCAGCGCATCGACTGGCTGGCCAGCCGCCTGGGCCGGCCGTCGCAGGCCGTGGCGGCCGAGCACCTGCGGCTGGGCCGTGCCGAGCAGCGCCTGCGCCACGCCCTGGCGCTGCGGCTGGAGCGCGAGCGCACCCAGCTCGCCCGCTGGGCCGACCGCCTGCCGCGCGCCGTGCCGCCCGCGCTGGCGGCCGAGCGCGTGCGCCTGCAGCGCCTGGCCGAGCGCCTGCCCGCCGCGCTGGCGCGCCAGCAGGAGGCCGCCCAGCAGCGCCTGGAGCGCGCCGCGCTGCGCCTGGCCGCGCTCGACCCGCAGCGCGTGCTGGAGCGCGGCTACGCCTGGCTGCAGGACGAGGCCGGCCACCCCGTCACCCGCGCCGCGCAGACCACGCCCGGCCAGCCGTTGGCCGCCACCCTGGCCGACGGCAAGGTTGATCTGAGGGTGCTCGGGCGGCGTTCGGGCTGAGTTCCTACAATGCCTCGGCGCCGGGCGGCCTATCATGGCTGCCTGTCACGTTCAACCCCCACGATCAAAAAGGACAACCGACATGGAACGCACCCTGCCTCCCCTGCCTTACGCCATTGACGCGCTGGCCCCCGACTACAGCAAGGAAACGCTGGAATACCACCACGGCAAGCACCACAAGGCCTACGTCGACAAGCTGAACGAGCTGCAGAAGGGCACCGAGTTCGAGGCCATGGAACTCGAAGACGTCGTCAAGAAATCCAGCGGCGGCATCTACAACCAGGCCGCGCAGATCTGGAACCACACCTTCTTCTGGAACTGCATGAAGCCGCAGGGCGGCGGCGAGCCCAGCGGCGCGCTGGCCGACGCGATCAAGAAGAAGTGGGGCAGCCATGCCGACTTCAAGAAAGCCTTCGTCACCAGCGCCGTGGGCAACTTCGGCAGCGGCTGGACCTGGCTGGTCAAGAAGGCCGACGGCAGCGTCGACATCGTCAACATGGGCGCCGCCGGCACCCCGCTGACCACCGGCGACACCCCGGTGCTGACGGTGGACGTGTGGGAGCACGCCTATTACATCGACTACCGCAACGCGCGCCAGAAGTTCGTCGAGACCTTCTTCGACAAGCTGGTCAACTGGGACTTCGCGGCCAAGAACTTCGGTTGATCGGGTTCACCGCACCATGAAGAAAGCCACCGCGAGGTGGCTTTTTTCATGCGCATGCGCCAGCAGGGTTGCTTCCTTGGTGGGGAGTATGTTTGTTTTGCGCCTACTGGATGGGCGGTAGCAGATAGATGTACTGGGAGTATTTTTTCATTCAGGCTACGGCGACCGGGTGGCCGTCCGTGGGCGCGTCGGGCAACAACCCCGCCTCGCGCATCACTTGCTGCTCGTCCTCGTGCGAGATGTAGAACGCCACCTTCGGCCCGGTGCCACTGTCGGGGTCGAACAGGAAGTAGGTGATGTGGAAGCGGAAGTCCTGCGGCGCACCCGACGTTTTCTCGAAGCGCAGGTGCCAGTGCACCTTGGCCATGGTGTAGTGCGCGTCCAGCGGCGTGGCGGCGACATGCAGCACCCTGGCGAAGCGAAAGCCGATGCCCTGCATGAAGGCCTGGCGCTGCGGGATGCTCTGGCGGAAGGCTTCGTCGTTGCGCGCGCTCATCACGCCGTTCGGGTCGCCGCCCATGAAGGGGTCGGTGAACTGCGCGGCCACCAGATCGGGGTCGAAACTGTTGGCGCCCTGTTCGTAGCGGGCGAAGAAGGCGTCGATGTCGGTCATGGCGTTTCAGGAAAAACAAGGCTGCAGCGCCCGTCCATTGTGCGCCAGCAGCTATCGAAACCATAGTTTTCCTGCGCTTTGATCTGCAGCCCGACCCCGCCGCCACAACGGCCACGCGGACCAGGGCGTTGCCCGCCCGGTCCGTGTTTTGATGGTGTTATCGGCCTTCAGCGCCCATGGGGAGGGCGCCGGAAGCTATCAAACTGAAAGCTTGGCGTGGCGCATTACAGTCGCGCGCACTGGTCTTCCTTGTTGCCCTGCACGATGTTGCCACCGCCGGTGGGCGCGGGGCTGTTCGACTTGCACTGCAGGTTGCCGTCGACCCGGTTGTTGCGCACCGTCTGCGCGCCGCGGTTCTCGAACAGCTGGATGTCGCCCTTGACGGACACGCTGGCGATGTTGGCGCCGCCGCCCTGCTTGAGCTGCACGCTGCCGCCCACCGCGCCGCCGGCCAGGTTGACCTGGCGGTGGTTCTCGGCCTGCACGTTGCCGCCGATGCGCGCGTTCTGCGTGGCCAGCGAGGCGCCGGACTCGACCTTCACGTTGCCGTCCACCCGCGTGCCGGCCAGTGTGCAGGCCACGTTGCTGGGCACCTTCACGTCGCCGTCGATCGACACGGCGTCGATGCGGCCGTTGCACACCACCTCGTCGGCGTGGGCCACGCCGGCGCCGAGGGCCAGGGCAGCGATGGCGGCCAGTGTGAGCTGGCGATGCAGTGGTTTCAGGTTCATCTTCATCTTCATCTCTCCATGAAAGCGTGTTCGTCTGGGGGATTCCTTGGCGACATGCCGGACCGCCGCAGGCCACGCCATGCCGCGCCGCAGTCCAGAGGCCGAACCTTTGGCCAGCGCCACAGGTTCGACTTCTTGCAAGGACAACGCGTTCAGGCTAGCGGCTATTCCCCGCTGCGCTGCAACAGTCTGTAATGCCCCGATTTCAGATAAAAAAGGCCTGCAGCGCCCTTGTATCAAGCGCTGGAAGCTATCAATAATGTAGTTGCCAGCGCTTTTGCACAGCGGCATGTGCCCACCATGCCAGCGCCCGTCGGCTGCAATGCAGCGGTTGTTGCGGCCTGGCCGCGCCGGCCCGCGCGCCCATGCGAGTCTTGATGCGCGTCAATCCTGCCGCTGTGGCGGCGTGCCACGATGAACCGTGCGCGCTGTCATGCAAGTGTCATGCGGTGCGCGTCACATGCCTGAAGGTTCAACGAAAGGAGAGTGCATGGGCTTCAAGCCGCTACCCGCCGCCATCGCCGTTGCGATCGCGCTGCTGATCTGGTTCGTCATCCCCGTGCCCGAGGGCGTGACGCCCAATGCCTGGCACCTGCTGGCGCTGTTCGTGGGCACCATCGCCGCCATCATCGGCAAGGCCATGCCCATTGGCGCGCTGTCGATGATCGCCGTGGCGCTGGTGGCCGTCACCGGCGTCACCAACGACAAGCCGTCGGGCGCCATTGCCGATGCACTGAGCAGCTTCTCGAACTCGCTCATCTGGCTGATCGGCGTGTCGATCATGATCTCGCGCGGCATCATCAAGACGGGCCTGGGCGCGCGCATCGGCTACCTGTTCATCGCCGTGTGGGGCAAGAAGACCATCGGCATCGCCTATTCGCTGGCGCTGTCGGAGTTGATCCTGGCGCCTGTCACGCCCAGCAACACGGCGCGCGGCGGCGGCATCATCCACCCCATCATGCGCGCCATCGCGGGCAGCTACGACTCGGACCCCGAGAAGGGCACGCAGGGCCGCATCGGCCGCTACCTGGCGCTGACCAACTACCACGCCAACCCGATCACCTCAGCCATGTTCATCACCGCCACGGCGCCCAACCCGCTGGTGGTGAAGCTGATCGCCGACGTGACCGGCGCGCAGATCCAGCTCAGCTGGGGCACCTGGGCGCTGGCCATGCTGCTGCCGGGGCTGGTGGCGCTGGCGGTGATGCCGCTGATCGTCTACATGCTGTATCCGCCCGAGATCAAGAGCACGCCCAACGCCGCGCAGTTCGCGCGCGAGCGGCTGCAGCAGCTGGGGCCCATCACGCGCGGCGAGATGATCATGCTGGGCGTGTTCGCCATCCTGCTGGTGCTGTGGGCCGGCATCCCGGCCATGCTGCTGGGCGCCGGCTGGGCGGTGGACGCCACCACCACCGCCTTCATCGGCCTGGCGCTGTGCCTGATCACCGGCGTGCTGACCTGGGACGACGTGATCAAGGAAAAGAGCGCCTGGGACACCATCGTCTGGTTCGGCGCGCTGGTGATGATGGCCACCTTCCTCAACAAGCTGGGCCTGATCACCTGGTTCGCCAAGAGCATCGAGACCGGCATCGGCAGCCTGGGCCTGGGCTGGATGCAGGCGAGTGCGCTGCTGATGCTGGCCTACCTGTACGCGCACTACGCTTTCGCCAGCACCACGGCGCACATCACGGCCATGTTCGCCGCGTTCTACGGCGCCGGCCTGGCGCTGGGTGCGCCGGCCTTCCCGTTCGCGCTCATGATGGCGGCGGCCTCGAACATCATGATGACGCTGACGCACTACGCCACGGGCACCTCGCCGGTCATCTTCGGCTCGGGCTACGCCACGCTGGGCGAATGGTGGAAGACCGGTGCCGTGATGAGCGTGGTGCTCATCGTCATCTGGCTGGTGGTGGGCACCACCTGGTGGCGTGTGCTGGGCTACTGGTGATGGATACACTAGGCGCCTGACGCCATGAAAGAGTCTGGAGCGCTTTTTCGCCTCCAGACTCTTTGTTTTCTGCGCAAGCAGCTTTCACTGTGAAGGCTGGGCGATGTCGCCGCAGTGGGTGTCGGTTGACTGGAGTTCAAACCATGGTGACAGCCAAGCAACGGCGCCTGAGTCGTGATACCGCGCAGATGGTGGCGGCCGTGCCGCAGGTCGTCGCGCACCGCGTGGGCCGCATGATGACCGCGGGCGTGGTGCCCAACGGCCGCGACCAGCAGGAGTTCTACCTGATGGGGGCCGAGAAGGTGGCTGCCTTTCACGAGTCGTGGATGGCCATGTCGCGGCAGACCTTCGCCGCGCAGCAGCAGTTCGCGCTGTGGTGGATGCAGACCTGGTGGAAGGTGGCGCTGGGCGGCTGGATGAACCCGCCCACGCTCCAGCACCTGTCGACCAGCGCGCAGCAGCGCGTGCTGGCCTCGATGCTGGACGTGACGCACCGCGGCATCACGCCGGTGCGCCGCCGTGCGGTGGCCAATGCCCGCCGCCTGAACCGCAGCGCGCGCTGACCAGTTGCGCCCCCCGGCCGCAGCGTGCCGGGGCCCATTTCCTGTCAAGGCGCGCGGTCAAGGGCGAAGTCAGCTTTCCGCAAGTGCAGTGCGCCGATAATTAAGAATTCAGAAATCGGTGGCAAGCGGGCGTTCCGTGTCGGCTTGCAGACAAGAAGGACCGAGGAGACAAGCATGAGCAGCTACGCCGACTTTTACCGTCGTTCCATCGACGACCGCGACGCTTTCTGGGCCGAACAGGCCCGGCTGATCGACTGGCAGACCCCGCCGCAGACCATCTGCGACTACAGCAAGCCGCCGTTCGCCAAATGGTTCGTGGGCGGCACCACCAACCTGTGCCACAACGCGGTCGATCGGCACCTGAAGGACCGCGCCGAACAACCGGCGCTGATCTTCGTCTCCACCGAGACCGACCAGGAAAAGGTCTACACCTTCCGCGAACTGCACGCCGAGGTGCAGCGCATGGCGGCGGTGCTGAAGGACCTCGGTGTGGGCAAGGGCGACCGGGTGCTGATCTACATGCCCATGATCGCCGAGGCCGCCTTTGCCATGCTGGCCTGCGTGCGCATCGGGGCGCTGCATTCGGTGGTGTTCGGCGGCTTCGCGTCGGGCTCGCTCGCCACCCGCATCGAGGACGCCGAGCCCAAGGTCATCGTCAGCGCCGACGCCGGTTCGCGCGGCGGCAAGGCCGTGCCCTACAAGCCGCTGCTGGACGAGGCCATCCGCCTGTCGAAGCACAAGCCGGGTGCGGTGCTGCTGGTCGATCGCGGCTTGGTGCCCATGACCCTGGAAGCCGGGCGCGACCGCCTGTGGGCAGCCGAGCGCGACAAGCACCTGAATACGCAGGTGCCCTGCGAGTGGGTCGACGCCACGCACCCCAGCTACACGCTGTACACCAGCGGCACCACCGGCAAGCCCAAGGGCGTGCAGCGCGACACCGGCGGCTACGCCGTGGCGCTGGCCGCGTCGATGAAGCACATCTACGACGGCCGGCCGGGCGAAACCTATTTCTCCACCAGCGACATCGGCTGGGTGGTGGGCCACAGCTACATCATCTACGGCCCGCTGATCGGCGGCATGGCCACCATCATGTACGAGGGCCTGCCCACGCGGCCCGATGGCGGCATCTGGTGGCAGCTGGTCGAGAAGTACAAGGTCACCGTGATGTTCAGCGCGCCGACGGCGGTGCGCGTGCTCAAGAAGCAGGATCCGGCGCTGCTCAGCAAGTACGACCTGTCCAGCCTGCGCACCCTGTTCCTGGCCGGCGAGCCGCTGGACGAGCCGACCGCGCAGTGGATCAGCGGCGCGCTGAACAAGCCCATCATCGACAACTACTGGCAGACCGAGACCGGCTGGCCGATCCTGACGGTGTGCAACGGCGTCGAGCCCACGCCGACCAAGTTCGGCTCGCCCGGCAAGGCGGTGTACGGCTACAACGTCAAGCTGCTCGACGACCAGACCGGCGCCGAGCTGACCGGCGCCAACCAGAAGGGTGTGGTCGCCATCGAAGGCCCGCTGCCGCCCGGCTGCATGCAGACCGTGTGGCGCGACGACGCGCGCTTTCTCAACACCTACTGGTCCAGCGTGCCCAACAAGCTGGTCTACAGCACCTTCGACTGGGGCATCCGCGACGAGGATGGTTACTACTTCATCCTCGGCCGCACCGACGACGTGATCAACGTGGCCGGCCACCGCCTGGGCACGCGCGAGATCGAGGAGGCCGTGGCCAGCCATCCCAACATTGCCGAGGTGGCGGTGGTGGGCGTTGCCGACCAGCTGAAGGGGCAGGTGGCGATGGCCTTTGCCGTGCTGAAGGATGCCAGCATCCTGGGCGACGAGGCCGCGCTGCTCAAGCTGGAGGGCGAGGTGATGAAGCTCGTCGATGGCTCGCTGGGCGCCGTGGCGCGACCGGCGCGCGTGCGCTTCGTGCACACCTTGCCCAAGACCCGATCCGGCAAACTGCTGCGCCGCGCCGTGCAGGCCGTGTGCGAGGGGCGCGACCCCGGCGACCTGACCACCATGGAAGACCCGACCGCGCTGCAGCAGATCAAGGACATGGTCGGCGGCAAGGCCTGACCGCTTCACCCTGACGCGGGCGTGGTCTTGCGCCGCGGCGGCGGCCCCGGTCACGCCAGCGTCAGGCTTCGGTGGCACAATCGATTTTTGCGAAGTATCCCGGCCCTTCCCAGCCAGTCGCGTCCGCCAACCGGTTCAGCCGTGACGCGGAAGGTTTTTCCACCAGCTTGAGCCTCCTTAAGGGGGGTGAAAGGTCAGCGAAGCAATGAGCGAGACGAAATCCGTCTATCAAACCTACCAGGGCAACACCTATCTCTTCGGCGGCAACGCGCCGTATGTCGAGGAGATGTACGAAAACTACCTCGCCAATCCCGGCAGCGTGCCCGATTCGTGGCGCGAGTATTTCGATGCCCTGCAGCACGTGCCCGCCGTCGATGGCAGCAACGCCAAGGACGTGCCGCACCTGCCCGTCATCAACGCCTTTGCCGAGCGCGCCAAGGCCGGCGGCACGCAGGTGGTGCAGGCGTCCGGCGCCGATTCCGAACTTGGCCGCAAGCGCACCGCCGTCCAGCAGCTGATCGCCGCCTACCGCAACGTCGGCGCCCGCTGGGCCGATCTGGACCCGCTCAAGCGCGCCGAGCGCCCGCCCATCCCCGAGCTGGAGCCGTCCTTCTACGGCTTCACCGATGCCGACATGGAGACGGTGTTCAACACCAGCAACACCTTCTTCGGCAAGGACACCATGTCGCTGCGCGATCTGCTGAACGCGCTGCGCGAAACCTACTGCGGCACCATCGGCGCCGAGTTCATGTACATCACCGACCAGGGCCAGAAGCGCTGGTGGCAGCAGAAGCTGGAGAGCGCGCGCACCAACCCGCAGCTGGGCGCCGAGCAGAAGATCCACGTGCTGGAGCGCCTGACCGCCGCCGAGGGTCTGGAGCGCTTCCTGCACACCAAGTACGTCGGCCAGAAGCGCTTCTCGCTGGAAGGCGGCGAAAGCTTCATCGTCGCCATGGACGAGCTGGTCAACCAGGCCGGCAAGCAGGGCGTGCAGGAAATCGTGATCGGCATGGCGCACCGCGGGCGCCTGAACGTGCTGGTCAACACGCTGGGCAAGATGCCGGCGATGCTGTTCGCCGAGTTCGACCACACGGCGCCCGAAGACCTGCCCGCCGGTGACGTGAAGTACCACCAGGGCTTCAGCTCCGACGTCAGCACGCCCGGTGGCCCGGTGCACCTGTCGCTGGCCTTCAACCCCTCGCACCTCGAGATCGTCAACCCGGTGGTCGAGGGCAGCGTGCGCGCCCGCCAGGACCGCCGCGGCGACGCCGAGGGCGACAGCGTGCTGCCGGTGCTGGTGCACGGTGACGCCGCCTTTGCCGGCCAGGGCGTGGTGATGGAGACGCTGGCGCTGGCGCAGACGCGCGGCTACTACACCGGCGGCACGGTGCACATCGTCATCAACAACCAGATCGGTTTCACCACCAGCGACCCGCGCGACACGCGCTCGACGCTGTACTGCACCGACGTCGTCAAGATGATCGAGGCGCCGGTACTGCACGTGAACGGCGACGATCCCGAGGCGGTGGTGCTGGCCACGCAACTGGCGCTGCAGTACCGCCAGGACTTCAACCAGGACGTGGTGGTCGACATCGTGTGCTTCCGCAAGCTCGGCCACAACGAGCAGGACACGCCGATGCTGACGCAGCCGCTGATGTACGCCAAGATCGGCAAGCACCCCGGCACCCGCAAGCTGTATGCCGACAAGCTGGTGACCCAGGGCGTGCTCACGCCCGAAGGCCCGGACGAGATGGTGGCCACCTACCGCGCCGCCATGGACGCCGGCAAGCACACCGTGGATCCGGTGCTGACCAACTTCAAGAGCAAGTACGCGGTCGACTGGTCGCCCTTCCTCAACCAGAAGTGGACCGACGCGGCCGAAACCGCCATCCCCCTGGCCGAATGGAAGCGCCTGGCCGAGCGCATCACCACCGTGCCCGAGGGCTTCACGGTGCACACCCTGGTGCGCAAGGTGCTGGAAGACCGTGCCGCCATGGGCCGCGGCGACATCAACGTCGACTGGGGCATGGGCGAGCACATGGCCTTTGCCTCGTTGGTCGCCAGCGGCTACCCGGTGCGCCTGTCGGGCGAGGACTGCGGCCGCGGCACCTTCGTGCACCGCCACGCCGTGCTGCACGACCAGAAGCGCGAGAAGTGGGACGTGGGCACCTACGTGCCGCTGGAGCACGTGGCCGACAACCAGGCGCCGTTCACCGTCATCGACTCCATCCTGTCGGAAGAGGCGGTGCTGGGCTTCGAATATGGCTACGCCTCCAACGACCCCAACACGCTGGTGATCTGGGAAGCGCAGTTCGGCGACTTCGCCAACGGCGCCCAGGTGCTCATCGACCAGTTCATCGCCTCGGGCGAGGTCAAGTGGGGCCGCATCAACGGCATCACGCTGATGCTGCCGCACGGCTACGAAGGCCAGGGGCCGGAGCACTCCTCCGCGCGGCTCGAGCGCTTCATGCAGCTCTCGGCCGACACCAACATGCAGGTGGTGCAGCCCACCACGGCCAGCCAGATCTTCCACGTGCTGCGCCGCCAGATGATCCGCCCGCTGCGCAAGCCGCTGATCATCATGACGCCCAAGAGCCTGCTGCGCAACAAGGACGCCACCTCGCCCCTGTCCGAGTTCACCAAGGGCGGCTTCCAGACCGTCATCGGCGACCAGGGCAGCCTCAAGGCCGACAAGGTCAAGCGCGTCATCGCCTGTTCCGGCAAGGTGTATTACGACCTGGCCAAGCGGCGCGAGGAAAAGGGCATGGACGACGTCGCCATCCTGCGCGTCGAGCAGCTCTATCCGTTCCCGCACAAGGCGTTCGCGGCCGAACTCAAGAAGTACCCCAATGCCACCGAAGTCGTGTGGTGCCAGGACGAGCCGCAGAACCAGGGCGCCTGGTTCTTCGTGCAGCACTACATCCACGAGAACATGGCCGCGGGCCAGAAGCTGGGCTACGCCGGCCGTGCCGCCTCGGCATCGCCCGCCGTGGGCTACGCGCACCTGCACCAGGACCAGCAGAAGGCGCTGATCGACGCCGCGTTTGGCCGCCTCAAGGGCTTTGCGCTTCAAAAATAAGAGCTGCCAGCGCCCGACGGACGGGCGCTGCAGCCGTTTTTAATTCTCAAACCCTGTCGTTGAACTGCATCACACACCACTGGAAGAATTCAAATGGCTATCGTTGAAGTCAAAGTCCCCCAACTGTCCGAATCCGTGGCCGAGGCCACGCTGCTGCAGTGGAAGAAGAAGTCGGGCGAGGCCGTCGCCGTCGATGAAATCCTGATCGAGGTCGAGACCGACAAGGTCGTGCTCGAAGTGCCCGCGCCCGCCGCCGGCGTGCTGACCGAGATCGTCGAGGCCGACGGCGCCACCGTGGTGGCCGACCAGCTGCTGGCCCGCATCGACACCGAAGCCGTGGCCGGCGCCGCCGCGCCCGCGCCGGCTGCAGCGCCAGCCGCTGCCGCCGCACCCGCAGCGGCCCCCGCGGCTGCACCCGCCGCCGCGGGTGGCAGCAAGGCCGGCATCGCCATGCCCGCCGCCGCCAAGCTGATGGCCGACAACCAGCTGGCCGCCGGCAGCGTGCCCGGCACCGGCAAGGACGGCCGCGTGACCAAGGGCGACGTGCTGGCCGCCGTGGCTGGCGGTGGGGCCAAGGCGCCCGCCGCCATCCCCACCGGCGTGCCGTCCAAGGCGCTGCCCCAGGTGGCCGGCCCGGCCACGCCCGACCTGGGCGACCGCCCCGAGCAGCGCGTGCCCATGACGCGCCTGCGCGCCCGCGTGGCCGAGCGCCTGTTGCAATCGCAATCCACCAACGCCATCCTCACCACGTTCAACGAGGTGAACATGCAGCCGGTGATGGACATGCGCAAGCGCTTCCAGGAGAAGTTCGAGAAGGAGCACGGCGTCAAGATCGGCTTCATGAGCTTCTTCGTGAAGGCCGCCGTGCATGCGCTCAAGAAGTACCCGGTGCTGAACGCCAGCGTGGACGGCAACGACATCGTCTACCACGGCTACTTCGACATCGGCATCGCCGTCGGCTCGCCCCGCGGCCTGGTGGTGCCGATCCTGCGCAACGCCGACCAGATGAGCTTTGCCGACATCGAGAAAAAGATCGCCGAGTTCGGCGCCAAGGCGCGCGACGGCAAGCTGGGTATCGAGGAGATGACCGGCGGCACCTTCTCCATCAGCAACGGCGGCGTGTTCGGCTCGATGATGTCCACCCCCATCATCAACCCGCCGCAGTCGGCCATCCTGGGCGTGCACGCCACCAAGGATCGTGCCGTGGTCGAGAACGGCCAGGTCGTGGTGCGCCCGATGAACTACCTCGCCATGTCCTACGACCACCGCATCATCGACGGCCGCGAGGCCGTGCTGGGCCTGGTGGCGATGAAGGAGGCGCTGGAAGATCCGGCGCGCCTGCTGTTCGATATTTAAGCGGAAAACGACACGGCCCTTGATCGGGCCGTGTTCTTGTGGGCGGCTTCGCCCGGTTCGAGAAGATTCATCATGAGCAACAAACAATTCGACGTCATCGTCATCGGCGCTGGCCCCGGCGGCTACATCGGCGCCATTCGCGCCGCCCAGCTGGGCATGAATGTGGCCTGCATCGACGAGTGGAAAACCGCCGATGGCAAGCCCGCGCCCGGCGGCACCTGCACCAACGTGGGCTGCATCCCGTCCAAGGCGCTGCTGCAATCTTCGGAGCATTACGAGCACGCCGGCAAGCACTTTGGCGAGCATGGCATCAGCTTGAGTAACCTGAAGATGGACGTGGCCAAGATGATTGGCCGCAAGGACGCGGTCGTGAAGCAGAACAACGACGGCATCCTGTACCTGTTCAAGAAGAACAAGGTCACGTTCTTCCACGGCCGTGGCTCGTTCGTGAAAGCCGTTGATGGCGGCTACGAGATCGCTGTCGCCGGCGACAAGCCCGAGACGCTGACGGCCAAGCAGGTCATCGTCGCCACCGGCTCCGACGCGCGCCCGCTGCCGGGCGTGGCCTTCGACGAAGAGACCATCCTCAGCAACGACGGCGCCCTGCGCATCGGTGCCGTGCCCAAGAAGCTGGGCGTGATCGGCTCCGGCGTGATCGGCCTGGAGATGGGCAGCGTGTGGCGCCGCGTGGGCGCCGACGTGACGGTGCTCGAAGGCCTGCCGACCTTCCTGGGTGCGGTCGATGAGCAGATCGCCAAGGAGGCCAAGAAGGCGCTCGACAAGCAGGGCCTGAAGATCGAACTGGGCGTGAAGGTGGGCGAGGTCAAGACCGGCAAGAAGGGCGTCAGCGTGGCCTACACCAACGCCAAGGGCGAGGCGCAGACGCTGGAAGTCGACAAGCTCATCGTCTCCGTCGGCCGTGTGCCCAACACCAACGGCCTGAACCCCGAGGCCGTGGGTTTGAAGCTGGACGAGCGCGGCGCCATCGTGGTCGACGACGACTGCAAGACCAACCTGCCCGGCGTGTGGGCGGTGGGCGACGTGGTGCGTGGCCCCATGCTGGCGCACAAGGCCGAGGAAGAGGGCGTGGCCGTGGCCGAGCGCATCGCCGGCCAGCACGGGCACGTCGATTTCAACCTGGTGCCGTGGGTCATCTACACCAGCCCCGAGATCGCCTGGGTCGGCAAGACCGAGCAGCAGCTGAAAGCCGAGGGCGTGAAGTACAAGGCCGGCACCTTCCCCTTCATGGCCAACGGCCGCGCACGCGCGCTGGGCGACACCACGGGCATGGTCAAGTTCCTGGCCGATGCGGCGACGGACGAGATTCTGGGTGTGCACATCGTCGGCCCGATGGCATCTGAGTTGATTGCCGAAGCCTGCGTGGCCATGGCCTTCCGCGCCAGCAGCGAGGACATCGCGCGCATCTGCCACGCGCACCCCAGCTTGAGCGAGTCGGTGAAGGAAGCCGCGCTGGCGGTGGACAAGCGCACCCTCAACTTCTGACCGGCCGGCGGCCGCGTGGCGCCAGAACAGGCGATAGCCATTTGGCGCCATTTTGAGGTATGAAAAAAAGAGCTGCTTGCGCCCGCTGCTTGGGCGAGAAAGCCGTTTTTTGATACTGAAAAAATTCAAGAAGTTACCCCCCCCTTTTTTTCGTTGCCCCAACGCTTTCATGCCCGCGGCGCGGCGGCGGCAGGGCGGGGCGGGCTGAAGACGGATGGAGCCGCGGAGCGAGCGACAAAGCATGAACACTGTGCGTGACGCCTACGAGGCCGAGCTGAAGGCGCGGGGCTTTCAAAGCGACCCGGCGCAGCTGCGCGCCGTCGATGCGCTGCAGCGCTGCGCCGACGAGTGGGCGGCGTACAAGGACAGGCGCTCCAACCGCCTGAAGAAGCTCTTCAACCACCCCGACATCCCGAAGGGCGTGTACATGTACGGCGGCGTCGGCCGCGGCAAGAGCTTTCTGATGGATTGCTTCTTCAACGCCGTGCCGATCAAGCGCAAGACGCGGCTGCACTTTCACGAGTTCATGCGCGAGGTGCACCGCGAGCTGGCCGCGCTGCAGGGCACCGTGAACCCGCTGGACGAGCTGGGCAGGCGCATGGCGGCCAAGTTCAAGCTGATCTGTTTCGACGAGTTCCACGTCGCCGACATCACCGACGCCATGATCCTGCACCGCCTGCTGGTGGCGCTGTTCGACAACGGCGTGGGCTTCGTCACCACCAGCAACTTCCAGCCCGACGACCTGTACCCCGGCGGCCTGCACCGCGACCGCATCCTGCCCGCCATAGCGCTGCTGAACGCGCGCATGGAGGTGGTCAATGTCGACAACGGCACCGACTACCGCCGCCGCACGCTGGAGCAGGTCGAGCTTTATCACACCCCGCTCGGCCCCGCCGCCGATGCGGCCATGGACGACGCCTTCAACCGTCTGGCCGCCAACGCGCGCGACGACGACCCGGTGCTGCACATCGAGGCGCGCCAGATCACCGCGCGGCGCCGTGCCGGCGGCGTGGTGTGGTTCGACTTCCGCAAGCTGTGCGGCGGCCCGCGCTCGCAGAACGACTACCTGGAGATCGCCAGCCAGTTCCACACCGTGCTGCTGTCGGGCGTGCCGCACATGCCGGTGCGCATGGCCAGCGAGGCGCGGCGCTTCACCTGGCTGGTGGACGTGCTGTACGACCGCCGATGCAAGTTCATCCTCTCGGCCGCCGTGGCGCCCGAGCTGCTGTACACCGAAGGTCCGCTGGCGCACGAGTTTCCGCGCACCGTCTCGCGCCTCAACGAAATGCAGTCGGCCGAGTACCTGGCGCTGGAGCACCGCACCGTGGATACTCAGATCACATGAACCGCGCCATTCACCTGCTTGCCGTGCTCGTTGTGGCGGGCGTCGCCGGCTGCGCCTCGCGCGGCGCCACCGATGCGGCGCCCGAGTCGGCAGCCGTACCCGCGCCGGTCACCGTGGCCATGCCCGCCCACCTGGCCGACAAGGACTTCGCGCCCTGGCTGCAAGGCGAGCGCAGCCGCATCGCCAGCGCCCGCAGCGCGGCGCAGCAGCGCTTTCACGATGCCGAACTGGCCTGCTGGCGCCGCTTTGCCGTCAACGACTGCGTGCGCAAGGCGCGTGTCGAACGCCGCACCGCCATGGACCAGCTGCGCCAGGAAGAGTTGCTGCTCAACGAGATGGAGCGCCAGCGCCGCACCGCCGAGCGCCTGCGCCAGCTGGAGCAGAAGCAGCAAAAAGCCGCCCCTTGAGGCGGCTTTTTCTTGAGGCAGTGCGGGCGTTCGGCGCGCCCGCAGCCTTCAGCGCAGCGGCGCGAAGGCCGAGCCGACCACCGGCTTGTTGTCGGTCAGCGGCTCCACCTTCACGATGGCCAGCGACAGGTTGTCGCCCCCGCCCATGGCGCGCGTGCGCGCCTTGTCGACCAGAAACTCGCTGGCCTCGCGCGGCGGCAGCGAGTTCAGCACCGAGCCCAGCTCCTCGGTGGTGAAGTAGTGCCACAGCCCGTCGGTGCAGGCCAGCAGCGCATCGCCGATCTGCAGCTGCGGGATGAAGTGGGCGTCCAGCCGCGGCTCGTCCTCGGTGCCCAGGCAGCTCAGCAGCACGTTCGACTTGGGATGCACCGAGGCCTCTTCCTCGCTCATCTCGCCCTGGTCCACCAGCGCCTGCACGTACGACTGGTCCTTGGTGCGGCGCACCAGCGTGGGCCCGCGGAAGTGGTACAGGCGCGAATCGCCCGTGTGCACCCAGTGGCATTCGCCGCCGGGGTTGATGAGGAAGGCCGCCATGGTGCTGTGCGGTTCCTGCTCGGCGGCGATGGCGGTGAGCTTGATCACCAGGTGCGCCTCTTCGCCCACCTGGCGCAGCAGCGATGCCGGGTCTTCGTTCTCGGGCGCAAAGCGCTCGAACAGCTGGCGCGAGGTCAGCAGAACCTGGTCGGATGCCTTGCGCCCGCCGGTGCGCCCGCCCATGCCGTCGGCTACCACGCCCATCACGCAGCCGGCGATGCGCGGGTGGGCGAACAGGCCCACCTGGTCCTGCTGGTATTCGCGGTCTCCCTTGTGCAGGCCGGTGGCGGCGCTGAGTCGATAGCCTTTGTCCATGTTCTCTTGGGGCCTGGCGGCCATGCGTGGTCGTCAAGGCCGTATTATTGAACGAAGTCCGAGCGACTTCCGTTTTTGTAGCTTTCCAGTGACGGCCAACCTGCATTCCCCTGAACGCCAGCTGATCGAACTGCGCATCGAGCACGCCGATCTCGACGCCTCGATCGACCGCCTGAGCGCGCAATCGCCCGTCGACCAGCTGATGCTGCAGCGCCTGAAGAAGCGCCGCCTGGCCCTGCGCGATGTCATCGCGCGGCTCGAGGCGGCGCTCGACCCCAAAGAGCCCGCATGAGCACGCCCCTGCAGCAGGCGGTGCAATCCACTTTTGCCGACCACGGCCCGCTGGCACAGGCGGCCGAGGGCTTCGTGGCGCGCGATGGGCAGATGCGGCTGGCCGAGGCCGTGGCGCGCACCATTGAGCAGGGCGGCGTGCTGGTGGCCGAGGCCGCCACCGGCGTCGGCAAGACCTTCGCCTACCTGGTGCCGGCCCTGCTGTCGGGCGAGCGCGTGCTGCTGTCCACCGCCACCAAGACGCTGCAGGACCAGCTGTTCGGGCGCGACCTGCCGCGCCTGGCGCGCGCGCTGGGCGTGCCGGTGCGCACCGCGCTGCTCAAGGGGCGCGCCAGCTACCTGTGCCTGCACCGGCTGGAGTTTGCGGGCGAAAGCGTTGCCGGCTCGGCACCGCACCTGCGCCACGCGCTATCGAAAGTGGAGCGATGGTCGAAGACCACGCGCACGGGCGATCTGGCCGAATTGCCGGGGTTGGACGAGCGCTCGCCCGTCATCCCGCTGGTCACCAGCACGCGCGAGAACTGCCTGGGCGCTGAGTGCCCCAGGTTCCGCGCCTGCCACGTCAACCTGGCGCGGCGCGAGGCGCTGGCGGCCGACCTGGTGGTCATCAACCACCACCTGTTCTTCGCTGACCTGGCGATCCGCGAATCCGGCATGGCCGAGCTGCTGCCCACGGTGCGCGTGGTGGTGTTCGACGAGGCGCATTCGCTCAACGAGACCGGCATCCAGTTCCTCGGGCAGCAATTGGCCACCGGGCAGCTGCTGGACTTCGCCCGCGATCTGCTGGGCGCCGGCCTGCAGCAGGCGCGCGGCCTGTGCGACTGGACACAGCTGGCCAGCGGCGCGGAGATGGCCGCGCGCCAGCTGCGCATGGCCGCCGGACAGGTGCGCGGCGCCAGCCGCCTGCGCTGGACGGGCGAGGCGCCTGATGGCGTGGAGCCGGGCGAATGGCAGGCCAGCCTGGCGCGACTGCACACGGCGCTGCAGGCCGCCGCCGCCGCGCTCGACACCGTGAGCGAGCTGGCCCCCGACTTCGTGCGCCTGCACGAGCGCGCGCTGGCGCTGGCTGCGCGTGTGCAGCGTTTCGCGGCGCCGTGCGACGTGGCGCTGGTGCGCTGGGCCGACGTGAGCCAGTCGCTGCGCCTGGTCGAGTCGCCGCTCGACATTGCCGAGACGGTGCGCACGCGCCTGCTGCCCGCGCCCGATGCCGAAGGCCGCCCGCGCGCCTGGGTGTTCGTCTCGGCCACGCTGGGCGACGACGAGCGCCTGCGCTGGTTCACCGAGCCCTGCGGCCTGCAGCAGGCCGAGGTGCTGCGCATCGGCAGCCCTTTCGACTACGCGCGCCAGGCCGCGCTGTACGTGCCGTCGCACATCGTGCGCCCCAACGACCCGGCGCACAGCGCTGACGTGGCGCGCCTGGCGGGCGACGCGGCGGCACGCCTGGGCGGCCGCACCATGGTGCTGACCACCGCGCTGCGCGCGCTGCGCAGCATTGGCGAGGCGCTGGCGGAGCGCTTTCCCGCCGGCTCGGGCATTGAGGTGCTGGTGCAGGGCCAATTGCCCAAGCGCGTGCTGATGGACCGCTTTCGCGCCGGCAACGCGGGCGGGCGGCCCGGCTGTGTGCTGGTGGCTTCGGCCTCGTTCTGGGAGGGCATCGACATGCCGGGCGAGGCGCTGCAACTGGTGGTCATCGACAAGCTGCCCTTCCCGCCGCCGGGCGACCCGCTGGTCGAGGCACGCTGCCGCCGCATCGAAAGCGAAGGCCGCAGCGCCTTTGCCGACTATTCGGTGCCCGAGGCGGCCGTGGCCCTCAAGCAGGGCGCTGGCCGCCTGATCCGGCGCGAGACCGACACCGGCCTGCTGGTCATCTGCGACACCCGCCTGACCCAGATGGGCTACGGCCGCCGCCTGCTGGCCGCGCTGCCGCCGATGCGGCGCCTGGCAACGGCGCCCGATTTCGATGCCGCGCTGCGGGCGTTGGTGGAGCAGGGTGCTTCAGAAAAAGGAGCTGCTTGCGCTGGATGATTGGGTATTTCAATATGCTTTGATATTGAAATCGCCGAACGACCAGCGCAAGCAGCTATCTTTGTAGGAGCGGCCTTGGCCGCGATGCAGCGCATCGCCCTGCACAAACGCCCATCGCGGGCAAGCCCGCTCCCACAGCAGGCCAAGGCCATCGTCAGCCGAGGATCGAAAGACAAGGAATCGAACGGCCGCGGAGCAGGCCACGCCAGCGACAGCCGTGCGCGGACCTGTGCCGCGCACCGGCTGTGTCCCCCTTCCCGCGAAGCGCAGCGCAGCGAGAGAAGGGGGAAGCGGCGTCAGCCGCTCAGGGGGTTGTCACCAGATCTGCCACCACGGCTTGTCCGGTCCGCGGAAGCCGCGCGTCAGGTACACGCTGTTGGGGTAGTTCTGGTCCAGCACGCGCTTGCTGTCGTCGCGCAGATCGTTCATGCCCAGCTTGTCGTAGGCCTGGGTCAGGATGTAGAGCGCTTCTTCCAGCGCCGGCGCGTCGCGGTAGTCGGCAATGGCCTGCTGCGCGCGGTTGACGGCGGCCACGTAGGCACCGCGCTGGTAGTAGTAGCGCGCCACGTGCACCTCGTACTGCGCCAGCGCATTCACGGTGTAGCGCATGCGCGCGCGGGCATCGGGCGTGTAGCGCGAATCGGGGAAGCGCGTGACCAGTTCGTTGAACGACTCGAAGGCTTCCTTGGCGGCCTTCTGGTCGCGCTCGGACAAGTCCTGCCGCGACAGGAAGGCGAATAGCCCCAGCTCGTCGTTGAAGTTGATCACGCCCTTCATGTACAGCGCGTAGTCAATCGCCGGGCTGGCTGGGTGCAGGCGCATGAAGCGGTCGAGCGTGGCGATGGCCTCGGCCTTCTGGCCGTCCTTGAACTGCGCGTAGGCCTTGTCCAGCTGCGCCTGCTGCGCCAGCGGCGTGCCGGCGGCGCGGCCTTCCAGCGTCTCGTACAGCGGGATGGCCTTGTCCCAGGCGCCGGAATTGAGTTCGTCCTTGGCTTCGGCGTGGATGCGGTTGGGGCTCCAGCCGGCGGTCTTGTCGACGGGCTTGGTGGAGCAGGCTGACAGCAGCGCGGCCAGTGTCAGAACTGCGGCGCTGGCAGCCGATAATCGGGCACGTTGCATCAGTGGCAAACCTCTTGAATCAAGCTCGGTCCATTATATCGACGCCCCCTCTGGCGAAGGGGCCCGGCGCCGGGGCGGCCGAGGTGGACGACGAACTCGCCGACGAGGCCTCGGCCTCCGAATCGCGCACGCTGGCGGTGCCCGCCACGCACCATGGCGACCGGCTGGACCGCACGCTGGCAGCGCTGGTGCCCGAGTTCTCGCGCAACTACCTGAGCCAGTTGGTCGAAGGCGGCGCAGCGCAGGTCAACGGCCGCGCCATCACCAAACCGGCCCACAAGGTGCGCGCGGCCGATCAGGTTGTTATCGAACTGCGCCCCACGCCCATGAGCCAGGCTTTCGTGCCGCAGGCCATGCCGCTGGCCGTGGTGTACGAGGACGAGCACCTGGCCGTCATCGACAAGCCCGCCGGCCTGGTGGTGCACCCAGCACCGGGCCACTGGAGCGGCACGCTGCTCAACGGCCTGTTGGCGCGCGACGACAAGGCCCGGCAGCTGCCGCGCGCCGGCATCGTGCACCGCCTGGACAAGGACACCAGCGGGCTGATGGTCGTCGCCCGCTCGCGCCCGGCCATGGACGCGCTGGTGGCGCGCATCGCCGCGCGCGAGGTGCGGCGCGAATACCTGGCGCTGGCGCACCGGCCGTGGAGTGGCCCGGCGCAGCGCGAAGTCGACGCGCCCATCGGCCGCGACCCGCGCAACCGCCTGCGCATGGCCGTGGTCGACCTGGAGCGGAACGCCGGCAAGCCGGCGCAGACGCTGTTCACGCTGCTGCAGAACGCGGAGCCGTTCTGCCTGCTGCGCTGCCTGCTGCGCACGGGCCGCACGCACCAGATCCGCGTGCACCTGGCCCACCTGGGCCATCCGCTGGTGGCCGATGCGCTGTACGGCGGCGCGCCCGCGGCGGGGCTGGCGCGGCAGGCGCTGCATGCGCGGCGGCTGGCGTTCGCGCACCCCATCACCGGCCAGGCGCTTGATTTCAGCGCGCCGCTGCCGGCTGACCTGGCGGCGGCGCTGGCGGCCTGCGGCCTTACAATGCCCGCAGACGACACAGCCACGTGACTGGCGCCACGGCGATACGAATCGCACCGTTCGGCGCCGCGCCGTTTCGCTGCCGACGCCGCGTGAGCGGCCCGCCTTCCACGCCATCCTGAACCCGCACGCGACACACCCGCGTGCCCCCACACAGAGCCCGTCACCGTGAATTCAGTGGACGCCAAGCGCATCCTTGAAACCGCCCTGATCTGCGCGCAGCAGCCCATGCCGCTGCGCGAGTTCCGCGTGCTGTTCGACGACCAGGTCGGCCCCGACACCCTGAAGAACCTGCTGCTGGAGCTGCAGGACGACTGGGCGCAGCGCGGCGTCGAGCTGGTGCAGGTGGCCAGCGGCTGGCGCTTTCAGAGCCGGCCCGAGATGCGCGAATACCTCGACCGCCTGCACCCCGAGAAACCGCCCAAGTACACCCGCGCCACGTTGGAGACGCTGGCCATCATCGCCTACCGCCAGCCGGTGACGCGCGGCGACATCGAGGACATCCGCGGCGTCACCGTCAACTCGCAGCTCATCAAGCAGCTGGAGGACCGCGGCTGGGTCGAGGTGATCGGCCACCGCGAGACCGTGGGCCGGCCCGGCCTTTACGCCACCACGCGCCAGTTCCTGGACGATCTGGGGCTGGAATCGCTGGACCAGTTGCCGATGCTGGAATCGCCCAGCGAGCAGGCGGCCAGCATGTTCGACGCGCTGGGGGTTGAGGGCGAGGCGGCCGCAGACGTGGGCGCCGAGTCGCCTGCTGCCGATGCGGATGCTGAGATGGCGCAGGCGCCCGAAGCGGCCGAAACAGCGGAACCCGTGGTCGCCGAAGCTGCCCTCGCAGCCCACGCCGCCCACGCCGCCGAGACGGTGTTCACGGATGGCGTGCCAGATGAACCGGAGTTCGCGGCCGGGCCGGTGCTGCCCGACGGCGAAGCAGTGACCGCTGTCGAAGCGCCCCCCGTGGCCGATGGCCTGGACGCGCCGCCGGAGCTGGAGCGCGAGCCAGAGCCCGCACCTGAACCGGATGCCCACACCGCAGCCGATGCCATGCCCGAGGTCGACACCGATCTGCCGTCGCCTGACGATCTGCCCACTCCCGCCGACCACCCCGAAACGCCGTCCGACGACGCCCCTCCTTCCACCGACGAAGAGCAGCCATGAATCCCGACGAGCCGAACGAGTTGACCCCGCCGGCGCCTGACGCAGCACCCACGCCCCGTCCTGCACGGGCGAAGAAAAAAATGGCTCCAGCGCCCGTGGATCAAGCGCCGGAAACTATTGAAAACGAAGCAACTGAAGCGCCTGCCGCTGAGCCGGAAGCGATCAATCCGAAGACGACGCGTTCTAGGAAAAAAGTGGCTCCAGCGCCCGTGGATCAAGCGCCGGGCGCTACTGAAAACGAAGCTCCAGCGTCGTCGCCCGAGGTGGCTGAAGAAGTGACAGCCGCGCCACCCGTCGAGGCCGCGCCTGTGTCGGAGGCAACGCCTGCAGAAACGCCCGAGAGTGCCGTCAGCGCTGCCGATGCCTCATCACCCGTTGAAGCCGCTGCCCAGCCGACTGAGAAGCCCGCCCGCCCCGAAGCCCCCGAGCAACCCGTCGCGTTCGACGACGTCGTCTCTGGCCGCTTCGACGCCGAGGCCGACGCACCCGCCGCTCTTCCGAAGCGCGTGCTGCTGCCGCAGCCCGAGCAGCCGAAGCTGCACAAGGTGCTGGCGCAGGCCGGCCTGGGCTCGCGGCTGGAGATGGAGCAGCTGATCCTGGAAGGCCGCATCAGCGTCAACAACCAGCCGGCGCACATCGGCCAGCGCATCCAGTTCGGCGACACGGTCAAGATCAACGGCCGGCCGGTCAAGCTGCGCATCGCCCCGCCGCCGGCGCGCGTGCTGGCCTACCACAAGCCGGTGGGCGAGGTGGTGACGCACGACGACCCGCAGAACCGCCCCACCGTGTTCCGCAAGCTGCCGCGCCTGCAGCCGGGGCAGGGCAAGTGGCAGAACGTCGGCCGGCTCGACCTGAACACCGAGGGCCTGCTGCTGTTCACCAACTCGGGCGAGCTGGCCAACCGGCTGATGCACCCGCGCTTCGGCCTGGAGCGCGAATACGCCGTGCGCGTGCTGGGCGCCTTGAGCGATGAAGAAAAGCAGCGCCTGCTGGACGGCGTGCCGCTGGACGACGGCATGGCGCAGTTCGGCTCGATCAAGGAAGAGGGCACCGGCGAAGGCGCCAACCAGTGGTACCGCGTGACCATCAGCGAAGGGCGCAACCGCGAGGTGCGCCGCATGATCGAATCGGTGGGCCACGCCGTCAGCCGGCTGATCCGCATCCGCTACGGCGCCATGATGCTGCCACGCGGCCTGCGCCGCGGCATGTGGATGGAACTGGGCGAGCGCGACATCCGCGCGCTGGGCGAGGCCTCGGGCACGCCCGAGCGCGTCATCCGCGGCGCGCCCGAGCCGCGTCCAAAGCCGCAGGATCAGCCGCGCCGCGCCCGCAGCGACCGCGGCCGGGGCAGCGGCCCGCGCCCCAACGTCGCCGGCGGCCGCCCGCAGGACGATGCGCCGCGCCCCTTTGCCGGCGGCCCGCGCCGCCGCAGCGGTGGCGGCGGGCAGGGCGGCGGTGCCGGTGGTGGCAACCAGCCCGATCCGCTGAAAACCTCGCAGGGCTACATCGGTGCCGACAGCTTTCAGCGCCAGCGCGCGCAGGGCCGGGGCAAGCCGGGCGGTGGTGGCGGTGGCCGGCGTGGCGGTGGCGGGCGGCGCGGTTAGTATGGTTTTGATAGCTGCTTGCGCACGTATTGAAACGATTTCAGATAGTTTTCTATCTGAAATCGTTTTATAACCAGCGCAAGCAGCTATGGTTATTGATGATGGCGGGGTGCGGCCAACCCTGGCTCAGGCGCCGTTCATGGCCCCGCCGCCGTGCAGTGCAACCCGCCCCGGCCGCGGCGTCGTCACGGCCCGCTGGTTAGAATGAAGGGCTTTGCCCAGGCGGGCAAACACCGATTCCCGAAACCACAGGAAAACATCCTCAACATGGCTACCGAACGCACCCTTTCCATCATCAAGCCCGACGCCGTCGCCAAGAACGTCATCGGCCAGATCTACGCCCGTTTCGAGGCCGCCGGCCTGAAGGTCATCGCTGCCCGCATGCAGCACCTGTCGCAGCGCGAGGCCGAGCAGTTCTACGCCGTGCACAAGGAGCGTCCCTTCTTCAAGGACTTGGTGGACTTCATGGTCTCCGGCCCGGTGATGATCCAGGTGCTGGAAGGCGAGGGCGCCATCGCCAAGAACCGCGAGCTGATGGGCGCCACCGACCCCAAGAAGGCCGACAAGGGCACCATCCGCGCCGACTTCGCCGACAGCATCGACGCCAACGCCGTGCACGGCTCCGACGCGCCCGAGACGGCCGCTGTCGAAGTGGCGTTCTTCTTCCCCGGCTTGGCCATCTACAGCCGATAAGGCCATCGAAAGGCGGCCTGACGCAGCATGACGACCCCCGTCAACCTGCTCGACTTCGACCTGGAAGGCCTGGCCGCCTATTGCGAAACGCTGGGTGAAAAGCGCTTTCGCGCCACCCAGCTGTTCCGCTGGATTCACCAGCGCGGCGTGGCCGATTTCAGCCAGATGAGCGATCTGGCCAAGTCGCTGCGCGAGAAGCTGGCCGGCAAGGCGCAGGTCACCGCGCTGCCCGTCATCAGCCAGCACGAATCGGCCGACGGCACCATCAAGTGGCTGTTCGACGTCGGTGGTGGCAACGCCATCGAAGGCGTGTTCATTCCAGAGGATGATCGCGGCACGCTGTGCGTGTCATCGCAAGCGGGCTGCGCGGTGGGCTGCCGCTTCTGCTCCACCGGCCACCAGGGCTTCAGCCGCAACCTGACCACGGCCGAGATCGTGGCGCAGCTGTGGTTTGCCGAGCACTTCCTGCGCCGGCACCTGAAGACCGAAGAGCGTGTCATCTCCAACGTGGTGATGATGGGCATGGGCGAGCCGCTACAAAATTATGATCGCCTGGTGCCCGCGCTGCGCACCATGCTGGACGACCATGGCTACGGCCTGTCGCGCCGCCGCGTCACGGTGTCCACCTCGGGCGTGGTGCCGATGATCGAGCGCCTGGCGCGCGACTGTCCGGTGGCGCTGGCGGTGTCGCTGCACGCACCCACCGACGAGTTGCGCAGCCACCTGGTGCCGCTCAACCGCAAATACCCCATCGATGAACTGCTGCGCACCTGCACCGCCTACTTGGCCGCGGCGCCGCGCGACTTCATCACCTTTGAATACTGCATGCTCGACGGCGTCAACGACCAGCCCGAGCACGCCCAGGCGCTGATCGCCCTGATGCGCCGGCACGGCGCCGACGGCCTGCGCGCCAAGTTCAACCTGATTCCCTTCAACCCGTTCCCGCAATCGGGCCTCACGCGCTCGCCGATGGCGCGCGTGCTGGCCTTCGGCAAGCTGCTGAACGATGCGGGCATCGTCACCACCGTGCGCAAGACGCGCGGCGACGACATCGACGCCGCCTGCGGCCAGCTGGCCGGCGACGTGCAGGACCGCACCCGCGTGCAGGACCGCATCGCCAGACAGCGCACCATCGTGCTGCACCAGGTGCCGACCCCGCCGGCCACGGCGGCGCAGAGAAAGGTTGTTCCATGAACATTCATCCATTCCGCCCGGCCATGCCGTCCCGTCGCTGGCTGCTGGCCCTGGCCTGGGCCGGCCTGGCGGCGCTGGCGGGCGGCTGCGCCACGCAGCCCGGCGGCGACATCCCGCCCGAGTTGCAGACCGCCTCCGACGAATCCGACGCCCGCAAGCGCGCCCGCACGCGCCTGGCGCTGGCGGCGGGCTATTACGAGAACGGCCAGCACATGGTGGCGCTGGACGAGCAGAAGCGCGCCCTGCAGGCCGACCCGAACTACCCCGACGCCTACAACCTGGGCGGGCTGATCTACATGGCGCTGGGCGACAACGCGCTGGCCATCTCCAACTTCCAGCGCGCCATCGCCCTCAACCCGCGCGACGGTAACGCCATGCACAACCTGGGCTGGCTGCACTGCCAGGCCGGGCGCTACGACGACGCCACGCAGGCCTTCCAGCGCGCCGTCGCCGTGCCCACCTACCAGGACCGCGCCAAGACCCTGATGGCGCAGGGCGTGTGCCAGGCGCGTGCCGGCGACACCGCCGGCGCCGAGAAGACACTGATGCACTCCTACGAGCTGGACGCCGGCAACCCCGTGACGGCGTTCAACCTGTCGCAGCTGCTGTACAACCGCGGCGACTACAACCGCGCGCAGTTCTACATTCGCCGCCTGAACAACTCCGACCTGGCCAACGCCGAATCGCTGTGGCTGGGCATCAAGGTGGAGCGCCGCATGAACAACCGCCAGGCCATGGAGCAGTTGGCCTCGCAGCTGCGCCGCCGCTTCCCGCAATCGCGCGAGCTGCTGTCCTATGAACGGGGGGCTTTCGATGAGTGAGCGCACCTCCGGGTTTCACGACAGCACGGTGGCCGCGCCCGGCACGCAGCCCGCACCGCTGGCGCCTGCCGACGGTGCCGTGCCGCCGGCATCGGCCGGCCAGATGCTGCGCCAGCTGCGCGAATCGGCGGGTGTCGACCCGATGCTGCTGGCCAGCGCCATGAAGGTGTCGCCGCAGAAGCTTGAAGCGCTGGAGAACGACCGGCTCGACCTGCTGCCCGACGTGACCTTCGCCCGCGGCCTGGCCTCGGCCATCTGCCGAGCCTTCGGCACCGACCCGGCGCCGGTGCTCGAGCGCATGCCCGTGTCCGCGCCCGGCCTGCGCCCCGCTGGGCAGAGCCTGAACCAGCCCTTCCGCCGCACCGGCGACCGGCCGGCGCCCGTGCTGGCCAGCACCTTCTCCAAGCCCCTGCTCATCGCGGTGGTGGGTTTGCTGCTGGGCGCGGCGGCGCTGTACTTTCTGCCCACGCTGCCGATCCAGCTGGGTGCGCCGCCGGCCACGGTGCCCGCGGGCGACGGCACGGTGCGCGAGAGCGTCGAGCCGGCGGTCGCGCCGCCGGCCGAACCGCTGGCCCCGGCCGAGATGCCGGCCGGCGCCGCATCGGCCGAGCAGGTGGTGCCGCAGCCCGCGCCGGCAGCGCCGGCTTCGGCAGCAGCCGCTGCCACGGCCGTGGGTGACGACCTGATCCATTTCGCCGCCAAGGCCGAGACCTGGCTGACGGTGCGCGATGCGGCGGGCAAGCAGCTCATCAACCGTGCGCTGGCCGCCGGCGAAGCCCTGGGCCTGAGCGGCGAGGTGCCCCTGTCCGTCACCATCGGACGCAAGGACGCAGTGGACGTGACCGTGCGCGGCGAGCCGTTCGACCACCGCAGCCTGAGCAAGACCACCGTTTCCCGCTTCCAGATCAAATGACGCTCCCCCTGAGTCGCCTGCGGCGCCTTCCCCCTGGGGGGGACAACGCTGGACGCCGGGGGGACCCCGGCGTCGGCGTTCGCGCATGGCCTGCTCCGCGGCCGTTTGAAAGGGCTTGCTGCGCAGCCCTGAGTCAACAGGGTGCGGGTGTGCTGTTTCGGAGAAACCGATGAAGCCTGAAGTTCAAGAGCCCATCGCTGTCGCTGCGCCCGCCGCGCGCCGCTCGCGCCAGGGTCGCGTGGTGTGGGGCTCGCGCGTGGTCACCGTGGGTGGTGATGCGCCGGTGCGCGTGCAGTCGATGACCAACACCGACACGGTGGATGCCATCGGCACCGCCATCCAGTGCAAGGAACTCGCCATTGCCGGCTCGGAGATGGTGCGCATCACCGTCAACACGCCCGAAGCGGCGGCGCAGGTGCCCTACATCCGCGAGCAGCTCGACCGCATGGGCGTCGACGTGCCGCTGATCGGAGACTTCCACTACAACGGCCACCGGCTGCTGACCGAATTTCCGGGTTGCGCGCAGGCGCTGTCGAAGTACCGCATCAACCCCGGCAACGTGGGCAAGGGCGCCAAGAAGGACGTGCAGTTCGGCCAGATGATCGAGGCCGCCCTGAAGTGGGACAAGCCGGTGCGCATCGGCGTCAACTGGGGCAGCCTGGACCAGGACCTGCTGGCCGGCCTGATGGACGAGAACGCGCAGCGCGCCCAGCCGTGGGAGGCGCGCCAGGTGATGTACGAGGCGCTGATCCAGTCCGCCATCGGCTCGGCCGAACAGGCGGTGGAACTGGGCATGGCGCCGGAGCAGGTGATCCTGAGCTGCAAGGTCAGCGGCGTGCAGGACCTGATCGCGGTGTACCGCGAACTGGCGCGCCGCTGCGACTATCCGCTGCACCTGGGCCTGACCGAGGCCGGCATGGGCACCAAGGGCACGGTGGCCTCGGCTGCCGCGCTGTCCATCCTGCTGCAGGAGGGCATCGGCGACACCATCCGCGTCAGCCTCACGCCGCAGCCCGGCGAGCCGCGCACGCAGGAGGTGGTGGTCGCCTCCGAAATCCTGCAGGCGCTCGGCCTGCGCGTGTTCGTGCCCAGCGTCACCGCCTGCCCCGGCTGCGGGCGCACCACCAGCACTACCTTCCAGGAACTGGCCAAGCAGATCGACGACCACCTGCGCGCGCAGATGCCGGTGTGGCGCAGCAAGTACCCGGGCGTCGAGGGCCTGAAGGTGGCCGTGATGGGCTGCATCGTCAACGGCCCGGGCGAGAGCAAGCACGCCGACATCGGCATCAGCCTGCCCGGCACCGGCGAGGCGCCGGCTGCGCCCGTGTTCATCGACGGGCAGAAGGCCATGACGCTGCGCGGCGAGCACATCGCGCAGGAGTTCCACGCCATCGTCGAGCGCTACATCGAACAGCGCTTTGGGGTGTGATTGGCTGAACTGCCGAACATCCATACGCAGAGGACGCAGAAACCACGCAGAGGACGCAAAAAAAAATACCCAAAAGATGTTTTTTTGGTTTTCCTTCGCGACTTCTGCGAAACCTTTGCGTCCTCTGCGTCCGGCGGTTTGAATCCTGTCCATCATCAAAGAACAGATATCTCAACAAAAATGTCCAAGCAAATCAACGCCATCAAGGGCATGAACGACATCCTGCCGCCCGAATCGGCGCGCTGGGAATGGCTGGAAGAGGTGGTGCGCCGCGTGATGGCCGCGCACGCCTACCGCAACATCCGCACGCCGATCATGGAGCACACGCAGCTGTTCACGCGCGGGCTGGGCGAGGTGACGGATGTGGTGGAAAAGGAGATGTATTCCTTCCAGGACCGCGCCGACCAGCATGGCCATGCCGAGCACCTGAGCCTGCGGCCCGAGTCGACCGCCGGCGTGGTGCGTGCGGTGGCTGAACACAACCTGCTGTACGACGGCGGCAAGCGCCTGTACTACATGGGTCCCATGTTCCGGCGCGAGCGGCCGCAGCGCGGGCGCTACCGCCAGTTTCACCAGGTGGGCGCCGAGGCGCTGGGCTTCGGCGGGCCCGAGGTGGATGCCGAGCTGATCCTGCTGGCCGTGGCGCTGTGGCGCGAGCTGGGCATCCAGAACTGGCGGCTGGAGCTGAACAGCCTCGGCCAGCCCGACGAGCGGCGCGAGCACCGCGCGGCGCTGATCGCCTACTTCGAGGCGCACGCAGACCAGCTGGACGAGGACGCCAAGCGCCGCCTGCACAGCAACCCGCTGCGCATCCTGGACACCAAGAACCCCGCCATGCAGGCGCTGGTGGAAGGCGCGCCCAAGCTGATCGACCACCTGGGCGAAAAGTCGCGCGCGCACTTCGCCGCCGTGCAGGCCATCCTGGCGGCCAACGGCGTCGAATGGCGCATCAACCCGCGGCTGGTGCGGGGCCTCGACTACTACAACCTCACGGTGTTCGAGTTCATCACCGACAGCCTGGGTGCGCAGGGCACCATCTGCGGCGGTGGGCGGTATGACTACCTGATCGAGCAGATCGGCGGCAAGCCGGCGCCGGCCGTGGGCTGGGCGCTGGGCGTGGAGCGCGTGCTGGAACTGCTGAAGGAGGAGGGCGTGCACACGCTCGACCCGGTGCCCGATGCCTACGCCGTCATCCCCGACGCCGCCGCGCTGCCGCAGGTGATGCGCTGCCTGCACCAGCTGCGCGCGCTGGGCGTGGCGGTGCAGATGCACGCCGCATCCGGGCAAGGGGGCGAGGGCATGGGCAGCATGAAGAGCCAGTTCAAGAAGGCCGACGCCTCGGGGGCGCGCTTTGCCCTGATCTTCGGCGCCGACGAACTGGCCGAGGGGCAGGTGACGGTGAAGGCGCTGCGCGACGGCGCCGGGGCGCAGACGCGCCAATCGCTGGCCGAGCCGGCGCTCTGGTCTGACATCCTAAAATCGACCGATTAAGCACGAAGTTACGGAATTCACCACGCATGGCCACGCATCTCGACCTTGAAGAGCAGGAACAGCTCGACGCGCTCAAACACTTCTGGAACCAGTGGGGCAACCTGATCACCTGGGTGCTCATCGCCGTGCTGGGCGCCTACGCCGCCTGGAACGGCTGGCAGTACTGGGAGCGCCGCCAGGCGGGCCTGGCCTCGGTGCTGTACGACGAGGTCGACCGCGCCGCGCAGGCGGGCGACGTGGCGCGCGTGGAGCGCGCCCTGGCCGACATGAAGGACAAGTACGGCGGCACCACCTACGCCGCGCACGCCGGCCTGCTGAGCGCCAAGGTGCTGGCCGAGAAAGGCAAGCCGGCCGAGGCCAAGGCCGCGCTGGCAGCGGTGGCCGACAAGGCACCCAACGACGGCCTGCGCGCCGTGGCACGGCTGCGCCTGGCCTCGGTGCAGATCGGCGAGAAAGCCTACGACGACGCGCTGAAGACGCTGTCCGGCAGCTTTCCGGCGCCATACACCGCGCTGGTGGCCGACCGCCGTGGCGACGTGCTGCTGCTGCAGGGCCAGCGCGAGCAGGCTGCCGCCGAGTTCGGCAAGGCCTACCAGGGCCTGACGGCCGAAAGCGGCGACTACCGCCGCCTGGTCGGCATGAAGCTGAACGCGCTGGGCATCGACCCCGATGCCGGCGCCAAGGCCGGAGCCGCGTCATGACGGCCGCACCCGCCCGCCGCCGCTGGGCCGCCTGGGGCCTGAGCCTGTGTGCCGCCGCCGTGCTGGCCGGTTGTGCCGGCGGTTCCGCGCGGCCCAAGCCGGCCGAGCTGCCGCCCAATGCGGCGCTGGTCGGCGTGCGCCAGGCCTGGACGGCGCGCCTGCCCGCCGTGGGCTTTCCGCTGCAGGTCAACGTGCTCGGCCAGCAGGTCACGCTGGCGGGCACCGACGGCACCATCGTCACGCTGGATGCCGCCAGCGGCCGCGAAACCGGGCGCGCCAGCGCCGGCGCGCCGCTGTCGGCCGGTGTCGGCAGCGATGGCCGCGTGAGCGCCGTGGTGACGCGCGACAACCGCGTGGTGGCGCTGGAAGGCGGGCGCGAGCTATGGCGCCACAAGCTGGCCACGCAGAGCTACACCGCGCCGCTGGTGGCCGGCGGCCGCGTGTTCGTGCTGGGCGCCGACCGTTCGCTGAGCGCCTTCGATGGCCGCAACGGTGCGCGCCTGTGGCACCTGGACCGCCCGGCCGAGCCGCTGGTGCTGCGCCAGGCCGGCATGCTGCAGGCCGTGGGCAACACGCTGGTGGCGGGCATGGCGGGGCGGCTGGTGGGCGTCGACCCCGACACCGGCACAGTGCGCTGGGAGGCCCCGCTGGCCTCGGCCCGCGGCACCAACGACGTGGAGCGTCTGATCGATCTGGTGGGCGGCGTGAGCCGCGACGGCGACGTGCTGTGTGCGCGCTCGTTCCAGACCGCCGTGGGCTGCGTCGACACCGCCAGCGGCAACCTGAAGTGGACCAAGCCCGCCAGTGGTGCCACTGGCCTGGCCGGTGACGGCCAGCGCCTGTTCGGCACCGAATCCGACGGCCGCGTGCTGGCCTGGCGCGCCGAAACCGGCGACCGCGCCTGGGCCACCGATGCCCTGCAATGGCGCCAGCTCACCGGCCCGCTGGTGCTGGGCCGCTCCGTCATCGTGGGCGACAGCACCGGCCTGGTGCACATGCTGTCGCGCGAGGACGGCAGCCCGCTGAACCGCCTGGCCACCGATGGCTCGGGCATCGCCGCCACGCCGGTGGTGGCGGGCAACACGCTGGTGGTGGTCACGCGCAGCGGTGGCGTGTACGGCTTCGTGCCTGAGTGACTTTGATTCAATAAAAATAGCTGCTTGCGCTTGGTATACAAGGATTTCAGGTATGAAAGTGCCTGAAATCGGCTTGTAACAAGCGCAAGCAGCTATCATTTTGTTGAAGCAAATCCGGCGTACCTGTGATGGCCGCCGAGCCCGTACTATTGCAGCTTCAACGCCATTGGCGCAGGCCGGTCTGACCCGACCGCCGCGCGGCGCCTGCCTCCCCCTCGCGAACCGTCGCCATGAAACCCGTTATCGCCCTGGTGGGCCGCCCCAACGTGGGCAAATCCACGCTGTTCAACCGGCTGACCAAGAGCCGCGATGCCATCGTGGCCGACTTTGCCGGGCTGACGCGCGACCGCCACTACGGCCAGGGCCACCTGGGCAAGCGCGAATACATCGTCATCGACACCGGCGGCTTCGAGCCCACGGCCGAGTCCGGCATCTTCAAGGAGATGGCCAAGCAGACCCGCCAGGCCGTGGCCGAGGCGGACGTGGTCATCTTCGTGGTCGACGCGCGTGCCGGCCTGTCGGCGCAGGACCACGACATCGCCGATTACCTGCGGCGCCTGGGCAAGCCCTGTCTGCTGGTGGCCAACAAGGCCGAGGGCATGCGCGAGGGCGCGCAGCTGGCCGAGTTCTACGAGCTGGGCCTGGGCGAGGTGCTGCCGGTGTCGGCTGCGCACGGCCAGGGCGTGCGCAGCATGCTCGAGGCCGCGCTGGACGCACTGGACCTGCCCGAGCCCGAGGAAGACGCCGAGCCCGATCCTGACGCGCCCATCCGCCTGGCCGTGGCGGGGCGGCCCAACGTGGGCAAGTCCACCCTCATCAACACCTGGCTGGGCGAGGAGCGCCTGGTCGCGTTCGACATGCCCGGCACCACGCGCGACGCCATCAGCGTGCCGTTCGAGCGCGCCGGCAAGAAATTCGAGTTGATCGACACCGCCGGTCTGCGCCGCAAGGGCAAGGTGTTCGAGGCGATCGAGAAGTTCTCCGTCGTCAAGACGCTGCAGGCCATCGAATCGGCCAACGTCGTGCTGCTGCTGCTGGACGCCACGCAGGGCGTGACCGAGCAGGACGCGCACATCGCCGGCTTCATCCTCGACGCCGGCCGCGCCGTGGTGCTGGCGGTGAACAAGTGGGACGCGGTGGACGCCTACCAGCGCGAGCTGGTGCAGCGTTCCATCGAATCGCGCCTGGCCTTCCTGAAGTTTGCCGAGCTGCACTTCATCTCGGCCATCAAGCGCCAAGGGCTGGGCCCGCTGTGGGGCTCGATCGCCAAGGCGCACCAGGCGGCCATGCGCAAGATGCCGACGCCCCAGCTCACCCGCCTGCTGCAGGAGGCGGTGCAGTTCCAGGCACCCAAGCGCACCGGCATGTACCGGCCCAAATTGCGCTACGCGCACCAGGGCGGCATGAACCCGCCGGTCATCGTGGTGCATGGCAACTCGCTGGAGGGCGTGACCGACGCCTACAAGCGCTATCTGGAAGGGCGCTTCCGCAAGGCGTTCGAGCTGACCGGCACGCCGCTGCGGGTGGAAATGAAGACGGCGCGGAACCCTTACGCCGACAAGGAGTCGTAAGGCCTTCCCGCCGGCCTCGTGTATAGGCCGGATTCGCCAAAGCGGCCCTTATCGGCCCTTTTCGTGACCTTGACATGGGGCGCGCCACCCCCATGTGTTAAGTTCCATCCCCTTCCAACATTCACCGAACACGGAGAATATCGTGAGCAACAAAGGGCAACTCCTACAAGACCCGTTCCTGAACACCCTGCGCCGTGAGCACATCCCGGTGTCCATCTACCTGGTCAACGGCATCAAGCTCCAGGGCCAGATCGAATCCTTCGACCAGTACGTCGTGCTGCTGCGCAACACGGTCACGCAGATGGTCTACAAACATGCCATCTCCACCATCGTGCCTGGCCGCGCGGTGAATTTCTCCACCGGCTCCGACGCGCCGGAACCCGAAGCCAAATAAGCTGTAGTCGGCATCCAGCTGGCGTGAGCAGCTACTGATCGTGTAGCAAACAACGCCCGCTGGATCGACCTTCATTCCCACGTTGCCCAACCCCGCCGCCCCCGAACGTACCGCCGCAGTCCTCGTGGGGGTGGATCTTGGCGCGCCCAACTTCGACCATGACCTGGAGGAGCTGGGCCTGCTGGCCGAGACGGCCGGCATGCAGCCCGTGGCGCGCCTGACCTGCAGGC